>SBFY01000157.1 GCA_006227085.1 Gammaproteobacteria bacterium
GGTATCATGGCACTGGCCTGCCGCATTCTGGGCATCCACATACTGTTCAAGCATATCGTATGGATTTGTATCATCGGCAACCTGGTTGCCTTGATACCCCAGTTCGGTGGATTCCTGTCGTTCCTGCTCACGATCTTGCTGCTGAAACATTTCAGTGATGCGGGCTGGGGCGGAATTATCGGGATCTGTGTCGTCTCGATCCTGATCCTGCTGGCTTTCTTCAAACTGGGCAGCGCTATATTCTAAGCGTTGCCCTATTTCGCCAAGCGGTATTGGTTGGCCTCCATGAATTGTTTGTGGCATTCAGCTTGCTGCTGCACAAACTGCTCCTGGCTCATGCCAGTATCACGCTTGTAATCCTCGACGGTGTATTGTGCCGTCACCCCGATCTTCGACTGGCAATGTGCATTGGATTCATCCACCAGCTCCAAGGTGCTATTTACCATCCGCATACCTTGCCAATACACCAATACAAAAATGACTGCCATCAACACAATCGCCGCCACAAATGACCACACGATGGGCTTCATGCTGTATCAACCACCCAGCTGCCGGGCCACTTTGTCGTATTCCCAGTAGGCTTTCAGCGAAATGATTTTTCCCGCTTCGTTAACGCGGTACACGATGACCAGGTCGATCTCGATCGCCATCTCCGGGCTGAAACGCTTGGTGAGGTGCGCCACATTGGCACAGGAATCACCACAGGGGTGTGATTGCAGCAACTTGAACTCGATATCCCCGATGGCAATCGCCATATCCCAGAACGCGCTGATGCCATCACGGCCATGATGGCCTTTGCCTTCCGGATCCAGCGGTGATTTCCCGACCGGGTCCTCGACCACGGCATCATCCGCAAACAGGGACAGCCAGCCGTCCTTGTTCTTGCTGGTGACATTCTTGATCGAGTTCTGGCTGGCGATATACGCCGGATGATCCGCGTGAATCACATGCATCACAATACTCCTGAAAAAATCCTGTATTAAACGGCGAGACCGGCATCAAAGCCGCTGCGAATCGCCCCTTCGATATAACCCACTGCCTGGCCGTCGCCCGCTTCCAGCACCGGAATACCCGTATCGGCCAAACGCCTGGCCAGCGAGCGGTTCTCCCGTGCTCCCTGCGCAATGATCACCGTGTCGGCTGACACCGTTTGCGGCACGTCATCGCCCGCGCTATACACCACATGATCCTGCTCAATGGATTTGACCTGCGCCTTCTTCACCAGCATGACGCCGGCGGTTTTGAGCTCATGCAGCACACGCCAGCGACGCACCAGCGCCAGCTCACGTCCCAGCACATCGCCTGACTCCAGCACCACCACCTCGCGACCACGATGCGCCAGGAACTCCGCCAATTCCAGACCGACAAGACCGCCACCGATAATGGCCACCTGTTTCTTCACCGGCATCCAGACATGGCTGAAGCGATGGATGCGCTCATGGGTTTTGGTCAAACCAAACACGCTGCCCACCCACATCATGAGGCGTTGCCAGCCGCGCAATTTCTTCTTCGCCACACTGGCATCTTCACCGGTCATCATCTTGCGCAACTGGTCACCATCAAACACATGACTGCGATTGCCACCAAGGATGGGTGGCGCATCGCGCAGCGCGCCATTGGCCACAATCACCGCATCCGGCTTGAACTGCTGCACCCACTCCGGCGTCACTTCGGTCTCCAGCGAGACATCAACACCCAGTGATGCAATCTGTGCCATCTGCCCTTCAATCAAGCGCCCATTCGGCGGATAGGCAATCGCGGCAAAAAACACCGTGCCGCCCAGTCGCTTGCCGCGTTCGGCAATCGTCACCTTGTGGCCACGCATCGCTGCCACACGAGCCGCTTCCATGCCGGCGGGCCCACCGCCAACCACCAGCACCTTGCGGGGTGTCGCAGCCGGCGTGATCACTTTTTCAAACTCGTGCCCAGTGCGCGGGTTCACGGCACACCGCAACGGGTTATTGATAAAAATCTGGCTCACGCAGGTGTAACAGTAAATGCAATGCCGGATTTCCTGTTCCTTGCCATTGGCCAGTTTGTTGGGCAGCTCCGGGTCTGCCAGCAACTTGCGCGCCATCGCCACAAAATCAAAAATACCGCCTTCGATCAGTTTGTCAGCACGCGCAGGCTCAATGCGACCGACTGCGATCACCGGCACATTGACCGCATCCTTCACGGCTTGGGCAAACTCCACGAAGCCTTCCTCATCATGCACCAGTGGGGCTTCGGTAAAGGCAATGCCCACCGATGAATCAGCATAGGCACTGACATGAATGGCATCGGCACCAGCTTGCTGCGCCATTTTTGCAACCGCCACGGCATCCTGCAGGCGGATACCGGGCTCGACACGGAATTCATGCGCATCCAGCCGGCACCAGACCGGGAAATCCTTGCCAGCCTTTTCCTTGACGGCGGCAATCACCTCACATAACAAGCGCGCGCGATTTTCCAGCGAACCACCGTATTCATCCTCGCGATGATTGGTGTTGGGCGACAGGAAACTGGAAATGATGTAACCGTGCCCGGCATGGATCTCGACGCCATCAAACCCCGCTCGCCTGGCGCGATCAGCGGCATCGGCAAATTGCCGGACCAACCACTGGATATCCTCTTTCGTAGCGACCTGGTATTCGACTTTTGCCCCTCGCTGGGTAAAGGCTGACACAAACGCGCCTTTTTCCTCATCGGTCAGTGCATCCATCATGTCGCCCGATTTCGGCTTCGGAACCGACGGCACCAATTGCGGCCGCCCGGCTGCCACATCGCGCACGGCCACCTTGCCGGCATGCTGCAACTGCACCGCTGCCTTGCCACCATGCGCATGCACGCGATCCGCCACGGCTTTCAAGCCGGGCAGGAATTCATCGCTGGAAATCGCCACCTGGTTTGGATTGCAGGCGCCGTTCGGCCAGGCGATGGCGGCCACACCCATGATCACCATGGCTGCCCCACCGGCAGCACGCGCTTCGTAATACGCTTGTATGCGTTCACCGCAATGGCCATCGGCTTCGGGCAGGTTGGAGCCCATCGGCGCCATGATGATGCGGTTTTTCAGTTCCAGCGTCCCTATCCTGGCGGGACTGAGCAGGGTTTCATAAGACATACAGCAGGCTTCCTATCGGGTGTTATTTCGCCAACCAGCGAGCCACATCTTCAGCAAAATAGGTCAGGACCAGGTCCGCACCGGCGCGGCGGAACGCCAGCAACGATTCCATCACGACCGCTTGCTCATTCAATGCACCGGCGTTTACCGCGTGCTTGATCATCGCGTACTCACCACTGACCTGGTAAACGGCCAGCGGTTTTGCGCTGGCATCGCGAATACGCGCCAGCACATCGAGGCATGGCATGCCGGGTTTGACCATCAGGATGTCGGCGCCTTCCAGCTCATCCTGTAACGATTCCGCCAGGGCTTCACGGCCATTGGCCACATCCATCTGGTAGGTCGCACGCGTGCCTTTGAAATTCGAATCCACCGCATCGCGGAACGGCCCGTAGAACGCTGAAGCAAACTTGGTGGAATAACTCATGATCGGGAGATGGCTGAAACCGGCGGCATCCAGCGCCTGCCGGATCGCCGTGATCATGCCATCCATCATGCCGGAAGGCGCAATCATGTCGACACCGGCACGGGCGGCAGCCACTGCCTGCAATTGCAGGTTGGCCAGTGTGCTGTCGTTATCGACATCACCATCACACACCACGCCGCAGTGACCGTGCGTGGTGTATTCACAGAAACAGTTATCGCTGATGATCACCGCATCGGGCACGGCTTTTTTCGCCGCCTTGATCATGCGCACCATCAGGCCCTTGTCGGACCAGGAATCGCTGCCGGCCGCATCCTTGTGATGGGACACCCCAAACAGGATGAACGCCTTCAGGCCGAGCTTGTGGGCGCGCTTCAGCACCTTCGGCAAATCCTTTTCCGGATGACGGAACACCCCCGGCATGCTGGCGATTTCCACCGGCGCATCGATGCCTTCTTCCACGAATACCGGCAGCACCAGGTCATCGACGGACAGGCGGGTTTCCCTCACCAGGGCACGCAGGGCCGGTGTGCGACGCAGGCGGCGGAAGCGGTTTTCAACAAGACTCACGGTGTTCTCCTTTTTCGCGTCCGCCGATTATAGAAGGAATTGCCGGCAATCACCTTCATCACCCCAGCAATGCCCGGTATGCCGCCAGTACGGCAGGCCCAAAACACACGAAACACACCTCGTCGATGCGCTCATCGCCCTTGAGCACCTCACTGACCGTGCGCACGGCGATGGCGGCCGCCGCCTCGACCGGATAGCCATACACCCCGCAGCTGATCGCCGGGAAGGCAATGCTGCGAATGCCGTGCTGCAGCGCCAGGGCCAGGCTGTTGCGGTAACACGAGGCCAGCAGCGCCGCTTCACCGTGCTGGCCACCACGCCAGACCGGCCCCACCGTGTGGATCACCCATTTCGCCGGCAAGCGGTAACCGCGGGTGATGCGCGCTTCGCCGGTCGGGCAGCCGCCCAGGGTGCGGCATTCGGCCAGCAATTCCGGCCCGGCCGCACGGTGGATCGCACCATCCACCCCACCGCCACCCAGCAGGCTGTTATTGGCGGCATTGACGATGGCATCCACCTTCAAAGCGGTGATATCGCCCTGCTCGATTTTCAGGCGTGAATCCATGCTGATTTCCTAGTAAAATACTCAGGCATTAAGGAGTACCCCATGCCCTTTCGCTTTGACAACCATTTCGCCCGGCTGCCCAACATTTTCCACACCCGCCAGCCCCCGCAGGG
>SBFY01000153.1 GCA_006227085.1 Gammaproteobacteria bacterium
GTCACCAACGAATCGGGCGGCGGCGGTTTCTTCAACCGCTTTGAAAACGCCGAAACCCAGTACCAACCCTCCGTAGGCGTGGAATTCGCTGGCCAATTCAGTGATGACTGCGCATCGGGCTGGCGCGTAGCCCTGATGGTCGACCAGATCGATGGCATCAATGTTGAAGGAGCCTCTGCAGGTTTCGGCTTTCCGTACACCTTCAGCACCGATGACAGCTATGGCTTGCGGGCCACATTCAGCACCACATTTGGCTTCTGATCCCGGCCAGATAAAAAAGGCCCCGTCAGGGGCCTTTTTTATCTTTCACATGCCCTCTATCACATTCCCGTCGGCAATGGCACCAGCTTGGGATTCACGGCAGGGTGCTCACGGGCAAAAGCGCGGATGCGTTCGATGCGGTCTTCCGTGCCCGGATGGGTACTCAGCAAGGCAGGCGGCTCCAGCCAATGGCCGCCATCCATCACGTATTCAAAAAAGGCTTCGGCGCCGCCCACATGGCCGTATTCCTGCTGCAAGGCCTGCAGGGCATCCAGGTCCGATTCGGCTTCCTGGGCACGGCTGAAAGACAGGCTTGTCACCATGCCCACACTGCCCAGCCACTGCTGCATCATGCCATCACCCACGCCCGACAGGCTGCTCAAGGCCAGCGCTACTGCAAAGCCACGCCCCAGCGCGACGATGGGATGCCGGTGCTGCACATGGGCAATCTCATGCGCCATCACCATGGCGAGCGCATTCTCACTGGGCACCGCATCGATCAACCCCTGGAAAATCACCACATGACCACCCAATGTGGCCATCGCATTGACCGTGGGTTCATCCACATAATGCACCGTGATGGTCATGCCTTCCGGCAATGCCATGTGCACCGACAAACGATCCGCCAATGATTGCAGGTAGTGCTGTTTGGATTGCGCTTCCTCATCCAGCACAACGCCTTGCCACAGCGTGCCCGCACGGGAGGCCAACGCCTGCTCCTGCGCGAATGGCACAAAGCGCACCATGTACCCCGCCAACAGTGACAAGGCCACTACCGCCACCACAATCGCGGTACTGACACCCACCAGCAACACCGCAAACTCCTTCAGCGGATGTTCCGGTGTGACATTGATGCCTTCAGGGATCTCAGGGTTTTCGTAATTCATGATCGCTCAACGCGGGATGCGTGCTGTGCCGTATGCGACGACTTCCACCGAGCCAACATCCTGGCGCGCCCCTTTGTAAATCGATGCCGTTTCCAGGCGCACATTCCAGACACTGGTCGCACCACGCGCCCTGGCTTCTTCTTTCATGCGCAAGGTCGCTTCACGGCGCGCGCGTTCCAGCAGCGATTCGTAGGCATTCATGCGGCCACCAACGAGATTGCGTAAACCGGCAACGAAACGCTTGAAGTAGTCGATTGATACCACCACGCTGCCGGCCACCAATGTGGTGTCAGCCGGCCCCAGGTCGGGGATGTGGCGCTCGTTGAAACACAGCACATCACGCAGGGCTTTTTCGCGCTCAATGATCGATTTGAAATGCCGCTTCTCGGCGATCTGGCCAAACACATAGCCCAGTACCAACAAGACAAGAAAGACAATCAGGTCAAGGTTCATGGCTTACTCCACCACGACTGCCGTGCCATAAGCGAACAGCTCTGCCGCACCTGCCGCAATCGACGAGGTGGAAAAGCGCACATTCACCACCGCGTTGGCACCAATGGCCTGGGCTTGCTCGATCATGCGCTGCAGGGCTTCTTCCCGCGACTCCTGCAACAGCTCGGTATACCCCTTGAGCTCGCCCCCGAAAATATTCTTGAAGCTGGCCATGATGTCGCGGCCGGCATGCTTGGCGCGAACGGTATTGCCATTCACTATCCCCAGGTGCTTGATGACGGTTTTACCGGGAATCACTTCGATATTGGTCACGATCATGGGATCCTCCTTGTGACATGGCTAACACAAATACCCCCGCAGCTTAGCCCGCCTGCCGTTGTCACGCCACAAGTGCTGGCGCCGCACAGCGGCGGCAGGTAGACTGGCCCCATACCTAAAACGATCTTCCCGGGCAGCAACCCTTGGCATGAACCCGCAGTTTCCCAATAACACGGTACTGGTGACTGGCGCATCCGGCTGGCTGGGCCACGCCCTGCTGGATGCACTGACGCACGGCATCCCTGAAGTGCCACGCCTGAGTGAACCCTGCCCAGGGCTGTCGATCCGTGCCCTGGTGGAGCCCGGGCAAGACATCCGCCAGCTCCAGGCCCTCTACCCCAAGGTCGATTTCATTGCCGGCGACCTCCGCAAGCCGGAAGACTGTGCCCGCTTCTGCGAAGGCGCCAAGGGGGCCACGATCTTCCACCTGGTGGGCCTGATTCACCCGAAGCGGATACGCGACCTGTACGACATCAATGTGCAGTGCACGATCAACCTGCACGACGCCGCCATCCAGGCCGGGGCCAAACGGGTAATCAGCATGTCATCCAATTCACCGGCTGGCTGCAACCCGGATCGTGAACACCGTTTTGATGAGCAATCCCCGTACAACCCCTATATGCATTACGGTCGCGCAAAGATGCAGATGGAGCAGGCCATCCGCGCCATCCAGTCCCGCGGCCAGGTCGAGACCGTCATCATCCGCGCCACCTGGTTCTATGGGCCCTTCCATCCACCGCGCCAATCGCTGTTTTTCCAGATGGTGCGTGATGGCGGCGCCCCGATCATCGGCGATGGCGAGAACCTGCGCTCCATGTCGTGCGTGGACAATGTCGCGCAGGCACTGATCCTGGCGGCCATCACGGAAAAAGCCAATGGCGAGCTGTACTGGATTGCAGACGAACACCCATACACCATGAACACCATTGTCGACACGGTGGAACGTTTGCTGGAGACCGAATTCGGCCAAACCTGCAAACACAAGCGCCTGCGCCTGCCCCATCTTGCCTGCGAAGTGGCCCGGCTGGTCGATGCCACGCTGCAAAGCGTGGGGCTTTACCACCAGAAGATCCATGTGCTGTCGGAAATGAACAAGCACATTGCCTGTTCCATTACCAAAGCCCAACACGAACTGGGTTACCACCCGGTCATTACCCTGGAAGAAGGCGCGCGCCGCAGCCTCCGGCAAATGCAGGAGCGCGGCGAGTTCGACAAGCCCATCCATTTATGAAGCACCTCGTCACCGGCGGCAGCGGCTTCCTCGGCAACCTGATTGCCCGCCGCCTGCTGGCGCAAGGCGAATCGGTACGCATACTGGATATCTGGGAAGATCCCGCCCGCCCCAAAGACGCCGAGTTCATTGCCTGCGACATCCGTAACCGCGACGGCGTCGCCAAAGCCATGCAGGGCATACAGGTCGTGCATCACACGGTTGCGTTAGTGCCACTGACAAAGTCCGGCAAGGAGTTCCACGAGGTCAATGTCACCGGCAGCCAGATTGCCGCCGAAGAAGCCGCCAAGGCCGGGGTCGAGGCCTTCATCCACATGAGCTCCAGCGCCATCTTCGGGGCACCGGCACACTGCCCTGTCACCGAAGCCACGCCGCTGCACCCTGTTGAAATCTACGGCCGTGGCAAATTGGCCGGCGAGAAAGCCGTGGCCGCCATTTGCGCACAACAGCAACTGCCACTGATCGTGATCCGCCCCCGGACCATCCTCGGTGAAGGGCGATTGGGTATTTTTGAAATCCTGTTTGACTGGATTCGTGACCAGCGCCGCATCTACATCATCGACAGCGGCAGCGGCGGCCTGCAATTTGTGCACGCCCATGACCTGATGGATTTCTACATGCTGGCACTCAAACAGCAAAAACCCGGTGCCTACAATGTGGGGGCCGCAGAGTTCCAGTCCCTGCGGCAAGACCTCGCCGACCTGATCGGCTATGCAGGCTCCCGCTCCCGCATCACCAGCATCCCGGCCGGGCTGGCCATCAACGCCCTCAAGACACTGGACTGGATGCGGCTGTCACCACTCGCACCCTGGCACTACCTCACCTACCACAAACCCTTCTATTTCGATGTCACCCCCCTGCAGGCCATGGGCTGGCAGCCGGCCTACTCCAATCAGGCGATGCTGCAGGAAAGCTATGACTGGTTCCTCGCCAACCCCCACCAGGTGGGCCGATCCCAAGGCGGCAGCGTCCATCGCAGCACCGTCAAGCAGCGTATGCTGGGGTTGCTGAAAAAGCTGTCCTGACCAGTAAACCCCTACCCGCAAACGGTTTATCTCTCACGGGGCATCCCGTATCATCAGCGATTCCCGCCAACGGGATCACCCAGGAATTGCCATGGCCCGTGTACTACTGATCAACCCGTCTTATGCGGCCAGCTATGGCGGCAGCAAGGCGTCTTTGGTCAACCCGGTATTCCCGACCATGGGGCTGGCCACCCTGGCCGCCATGGCCATGCAGCGCGGCCACCACGTCGAGATCTTCGACCTGTCTTATGTCCCTTATGACTACCGCGTGGTTGAAGAACGCATTCGTGCATTCAAGCCCGATATCATCGGTGTCACCGCCACCACACCGTTCATGAACCAGGTACGCGACATCAGCGTGCTGGCCAAGGACATCTCGGAAACCATTCGCGTGGTCGCTGGCGGACCACACCTCTCTGCCTTACCGGCCGAGTCGCTGATGGAATCACGCCTGGATGCGGTATTTGTCGGTGAGGCCGATTACAGTTTTGCCGATTACTGTGACGGCAAGGATCCTGCGGATATTGGCAGTCTCTACTACCGTGATGGCGACCACATCCGTCACACACCGATGTTGCCACCGATTGCCAATCTCGATGACTTGCCGATGCCGGCCTGGGAGCTCTATAACCCGGAAGTCTATAAGCAATACAGCTCACACCTGTATACCCGGAAACCGCCGCAAGCTGGCATCGAATTTTCCCGCGGCTGTGTCTACAAATGCGACTTTTGCGCCAGCAAGATGACGATGGCTTTGGGTTATCGCAAGAAATCGCCGCAGCGCTGTGCGGATGAGATGAAAAAGCTTTATGACCTCGGCTTCCGTGAAGCGATGGTTGTCGATGATATTTTTACCTCAGACCAGCAATGGGCGGCCGATGTGTGCGACGCCATTATTGCCAGTGGCGTCAAAATGGCATGGACCTGTTCCAACGGTATTCGCGTCGAGAGCGCGAACGACGAACTTTTCACAAAAATGCGCAAGGCGGGTTGCTACCGCGTGTCGTTCGGCTTTGAATCCGGCAATGACGCTGTGCTAAAAGCCTTTGGCAAAGGCGGCAAGGCCTGCATTGAACAAGGCAAGCGTGCCGTAAAGTTGGCGCGCAAGGCGGGCATCGATACCAACGGGTTTTTCATGCTGGGCCTCTCCGCCGACACCGAAGAAACCATGCAGGACACTATCGATTTTGCCAGCCACCTGCCACTGGACATGATGAAGTTCGGCAGGACAATCGCTTTCCCCGGCACCGAAATGTTCCAGAAATACCACAAACTGGGTATCGTCAAATCGTATAACTGGGATGATTACTTCATGTATTCCAGTGAGCAACTATTTGCGCACCCGAAACTCAGCGAAGACACCATCCAGGAATACATTGCGCAAGGCTACCGGAAAGCGGTGCTATTTAATCCCGGCTTTATCTGGCGTCGATTCATGCACGGGCTGCGTACCGGGCATATTTTCCTGGATGCTTATTACGCGCTGAAATTTTACTTGCTGCCATCCCTGACGGAACGCACCGAATCGAAGTACTACGCGCCGGAAAAATGGCCGGTCTACGATTATCACCACAAGGATTTTTCACGCATCGATTACCAGGTCGTGAAAAAAACCTCTCCTGCCAAAAGCACGACACCATCGATACCCAAAGACCAGCTCATCCCTGTACACCAGCATTGAGCTGTCGCTGAAAACAAAAAGAGCCCCGAAGGGCTCTTTTTTATTGCTCGCCTGGATCAGACCTTGGCACGAGCCTTGTATTCACCGGTACGGGTATCGATCTCGATGAAATCATCGGTATCGATAAAGGCCGGGATCTGGATCTCGTGACCATTGGCCAGTTTGCCAGACTTCATCACCTTGCCAGAGGTATCACCGCGCACCGCAGGCTCAGTGTAGACGATCTGGCGCACGATGGTGATCGGCAATTCCACAGAGATCACCTTGTCGTTATAGAACACGGCTTCGCACACATCGGTCATGCCGTCTTCAATGAAGTTCACCACATCGCCCAGATCGTCTTTCTCGATCTCGATCTGGTTGTATTCGGTGTCCATGAACACATACAGCGGATCAGCAAAGTAGGAATAGGTCACTTCCTTGCGATCAAGGATGATCTGGTCGAGCTTGTCGTCGGCCTTGTAAACGATCTCCTGGCCACCACCGGTCAGGATGTTCTTCATCTTCATCTTGACGACAGCGGAGTTACGGCCGGATTTGTTGAATTCAGCCTTGAGGATGACCCATGGCTGGCCATCGATCTCGATCACCTGGCCAGCACGCAATTCTTGAGCAGTTTTCATGTAAAACACCTGCGATACGGTTTAACAACGGCGTGCACTATAGCCAATCTGTATAAAATTGCACCAGTTTTGACGCCAGGTCCGGCAAATCCGCCTGCTTTTTTCGCCACTCCTGCGTGGCTTGCTGCCAATCGCCCATCCGGGATTGCAGCGTTTCCCATGCCACCGTATCCCACCGCCCACGACACCAGGCCATGTCCCAATCCTGCAGGGCATGCGCCAGCGTTGGCGGCCAAGCCATCGTATAGCGTGCGAGGAACGCCGCCAGCTTGGCCTCATGGGCCGCTTCAGCCTGCCGGTAAGGTTGCCATAGCATCGGCTGGCCAGCCCACTGTGCCCGCACGAAAGAGTCCTCACCGCGCACGATGTTGAGGTCGCAGGCCCATAGCAGGCGGTCATAATCCTGCTGGGACAGGAACGGCAGCCGCAGCACACGGAGACTGGCCAGTGAGCATGGCCGGCCAGTGATCAGTGGCTGCCCACATACTTTTCCCACCTCTGCTGCCAAAGGCCCATCCGGGACCAGGCAGGCCCATGGTTGTGACCCCTCCGCCAGTGACTGCAACATCGCCACCAGCGGCGCATCCGGGTAAGCGAACAGGGACAGCAGGCGCTCACCGGCACGCGGCGGCAATCCCAGCCCGGCCAGGAACGGGGCCTTTTCATGGGCGAGAAAGTCCTGCCGCTGTTTTTCCAGCCCGGACTCCCGCAACAAACCACCCGTCGCCGTCGTGAAGCCCGGGAAGAAAAACGCCTTGCGCAGCCGGCTGCGGGCATGCACCGACCACAGGCCATGCGAGCCTTCCACCCAATCCTCGGCACTCAGGTATTCGAGGTTGATCCACAACGGTGGCCGCTCACGCGCTGCCATTGCATCAACCGCAGCATCCGGCAATTCACAGGCAAAGGCTTCAATCACCACCGCCGCCTGCGGACGTGGCAGGCTGCTGCCAGTCCAGCGGCAAACCGTCACACCATTGATGGTTTGCATATCCCGACCGGCCTGCACATCCGGGCACAAGCGGGACAACACTTCCGGCTGGTCAATCCACAGGCAGACATCCAGCCCATGCTCAGCGGCCAACTGTTTCGACAACCGCCAGCACACCCCGGCATCGCCGAAGTTATCCACCACCGCACAGAAGACATCCCATTGCCGGCTCATGATGGCCGATCACCCGTTGCCAGCAGGGCCAGCAACAACTGCTGGAACGTGCGCTCACCTTCACCGAGTGTTGCAAAAAAACGCTCGGCGGCCTGCATGACGGCCCGACGCGCCGGCAGCAGCACCTCACGACCGGCGGTCGTCACCTGCAGGCAGCGGGCGCGACGATCCGCCGGATCCACTACCCGCACCAACCAGCCCTTGCTCTCCAGTCGCCGCGCTACCTGCGACACCATCATCGGGTCCAGCCCACCATCGCTGGCAATCCGGCTTTGCGTCACCGACTGGCCATCCTGGCCAAGGAACTGCACCAGCGACAGCACAAAAAACTGGGTACGTGTCAGCCCAACCGGCATCACGACCTGGTCAATGGTCCGTTCCCATTGCGCCGCCGTACGGAATAACAGGAAGCCACTGACCCGGTGTAAATCCAGTCCCAGCAGTGCATCGTCAGTGGTCGTGCTGTCGTCATTCATGCTTGCAGGGCCTGTCGGGGCTGGATACTATGCACGCATAGTAATTAGCCGGGACAGCAACAACAAGTCCCGGTGACCCAACTGATCATGGAGTTCCTGATGAACCGGCAATCCTGGCTGCGGATCCTGCTGCCCATCCTGGTCATTGCATTGGCCTGGTTATCCGGCCAGGCCATGCTGGCACTGAAACCGGAACCGGCGCGCCACAGCGTGCAACGACCGGCACCACTGGTCGAGACCATCACCGTCCACAAAGGCAGCGTGGCATTCAGCATTCGTTCGCAAGGCACCGTGACACCCAGCCATCGCACCCGCCTGGCCAGCGAGATCAGTGGCCGCGTACTCGCCATGTCACCCACTTTCGTGCAAGGCCGCCGGGTCGCACAAGGTGATGCCCTGGTCACCGTGGATCCGACCGATTACGAGGTAGCGTTGGCCGAAGCCGAGGCAGCGCTGGTACAGGCCCAGCTTGACCTGGCCGATCGCAAGGCCCGCTACGAGGCCTCCTCGCTTGCCGTGCAGCAAGCACTGGCATTACTGCGCGCCAGTGAGGCGCGCCAGCGACAAGCCAGGCAGGACCTGGCCAATACCATCATCCGCGCACCCTACGATGCCGTGATTGAGGAACGCCACACCGACCTCGGCCAGTACCTGATGCCGGGCAACCCGGTTGCCCAGCTGGCCAGCACAACCGTGGCCGAGGTACGCCTGCCCTTGCCCGCCAGCGATTTCGCATTAGTGGCACCGGCCTACTTCAGCGAATTCCCGCCCACCCAGGCCACCCTGCATGCCACCCTGGGTAATCGCCAGGTGCAATGGCCAGCCCGCATTGAGCGTGCCGATGCCATGCTGGATGACGAAACCCGGGTGTTCACGCTGGTGGCCACCGTCGACGCGCCATATGACGCCACCCCGCCATTGCCCATCGGCCTGTTCGTGCACGCCGATATCGCTGCCCAGCCGCTGGCCGATGCCGTGCGATTGCCATTGTCCGTACTGGCCGGCGACCACGTGTTTGTGGTCCGTGAGGACCAGACACTGGCGCAACGACCGGTGGAAGTGCTGTACCGCGACAGCCAGCACGTGATCATCGGTGAAGGCCTGGCAGAAGGGGATCGGGTCATGAGCACACGCCTGCCCATGGCCTTCGACGGCATGGCGGTGAGCCTGCAACCGTGAATCCTCCGGTCATACAGGAAAGGGGTGCCATTGCCTGGATGGCGCGCAACCCGGTTGCCGCCAACCTGCTGATGCTGCTGGTCATCGTCGCCGGCCTCACCAGCATTGCCACCATGACCAAGGAAGTGTTCCCGACCTTCCCCAGCGACACCATCACCATCACTGTCCCCTATCCCGGCAGCAGTCCGGAAGAAGTCGAGGAAGGCGTGCTGGTCAAGATCGAGGAAGCCATCCAGGATCTTGAAGGCATCGACAAACTGCGATCAACCGCTACCGAAAACAGCGGCGTGGTGACAGTGGAACTGTTACCCGGCGTGGATGCCACCACGGTCGTCAACCGCATCAAGGTACGCGTCGACAGCATTGCATCATTCCCCACTGAGGTGGAATCACCAGTCATTGAGGAAGTACTGCGACGCACCCGTGTACTGAACCTCACCGCTTATGGCCCATTGGATGAAAGCGCACTCAAGCAGCTGGCCGATCGCCTGCGCGATGGCATCCTCGCCTTGCCGGGCATTACCCAGGTCAAGGTCATCGGCAGTCGCGATTACGAAATGACCATCGAGGTTTCCGATGCGACCCTGCGCCAGTACGGCGTGCGCTTTGACGAACTGGTGGCCGCGGTACGACGCCAATCACAGGATTTGCCGGGTGGCAAACTGCGTACCGATGATCGCACCATCAGCTTGCGTTCCAGCAGCCAGGCCCGCAGCGCCGATGATTTCCGCGACCTGGTGTTACTGAGCCGTGCCGATGGCCAACGTGTACGTCTCGGTGATGTCGCTACCGTGCGCGACGGGTTCCGCGACCAGCCCCTGTTAAGCACCTTCAACGGCCTGCCGGCCATTACCCTGCAGGTGGATCGTGTCGGCGACCAGAATGCACTGGCCATCAGCGATGCCGTCAAGGCCTTCACTGCGGAAGCACAGTCGCAACTACCGGAAGGCGTGACACTACACACCTGGTGGGACCAGACCAACGTTCTCAAGGGCCGCATCGAATTGCTGCTGCGTAATGCCGTGCAAGGCGCCATCCTGGTGGTACTGGCATTGGCACTGTTCCTGCAACCACGACTTGCATTCTGGGTAGTGGTCGGCGTGCCGTTCTGCTTCCTCGGTGCATTGATGCTGATGAATACCGCATGGATCGACCAATCGATCAATGTGATTTCACTGTTCGGCTTCATTTTGGTGCTGGGGATCGTGGTGGATGATGCCATCGTCACGGCGGAAAGTGCCTACCATGTACTGGAACAGGAACAGCAAGGCATCGACAGCATCATACGTGGTGTCAAACGCGTGACCACGGCCACCGTGTTCGGCGTCATTACCACCATGATTGCTTTCCTGCCGATGCTGTTCCTCACCGAAGGCATCGCGGAACTGTTTTCCGTGATGGCAACAGTCGTCATCCTTTGCCTGGCATTCTCGATCCTCGAAACCAAATTCATCCTGCCAGCACATTTGCGCCATATGCACACCCGCTCATCCGGCCAAGGCTGGCTGGGACGTTGCCAGCAGTTCCAGCAAGGTTTCAGTGACGGCTTGAAGCGCTTCGCCCAACAACAGTACCAGCCGTTGTTACAACGTTGTCTCGCACATCGTTACCTGGTACTGGCGCTGTTCCTCGCCTGCCTGATGCTGGCAATGAAGCTCGTTCCATCCGGCATGGTGCGGTTTGTGTTTTTCCCGAATGTGCCATCCGATTTCATCGAGATGACCCTGCAAATGCCGGAAGGCACGCCCTACACCGTCACGCATGCCATGGCACAACGCATTGCGGATGCGGCTGACACAGTCAATGCACGTTACCGCGAAAGCAGCGGCAGCGATGTGGATGTCATTGAAGACCTGCAACTGCTCTCCACCGATGATGTCACCGCCAGCATGTCAGCTGCATTGTTGCCCAGTACCGAGCGTGACATCACCTCGGTGACACTGGCCAAATGGTGGCGCGAGGCCATTGGTCCGCTGCCCGGCATCAAGGCCCTCAGTGTTGATGCAAACGCAGGGCGCGCGAGCATACCGATTGACATCCAGCTCAACGCCAATGAACTCGGCACCTTGCGTGCAGCAGCCGATAGCGTCAAGCAGGCACTGCAACAGTACGATGGTGTCTTCGACATCCGCGACACATTCAATGCCGGCGCCCCGGAAGTGGATGTGCGACTCACCGCTGAAGGCGAAGCCTTGGGACTGGGACAGGCCGAGCTGGCACGCCAGGTCCGGCAGGCGTTCTTCGGTGCTGAAATCCAGCGGCTCCAGCGTGGCCGCCATGAAGTGCGCGTGTATGCACGCCTGCCCGAACAACGGCGCAACAGCCTGGAAACCCTCAAGGACCTGTGGGTGCGATTACCTGATGGGCGCCAGGTTCCTTTCCCGGTGGTGGGTGAACTGGTAGAACAGGAAGGGATCAGCAGCATCCAGCGCCTGAACCGCGAACGCATCGTCAATGTGCAGGCCGATGTCGACAAGGCACTGGTGGAACCGACACGCATCCTGGCCGATCTCGAACAACAGGTCTTGCTGCAATTGCCGCAGCGCTATCCCGGCTTGCGTTATTCGCTCAGCGGTGAAGCCGAAGAACAGGCGGACAATGCCCGCACACTTGCCATCACAGGCCTGTTGGTGCTGTGCCTGATTTACGCCGCCCTCGCCATCCCGTTGCGTTCGTACACCCAACCGCTGGTGATCATGTCCGTGATTCCCTTCGGGGTCGTCGGCGCCTTGCTGGGCCACTGGTTACTCGGCAAGGAAATCAGCGTGATCTCGATTATCGGCATCGTGGCCCTGGCTGGCATCGTGGTGAACGATAGCCTGGTGCTGATTGATGACATGAATCACCAGCGCCGGCAAGGCGCCTTGTGGCGCGACGCTGTGGCACGCTCTGGTGTGCGCCGCTTTCGTGCCGTGGTGCTGACATCGCTGACCACGTTTGTCGGCCTGCTGCCCATCCAGCTGGAAACCTCCATCCAGGCACAATTCCTGAAACCGATGGCCATCTCAGTGGCATTTGGCGTGCTGTTCGCCACCCTGGTGACCTTGTTGCTGGTGCCAGCACTGTGCTGGATCATGGATGACATCCGCCAGCAACTGCAGCGGTTACGCACAGCTCCCGGCATGGCACAATAAGCCGCCCTGCATTCCCGGAGTGCCCCATGCTGTATTCACTGATCGCTGTCATCGCCGGTCTGGCCATCCTGGTCTGGAG
>SBFY01000074.1 GCA_006227085.1 Gammaproteobacteria bacterium
ATCGGTGGTGCGGCATCACGGGCAACGGCGGATGACAATATCCAGGTCAAGCACGGCGGCACGATTCGCCTGCACAACCTGAAGCATGTGGAACAGGAAAGTGGCAACCTGGTTGCGGTGTCACGCTCCGGTGAAATGTCTGTTGCTGACGACAACGGTCGTGAGCGTGAGCGCTACAAGCTGCCGTATGGTGCAGTGCTGCGCGTGAAGGATGGCGACAAGGTCAAGGCTGGCGATATCGTTGCCAACTGGGATCCGCATACCCACCCGATCGTGACGGAAGCTGCGGGTAAGGTGCGCTTCAGTGGTATCGAAGAGGGTATTACCGTCAAGCGCCAGACGGATGAACTGACCGGCTTGAGCAGCATCGTGATCCTGGATCCCTCCGAACGTCCGGCTGCGGGCAAGGATATCCGTCCGGCGATCGCTCTGGTGGATGGCAAGGGCAAGGAAATCATCCTGCCGAACTCGAACCAGCCGGCGCATTACTTCCTGCAGGCTAACGCTATCCTGACGCTGGAAGACGGTGCGGCAGTGAAGGTGGGTGACGTGCTGGCACGTATCCCGCAGGAAGGCTCCAAGACCCGTGATATCACCGGTGGTCTGCCGCGTGTCGCTGACTTGTTCGAAGCCCGCAAGCCGAAAGAGCCCGCTATCCTGGCGGAAATCTCCGGGGTGGTCAGCTTTGGCAAGGAAACCAAGGGCAAGCGCCGACTGGTCATTACCCCGACCGATGGCAAGCCGTTGGCCGATGGCAGTGAAGCGTATGAGGTCCTGATCCCGAAATGGCGTCACCTGAACGTGTTTGAGGGCGAGCAGGTGGAGCGCGGCGAGGTGATTTCTGATGGCCCGTTGAGCCCGCATGACATTTTGCGCCTCAAGGGTATCGAGGAGCTGGCCAAGTACATTTCCAACGAAATCCAGGACGTGTACCGTCTGCAGGGTGTGAAGATCAACGACAAGCACATTGAAGTGATCGTCCGCCAGATGCTGCGCAAGGTCGAAATCACCGATGTCGGCGAGTCCGGCTTCGTGAAGGGTGAGCAGGTCGAGTATACGGCGCTGCTGGAGGCCAATGATGCGCTGGTGGCAGCCGACAAGGCGTTGGCAGGCTGTGAGCGTGTGCTGCTGGGTATCACCAAGGCTTCCTTGGCGACCGACAGCTTCATTTCCGCCGCCTCTTTCCAGGAGACGACCCGAGTCCTGACCGAAGCAGCGGTTTCCGGCAAGCAGGATTTCCTGCGTGGCCTGAAGGAAAACGTGGTGGTGGGGCGCCTGATCCCGGCGGGAACCGGCTTTGCCTACCATCAGGAGCGCAAGCGCAAGCGCCTGGAGCCGGGTTCGGCCTCAGCCACCGTGAGCGCGGAAGAAATCGAAGCCGCACTGACGGAAGCCCTGAAAGAACAGGGTTGATCCTGAGTTGACGGCGCGGGAGGTCGGCATATAGAATGCGCCTCCCATTTTCCTGGCAGGATGGCCCATTCGGCTGTCCTGCTTATGTTTGGTTTGCTGGCCGCGGGTGCGGCTCAGTTGGAGAGAACGAATGACGACGATTAACCAGCTTGTGCGCAAGCCGCGTAGCAGCAAGAGTGCCAAGAGTGGCGTTCCTGCCCTGGCGGGTTGCCCCCAGCGTCGCGGTGTGTGTACCCGCGTATACACGACCACCCCGAAAAAGCCGAACTCGGCCCTTCGTAAGGTGTGCCGTGTGAAGCTGACCAGCGGTTACGAGGTGAGCTCCTACATTGGTGGTGAAGGCCACAACCTGCAGGAGCACAGCGTGGTGCTGATCCGTGGCGGACGTGTCAAGGACTTGCCAGGTGTGCGTTACCACACCGTGCGCGGGACCCTGGACACTTCTGGCGTGGCTGACCGTAAGCAAGGTCGCTCCAAGTACGGTACCAAGCGTCCCAAGTAATCCCGGACCCACGTCCTGGAACAGTAATCCCGGGGTCAGGGTATGCCTGATGACCGGATAAGTAAGGCCGGGTGTCCCGATCCCGGATTAACCTGAAGCGAGGAAAGAGAAATGCCGAGAAGGCGTGTAGCTGCGAAGCGTGAAATCCTGCCCGATCCCAAGTTTGGGAGCGTCACTTTAGCCAAGTTTGTCAACCACATCATGGTGGATGGCAAGAAATCCGTGGCTGAAAAAATTGTCTACGGTGCCTTGAACACTGTCCAGGAACGCCTGAAGGGTGATCCGGTGGCGGTATTTGAACAAGCACTGGAAAACGTGGCGCCGATGGTGGAAGTGAAGTCCCGCCGTGTGGGTGGTGCTACCTATCAGGTGCCGGTAGAAGTGCGCCCCTCACGCCGTGCAGCCCTGGCCATGCGTTGGCTGGTTGAATATGCGCGCGCCCGTGGCGAGAAATCCATGCCGCAACGCCTGGCCGGTGAGCTGATGGATGCTGCCCAAGGCAAGGGTGGCGCCGTGAAGAAGCGTGAAGACGTGCACCGTATGGCAGAGGCCAACAAGGCTTTCTCGCACTACCGTTTCTAATCCTACTGACTTTGATCCGGAGTATTGGCTGTGGCTCGTAAAACCCCGATTTCCCGCTATCGCAACATCGGTATCTGCGCTCACGTGGATGCCGGCAAGACGACAACGACCGAGCGGGTGCTGTTCTATACCGGCCTGTCCCACAAGATTGGTGAAGTGCACGATGGCGCTGCCACCATGGACTGGATGGAGCAGGAGCAGGAGCGGGGTATTACCATCACTTCCGCTGCGACCACGACGTTCTGGCGTGGCATGAGTGCCCAGTTTGATGAGCACCGTGTCAATATCATTGACACCCCCGGCCACGTGGATTTCACCATTGAGGTTGAGCGTTCATTGCGGGTACTGGATGGTGCAGTAGTGGTGTTGTGTGCATCTTCCGGTGTGCAGCCACAAACAGAAACCGTATGGCGCCAAGCGAACAAATACGAAGTACCGCGCATGGTGTTCGTGAACAAAATGGACCGTGCCGGTGCTGACTTCCTGAAAGTGGTTGGTCAGCTGAAGAAGCGACTGGGTGCCAATGCCGTGCCTATCCAGATGACGATTGGCGCCGAAGATGAATTCAAGGGCGTGGTCGACCTGATCAAGATGAAAGCTATTTACTGGAATGAAGCGGATCAGGGTATGACCTTTGATTACGCTGATATCCCGGCAGAGCTGAAGGAACAGTGTGAGCAGCTGCGTGAGCAGATGGTTGAATCGGCTGCCGAAGCGAATGAAGAGCTGATGGAAAAGTACCTGGAAGAAGGTGAGCTTTCCGAAGCAGACATCAAGAAAGGCTTGCGCATCCGTACCTTGGCCAACGAAATCGTGCTGGTACTGGGCGGCTCAGCGTTCAAGAACAAGGGTGTTCAGGCTGTGCTGGATGCAGTGATTGAGTTCCTGCCGGCACCGACGGAAGTCAAGGCGATCGAAGGTGAATTGGAAGACGGCACGAAAGCCGTTCGTAAATCCGACGACAACGAGCCGTTCGCTGCGTTGGCGTTCAAGATTGCGACAGACCCGTTCGTGGGTACCCTGACCTTCTTCCGCGTGTATTCAGGAAAGCTGGAAAGCGGTTCCGCGATCTACAATTCCGTCAAGCAGAAGAAAGAACGCGTTGGTCGTATGGTGCAGATGCACGCGAACCACCGCAACGAGATCAAGGAAGTGTACGCCGGTGATATCGCTGCCGCAGTCGGTATCAAGGATGTCACCACCGGTGATACGTTCTGTGATCCGGATAACATCATTATCCTCGAGCGCATGGATTTCCCGGATCCTGTGATTTCTGTTGCGGTAGAGCCGAAGTCCAAGGCTGACCAGGAAAAGATGGGTATCGCCCTGAGCAAGCTGGCCCAGGAAGACCCGTCATTCCGCGTACGTACCGATGAAGAGTCCGGCCAGACCATTATTTCCGGTATGGGTGAGTTGCACCTCGACATCATTGTTGACCGTATGCGTCGCGAATTCAGCGTTGAAGCCAACATCGGTAAGCCGCAGGTGGCCTATCGCGAAACGATTCGCAAGACTGTGGAAATCGAAGGCAAGTTTGTGCGCCAGTCTGGCGGTCGTGGTCAATACGGTCATGTATGGCTGCGTCTGGAGCCGTTGCCAGCGGATTCAGAATACGAATTCGTCAGTGAAGTGGTTGGCGGTACGGTACCCAAGGAATACTGGAGTGCTGTCGACAAGGGCGTCCAGGAGCAAATGCAGAACGGTGTGTTGGCGGGCTATCCCTTGCTGGCCATGAAAGTCGTCCTGTTTGATGGCTCTTACCACGACGTGGACTCCAGTGAAATGGCGTTCAAGGTGGCTGGCTCCATGGCACTGAAAGAAGGTGCCCGCAAGGCGGATGCGGTATTGCTGGAGCCGATGATGAAGGTTGAAGTGGTGACCCCGGAAGATTTCATGGGCGACATCATGGGCGACCTGAACCGTCGTCGTGGCATGGTGCAGGGCATGGAAGATTCTGCCTCTGGCAAGGTCATCACTGCCGAAGTGCCCTTGGCTGAAATGTTTGGTTATGCCACCCAGATGCGCTCCATGAGCCAGGGTCGCGCAACCTACACGATGGAGTTCGTGAAATACGCCGAAGTGCCGAACAATATTGCTGAAGGCATCATGGCTGCTAACGCCAAAGGCTGATTTGTCAATTAACTGATCCTGATAGAGGGGAATAACCGTGGCAAAGGAAAAATTTGAACGCAAGAAGCCGCATGTGAACGTTGGCACGATTGGCCACGTTGACCATGGCAAGACGACGCTGACAGCGGCACTG
>SBFY01000176.1 GCA_006227085.1 Gammaproteobacteria bacterium
CTGATCATGATCAGGCAGGCAATACCTGTCAAAGCAGGTAAAACCATCGGCCGGGACAGGACGGCCAGGCTGGCAATAAAGCCTGTCCAGAAGTAGTCCTTGCGTGAAAGGACTCCTGGTTTTGATGATATGCAAATGGCGATGAGTGCTAGCAGGAGCGAAGATGCCTCACCGATAAAATAGGTCCACCAGATGGGCTCGTACCACAGGAATAAAAACAGCAAAAGTGCTGCAAAGGAAAAAAGCTGCCTGCCTGAAAGCATCAGTCTGCGTATGTTGAAGAGCAAGATCCCAAGGAGTACGCAGTGCCATATGGCGGCTGAAAAAGCGGGGAACCAATAGGTGTTGCCAGTCATGGTCATGATGGCTGCACCGGGAAGGATTAAAGAGGGACCGGTGCTGGTGATGGTGAGGGGCGTGTTGCCTGATGGATAACTCACGACAAAACCATGACCCTCGACCACATTGCGTGCAATAAGGGCATGTCTTGCAGCATCAAAAACGAGGGGGGTTGACCGGCCTGAAAACAAGATGATGGTGCTGAACAGGGCAAAAAGAACGATCCATGCAAGATCGCTCTTTTGTAAACGGGGGCACTGGTTGTGTGACGACATGGGTGTGAATGGCGCCGGTCAGGAACCGGCGCCCATTCAGCTTACTGGCAAGCTTCGCAGTCCGGGTCATCCAGTGAGCAGGCTTTGGGTACCGGTGCGGCATCTGCCGTCGGTGAGGCGCTGCTGGCCGAGACCGCATTCAGGGCACCGGTGGTGATGGTCGACTTTTCAGTCGCCGTGGCACCGAGGGCGCGCAGGTAATACGTGGTCTTCAGGCCGGAGAACCATGCCATCTTGTAGGTGATGTCCAGCTTCTTGCCACTGGCCTCAGCGATATAGAGGTTCAGTGACTGGGCCTGGTCAATCCATTTCTGGCGACGACTGGCCGATTCCACCAGCCAGCGTGGCTCCACTTCAAAGGCGGTGGCGTACAGGGCTTTCAGCTCGGCCGGGATACGGTCGATCTTTTGCACGCTGCCTTCGTAGTACTTGAGGTCGTTGACCATCACCTTGTCCCACAGCCCACGGTTTTTCAGGTCGCGTACCAGATAGGGGTTAACCACCGTGAATTCACCGGAAAGGTTCGATTTCACGTACAGGTTCTGGTAGGTAGGCTCAATGGACTGCGACACGCCGGTGATGTTGGCGATGGTGGCCGTGGGTGCAATCGCCATCACGTTCGAGTTGCGCATGCCTTGTGTCTTGACGGTGTCCCGCAAGCTGTCCCAATCCAGGGTCTGGCTGTCATCGGCTTGCAGGTAGTCAGCCCCGCGCTCCTTCCGCAGCAGCTTGATGCTGTCGATGGGCAGGATCCCGCGGCTCCACAGCGAGCCTTCAAAAGAGCTGTAACGTCCGCGCTCGGCTGCCAGCTCGGAAGACGCTTCGATCGCGAAATAGCTCACGGCTTCCATGGAGCGATCGGCAAACTCGACGGCTTCAGGTGACGCGTAAGCAATATGTTGACGATACAACGCATCCTGGAAACCCATGATGCCGAGGCCTACCGGGCGGTGACGCATGTTTGAAGTGCGTGCCTGGGGTACCGAGTAGTAGTTGATGTCAATCACGTTATCCAGCATGCGCACGGCAGTGCGTACGGTTTTGCGCAGCTTGGCCTTGTCGAGCTGGCCTTTGCTGTCGATGTGCTGGGCCAGGTTGACGGAGCCCAGGTTGCACACGGCAATTTCATCAGCGCTGGTGTTCAGTGTGATTTCGGTGCACAGATTGGATGAGTGCACAACACCCACATGACCTTGTGGCGAGCGGATGTTGCAGGGATCCTTGAACGTGATCCAGGGATGACCCGTTTCAAACAGCATGGCCAACATCTTGCGCCACAAATTAACGGCCTTGATGCGCTTGTGCAGCTTCAGCTTGCCTTCGTTGGCCAGTTGCTCGTAATGCTCGTAACGCTGTTCAAACGCAGCGCCGTAGAGATCATGCAGGTCCGGCACATCGTTGGGAGAGAACAGGGTCCAGTCGCCATCATTGACGACACGCTTCATGAATAAGTCAGGAATCCAGTTGGCTGAATTCATGTCATGGGTGCGACGGCGATCATCGCCGGTGTTCTTGCGCAGCTCGAGGAATTCCTCGATGTCGATGTGCCAGCTTTCGAGGTAGGCACAGACAGCGCCTTTGCGCTTGCCGCCCTGGTTCACGGCCACAGCGGTGTCATTGACGACTTTCAGGAAAGGTACAACACCCTGGCTCTTGCCATTGGTGCCCTTGATGCGGGCGCCCAATCCACGTACCGGCGTCCAGTCGTTGCCAAGACCGCCTGCCCACTTCGACAGCATGGCGTTGTCGTGGATGGCCTGGAAAATACCATCGAGATCGTCCGGCACAGTGGTCAGGTAGCAGGATGACAGCTGGGGACGCAGGGTACCGGCGTTAAACAGTGTCGGTGTGGATGACATGTAGTCAAATGATGACAGCAGTTCGTAGAACTCGATGGCACGTGCGTTCGGGTCATCTTCTTCGGCTGCCAGCCCCATGGCGACACGCATGAAAAAGATTTGCGGCAGTTCAAAGCGAATGTCACCGCTGTGGATGAAGTAGCGGTCATACAAGGTCTGCAGGCCAAGGTAGGTAAAGTCCAGGTCCTGTTCCGGTTTCAGTGCGGCACCCAAACGCTTCAAATCAAAATTGCGAAGGTTGGGAGCCAACAGTTCCAGCTCGATGCCTTTGGCGATGTAAGCGGGCAAGGCTTTGCTGTAGTAGGTGGCCATGTCTGCCTGGGTGGCGCTGTCTGCAATACCGAGGAAGCGCAGCGCTTCGGCGCGCAACTTGTCGAGCAGCAGGCGTGCCGTGACATAGGTGTAGTTGGGTTCTTCCTCAACCAGGGTACGTGCCGTGATCACCAGTGAGGTGTTCACATCATCGACAGAGACACCGTCGTAGAGGTTTTTCAGTGATTCCTCAAAGATGCGGTTGGCATCGACGTGCTCGAGGCCGGCGCAGGCTTCATTGATGATGGTGTGCATGCGCGCGACATCCAGCGGCGCGCGTTGGCCATTGGCCAGCACGACATGAATGCCGGCAGCGCGGGCATCAACAGCGGCCGGGGTGTCTTCACCCTGTTGGGCACGCTTGCGGTTCTGTTCTTCGCGGTAGAGCACGTAGGCGCGGGCAATCTTGTGTTCGCCGCTGCGCATCATGGTCAGCTCGACCTGGTCCTGGATTTCCTCGATGTGGATGGAGCCACCGGAGGGCATGCGGCGGTTGAAGGTCATCGTCACCTGTTCGGTGAGTTGCTTGACCACTTCATGGATCCGGCTGGAAGCAGCGGCTGTGCCACCTTCCACGGCCAGGAAGGCCTTGGTCATGGCCACTTCAATCTTGCTGTCTTCGTAGGGCACAACCGTTCCATTGCGCTTGATCACGCGCAGGCGACCGGGGGCGGTGGCGGTCAAATCCATGTCAGCACCTCCGTTGTCGGCATTGACGCTGGGAGCCTGGGTAGAGCGTGATTCGGTGTGGGTCTGCATGCTGCCTCTCCATGTCCTTATTGGTGGTGCCGCGTGGGCACATGCTAAAAAGCGGTTACTGGTGTGGTCGTAGCCAGTGCCAAGGCGCGAGGGCTGCATCGGGACGGAAAAACCCGCAAGGGCGGGTTTTCAAGGGACCGTCATCGGGCCGATGCTAAGCCGCTGAACAGGCTGGTTTTTTTGTTTCTCTGCCCATTCATCCGGGATCGCGCACCTGACGCAAACCCCAACATATAGGGGTTTTTTGTCTCGGAGCTACAAGATAATGCGGTTTGGCAGGCTTTGCAAGACAAAAAGCGGTGGGCTTCCTGTGGATAACCCACAGGGGCAAGTGAGCCAGGGGAGGGCAGGCGTGGGCGCCCGCTCAGCGGGTCTTGAAGGGGCCGCTGGCGAGCAGGAATTCCATCAGGGCTTTCTGGGTGTGCAGGCGGTTTTCCGCTTCATCCCAGACCGCGGAACGCGGGTCATCCAGCATGTCGTGACTGACTTCCTCGCCCCGGTGGGCGGGCAGGCAGTGCATGAACAGGGCATCCGGCTTGGCCAGGTTCATCAGCATCGGGTTGACCTGGAAACCGGTAAACAATGGCAGGCGTTGCCCGCGTTCGGATTCCTGGCCCATGGAGAACCACACATCGGTCACCACCAGGTCTGCATCGCGCACGGCATCGGCCGGGGTATCGGCCAATTGCATGGCCGGGTTATTGGCCAGCAGGGACTTGTCCGGGCCATAGCCCTTCGGGCAGGACAGCTTCAGCGTGTAGCCAAAGGCACGGGTACCGTTGATGTAGGTGCGGCACATGTTATTGCAGTCGCCGACCCAGGCCACGGTCTTGCCACGGATGCTGCCGCGTTGCTCGACAAAGGTCTGGACGTCGGCCAGCAGCTGGCAAGGGTGGCATTCATCGGTCAGGCCATTGATGACCGGTACCGAGGAATAGCGGGCAAAGTCGTCAATGATGCTGTGCTCGAAAGTGCGCACCATGATGATGTCGACCATTGATGACAATACGCGGGCGCTATCGGAAACCGGCTCGCCACGGCCCAGCTGGGTGTCACGCGGTGACAGGAACAGGCTTTGCCCGCCCAGTTGCGCCATGCCCACTTCAAACGAGACGCGGGTGCGTGTCGATGCTTTCTCGAACACCATCGCCAGGATGCGATTGTGCAGGGTCTCGTGGGTCACTCCCTCGCGCAGCAAGCGCTTCAATTCGATGGCGCGCGTGATGATCGCGTCCAGTTCAGCGGGAGTGCAGTCTGACAGTGTCAGGAAATGGCGTACCGGGGTCATGGTGTCGTACTTCAGGCAGCTTTGCTGGTGGCGAATTGCTCGATCAGTGGGCACAAGCGATCGACCAGCTCTTCGGTTTCGGCCTGGCTGAAAATCAGCGAAGGCAGTAAACGGATGGTTTTTTCGTGGGTGACATTGATTAGCAACCCTTCTGCCAAGGCAATCTTGACCAGTTCCGTACAGGGGGTGCTGAGTTCAATACCGGTCATCTGGCCCCAGCCACGAACCGTGACGATGCCAGGAACATTGGCCAGCCGTTGCCGCAGGCCTTGCCGCAGCCATTCACCTTGCTGGGCCGCCTGTTGGGTTAGCTGTTCATTTTCAATGGTGGTAATGACGGTGTGGGCGACTGCGCAGGCCAGCGGGTTACCGCCAAATGTTGAGCCATGCTGGCCAGGACCGAAAGCGGTCGCGGCTTCGCCATGGCCCAGGCAGGCACCGATGGGGACGCCATTGCCCAGGCCTTTGGCGGTGGTGATGACATCCGGCATCACGCCGAGTTGCTGGCAGGCGAAGTAGCTGCCGGTGCGGCCATTACCCGTCTGGACTTCATCCAGCATCAGCCACCAGCCATGCGCATCACACAATTTGCGCAAGCCGGCGAGATAGCCGCTGTCAGGCACGCGCACGCCGCCTTCGCCTTGCACGGGTTCAACCAGTACGGCCACCACGCGCGGGTTGTTGGCAGCAATGTGCTTCAGGGCTTCGAGATCGTTGTAGGGTGCGCGCACAAAGCCGTTGACCAGTGGTTCAAAGCCAGCCTGGATCTTGCGATTGCCGGATGCGCTCAGGGTCGCGAGGGTGCGGCCATGGAATGACCCTTCCATCACGATGATGGCCGGTTCCTGGATGCCTTTGCGATGACCATGCAAGCGCGCCAGTTTGATAGCGGCTTCATTGGCTTCGGCACCGGAGTTGCAGAAGAAAGCGCGATCCATGCCAGAGGCCGCGAGCAAGGCTTCCGAAGCGCGTTCCTGTTCCTGGATGTGATACAGGTTGGACACATGCAGCAGCTTGGTGGCTTGTGCTTGCAGGGTTTTGGTAATGGCCGGGTGGGCGTGACCCAGGCCGGTGACCGCAATCCCGCTCAATGCATCCAGGTAGGTTTTGCCATCGGTGTCAAACAGGCGTACGCCCTCACCGCGTTCAAAAGTGACAGGGAGGCGGCCATAGGTATTCATCAAGCCGTGGTCATTCATGATGATCACTCGGTTACTTCGTGAAGGCTGTGCTTCAGGAAAACAAAAGGCAGCTGCGGGCTGCCTGTTAAAAACGCATCATAGCCATAAGAAAAAGCCTTGGCAAACAGCTGCAAGGCATTGTCAGGGCAGTGGAATATCACCACAGGCGGGGAAGGACGTAAAAAACCGAGCAAAGGGCTAGGGTAAGCGCCGGTTTGTGCTAGGATGGCACCCCCGTTCACCACACAGGCAGGTTTGTGTCATGGACATCATGGATACCATCAAAGAACAGATCGAAGGCAATGCCATCATCCTGTACATGAAAGGCAGTCCGAACATGCCGCAATGCGGTTTTTCGGCCCGTACCGTTGAAGCGGTGATGGCCTGTGGGCAGCGTTTTGCGTATGTGGATGTGCTGAGCCACCCGGAAATCCGCGCCAACCTGCCGGTGTATGCCAATTGGCCAACGTTCCCGCAATTGTGGGTGAAAGGTGAGTTGGTCGGTGGCTGTGACATCGTCTGTGAAATGCACGAAAACGGCGAGCTGGAGCCATTGCTGAAGTCAGCGGCCGCTGGCTGAAGTCCTGGTGTGCCTGAAAAACCCCGCTACGGCGGGGTTTTTTGTGCCCGGGCGAAAGAGGGGTAAAGGGGAGATTGATCTGCGTCAATAAAAATTAAATGAGAATTATTTGCATTTAGGATTTATTCCGGTTACATTCTCGCTGGCTGGGGTAACCCGGCGGCATTGAATAGCCCGTTACAGGGCCCAACAAGACAGGATCCAGGGGAACCGGAATGCGTAACACAATCGTGTCAGGGGCGGTGGCAGCCATGTTGGCCATGCCCGCCATGGCAGCACCAAGCCAGGAAGAAATGTGGAAAATCATCCAGCAACAGCAACAGCAAATCGAAGCATTGCAAAAGCAGCTGTTGCAGCAACAAACCCAGTTGCGTGAGACCGAAGTCAAGGTTGAAGCCACGGCAACAGCGGTGGAAACCAATGCCGCTGCACCGGCGACAGCAAGCTGGGCCGCCAATACCACTATCGGTGGCTATGCGGAAATGCATTACAACAACTGGGAAAACCAGAACAATGCGCCTGGGGCGGAAGACCGGAATGAAGTGGATTTCCACCGTTTTGTGGTGTTCCTCGGCCACCAGTTCAATGATCGCCTGCGTTTCTTCTCAGAAATCGAGCTGGAGCACAGCATTGCGGGTGATGACCAGAACGGTGAAGTGGAACTGGAACAAGCCTACATCGAATATGACCTGAACAGTGCACATCGGGCGAAAGCCGGGCTGTTCCTGATGCCGGTGGGTATCCTCAATGAAACGCACGAGCCAGATACCTTCTATGGCGTCGAGCGTAATAGCGTGGAAAACAAGATCATCCCGACCACCTGGTGGGAAGGCGGTGTGGCATTGGGCGGCGAAATCCTGCCGGGTTTTGGCTATGACGTGGCGGTCACCGGTGGCTTGGGGCTGGATCTGGGCAAATACAAGATTCGTGATGGCCGCCAGAAAGTCTCGGAAGCTGATGCCGATGCACTGGCCTATACCGGCCGCCTGAAATACACCGGTATTGCGGGCCTGGAATTGGCCGCGAGTGTGCAATACCAGGAAGACCTGTACCAGGAAAACTTCATTGACCTGAGCGGTGCCAACAAAGCCGTGGATGCGATGTTGTATGAAGCGCATGTCGTGTACCAGGCAGGTCCTTTCGGCTTGAAGGCGCTGGCAGCGCGTTGGGATATTGATGACCGCATCGAGCAGGTGGCCCTGGGTGCCAGCGTGCAGGAAGGTTGGTACGTCGAGCCTTCCTGGCGCTTCAGCGAAAAGCTGGGTGTGTTCACCCGCTATGGCGAATGGGATAATGAAGCCGGTGCCGGTGGTAACGATACCCGTTACGAGCAATGGGACGTGGGTGTGAATTACTGGCTGCACGAAAACGTGGTGCTGAAAGCCGATTACCAGTTCCAGGATGCCCCGCGTGGCAAGGACGAGTTCAACGGCTTTAACCTGGGTGTGGGTGTCAGCTTCTGATGCAGGGGCAGACAATGAATCGCGTGCGGCAGGGGTTTCCTGCCGTATGTGTTTTCAGGAGCAAAGTATGCGTTGCGCATTAATACTGCTGATGTTGTGTGCTGCAGTGGCGTCACATGCGGATGTGGCGGTAGTCACCCAGCGCTTCCTCACCAGCGAATCCGCGGCGGAGCCGCAGCAGTGGTGGTTGGATGCCAGTGATCGTGAGGCGGCAACCGCTATTCTCGGGCATGCGCCCGGGTACATGCGTTTGCGCTATTGGCCGGTTGAAGGCGGTACGGCGTGGGTGATGGATGAAATCGGCAAGGAAATGCCCATCACCATGGGTGTCGTCATTCGTCATGGCGCCATAGACCGTGTGCAAATCCTGGAGTACCGGGAGAGTCGTGGTGGTGAAGTGCGTTACCCGTTCTTTACCGGGCAATTCCAGGGGGCGCGTTTGCAGGAGCGGCAACTCGATCGCCATATCGATGGCATCAGCGGTGCCACCCTGTCTGTGCGAGCGGTGCGGAATGTGGCACGCCTGGCCTTGTACCTGGATGCCCGCGTCCATGAAAAACATGTGGCAGGGATAAGCCAGTGAATCCAGCGATGCGGGCGTTCCTGTCGCGATGGCATCGCTGGGTCGGCCTGATGGCGATGGCGTTCATCATTGTGGTGTCGATCACTGGCATCGCGCTCAATCACACGAAAGAATTCGGGCTGGGACAGACGGTGCACCAGCCGTGGTTGCTGGCCCTTTACGGGATTGATGAGCCGGGTGTGTCGCTGGTGCAGGTAGGGGCTGGCCGTGTACTGCACGATGGGGTTGATCGTTTGTACCGGGAGTCTCGCTATCTGGGTGAATGCGGTGGTTTTTTTGCTGGCGCAGTGACTGTGCCGGGTGGGTGGGTAGCTGCCTGCGGGGATTCCCTGTGGGTGTTTGATCCGGAAGATCGCCTGTTGGAACGCATTGGCATTGAACACGGGTTGCCCGGTGCGGTTGAAGCACTTGGGCAGGATATGGACGGGCATCTGGGCTTGCAGGTTGCCGGACAACCGTGGCTGCTGGACTTGGGTACCCTCGCATTTACACCCGTGAGCGATAACCGTATTGCGTGGGCACCTGTCCAGGTTCTTGCGCGAGGTGCAGCCGGTTTGCCCGATATTCCCGCCGGTTCAACCCTGACGCTGGAGCAGGTGATCCTGGATTTGCACAGTGGCCGCTTGTTCGGCCGATTCACTGTTTTATTGATGGATTTGTCCGCAGTAGCCATGTTGTTGCTGGGGGTATCTGGGCTGGTGGTCTGGGGTTCGCGCCGCAAGCGCCGGCAAATCCCGTAAGACGCGTGTTTTGGGGTGTGCATGCCCCAGCCCGCAGTGTATGATGGGTTCCCTTTTAATGCTGCCGGCACCTGCATGGTGGCGTGAATCAACCGAAGCAAATGGAGGTCACCATGGGTGTTCTTGTTGGTAAACCCGCTCCCGATTTTACCTGTAATGCTGTATTGGGCGATGGCAAGATCGTTCCCGATTTCAACCTGAAGAAAACCATTGATGGCAAGTATGGCCTGGTGTTTTTCTGGCCGCTGGACTTCACGTTCGTGTGCCCGTCTGAACTGATCGCCGTTGACCACCGCATGGACACCTTCAAGAAACTGGGTGTGGAAGTGATCGGTGTGTCGATTGACTCCCACTTTACCCATAACGCCTGGCGTAACACGGCCATCAATGATGGCGGTATCGGGCCGGTGAAATACACCATGGCCGCTGACATCAACCACGACATCTGCCGTGCCTATGATGTGGAAGCTGCTGGTGGTGTCGCCTTCCGTGGTGCCTTCATCATCGACAAGAAAGGCGTGGTGCGTTCACAGATCATCAACGACCTGCCATTGGGCCGTAACTTCGACGAAGTGATTCGCCTGGTGGAAGCCCTGCAATTCCACGAACAGCATGGTGAAGTCTGCCCGGCTGGCTGGAAGCAAGGCGACAAGGGTATGAAAGCGTCCCCGGAAGGTGTGGCCAAGTACCTGTCCGAAAACGCTGCCAAGCTGTAATTGGCGACCGGATGAAAAACGCGGGCTTTTGCCCGCGTTTTTTTTCGCGTAATGTTTGGGGATGACCCTACGGTAAGGACGGTGATTATGCGGCCCGTTGTCAGGAATTATGTTGAAACCGTTTTTCGCTCGCTGCCACTGCATGGGCCTGTGTATGAATTTGGCGCCATGGAGATCGATACACCATCCTTGAAAGGGGTAACCAATTTCAGGCAGCTGGCGGCCGGGTATGGCCTGCCATATGTCGGCTGTGATATGCGTGCCGGGCCGGGCGTCGATTCAGTGCAGGACCTGCATGGCCTGGATTTGCCCGATGCGATTGCCGGGACGGTGATTTCCACGGACACCCTGGAGCATGTTGAATATCCGAGGAAGGCGATGCAGGAGGTTTACCGGATCTTGCAGGATCCAGGTATCTTGATCGTGACCACAGTCATGAATTTCCCGATTCACGGTGTGCCGGACGATTTTTGGCGATTTACGCCAAGCGGGTTGCGGTCAGTCCTGCAGCCATTTGATGAGGTCATTGTGGATTATTGCGGGAAAGAAGATTTTCCACGGACAGTGGTTGCCGTGGCTTTCAAGGGGGCTTCCCCTGATGTGTCCTCACTGAAGGAAAATCTTGCCGTGTGGCGGGATAAAGAAAATCATCGCATCCAGAAAATCGAGGAAAAATATCGCGAGCAGGGGCTTATTTGAAAGCCTCTGTCGTGCGTTTCCACTCATTCACGATCCAGCAAAATAACTCAGCTGTTTTACGTGTGTCATAAGCCGCTGAATGCGCGGATTTCCCGTCAAATTCGATGCCGGCCAATTCGCAGGCTTTCGCTAACACGGTATGGCCGCAGGCCAATGCGGCCAGCGTGGCCGTATCGAGGCTTGAGAACGGGTGAAACGGGTCGCGTTTGATGTCATGGCGGGCGATCGCCGCACGCAGGAATCCTTGGTCGAATTGTGCGTTGTGTGCGACCAGGATGCTGCGATGGCAGTCATGCTGTTTTTGCGCTTGCCGCACGGTGCTGAGTAACTCCCTGAAGGCATCGGCTTCTGCTTGTGCCTGCCGTTCCGGATCGGCCGGGTCAATACCATGAAAAGCCACGGCGGCCGGATCAATCACCGCATCGGCATGGGGCTGGATAGCGTAATCACACACTTGCTGGATGGTGAGTAACCCCTGTTCGTCCATGGTGGGGAGTGCGGCACTGATCTCGACGATGCCATGACGGCTGCAATCAAAACCGGTGGTTTCGATATCGATAATGACAGGATAGAAACCGCGGAATCGTTGTGACAGCGGATGCGGGTTTTGTGGTTCAGTCACTGCGGATGCGCCAGCCGATGGTTTCGCCAGCGCGTAATGGCACCAGGATGTCATCACCCAATGACAGGGTGGCGGGGATGGACTGCGCAGCGCGTTCCAGCGTGATGGTGCCGGTATTGCGTGGCAAGCCATAAAAATCGGCGCCGAAATGGCTGGCAAAACCTTCCAGCTTGTCGAGTGCACCGGCCTTGTCGAAGGCCTCAGCGTACAGTTCCATTGCGATATGCGCCGAGTAGATACCGGCGCAACCGCAAGCGCATTCCTTGCTGTGTTTGGTGTGTGGCGCCGAATCCGTGCCGAGGAAAAATTTCGGGCTGCCGCTGGTGGCCGCTGCGATCAATGCATGCTGGTGTGTGTTGCGCTTGAGGATCGGCAGGCAATAAAAATGCGGGCGCACACCGCCGGCCAGTAAATGGTTGCGGTTGTACAGCAGGTGATGTGGCGTGATGGTGGCCGCCAATGTGTCGGGGCCGTTGGCGACAAAGGTAGCCGCTTCTGCGGTGGTGATGTGTTCCAGAACGATTTTCAGTGTCGGGAAACGATCAAGCAGGGTGCGTAAATGGGTGTCAACGAACACGCGTTCGCGATCAAAAATATCGGTGCCTTCGTCAGTCACTTCGCCATGCAATAACAGGGGTAGTCCGCAGGCAGCCATGGCTTCAATCGCCGGAAAGGCTTTTTCCAGGGCAGTGACGCCGCTGTCAGAATTGGTGGTGGCGCCGGCGGGGTAATACTTGACCGCATGCACAAACCCGCAGGCTTTGGCTTTTTCGATTTCGGCCGGACGGGTGTTATCCGTCAGGTACAGCGTCATCAGGGGTTCGAAACCATTGCCGGGCAGTCGCTGGGCCAGGGCATCCAGCATGCGCTGGCGGTAAGCAGCGGCATCCGCCGTGGTCAGCACGGGCGGTTTCAGGTTGGGCATGGCGATGGCGCGGGCAAACTGGCGTGCCGTCGCGGCAACGGTGTCTGCCAGGGCGGTCCCGTCCCGGAAGTGGACATGCCAGTCATCGGGGCGGGTTAT
>SBFY01000100.1 GCA_006227085.1 Gammaproteobacteria bacterium
CGTTCGGAGAGCATTTCGCAACGCTTGAGGCTGTGTTCGATCAGCTTGACCTGGAATTGCGACTCGATCGTTTCGGCGAGACGAGCACCAATATTGCCACCACCGGCAATCATGATGCGGCGGTAGGGCTTGTCGATGCGGCGCAGCTCACCCATCACGGGCATGATGTCCTGACGTGCAGCGATGAAAAATACTTCGTCACCATCCAGGATTTCCGTATCGCCTTGCGGGGCTACCGATTGCCCTTGCCGGTAAATGGCAGCCACCCGCGTGTCGATTTTGGGCATATGCTTGCGGATATCACGAATGCGGTTTCCAACCAAGGGGCCGCCGATTACCGCTTTCACGCCGACCAGTTGCACGCGACCTTCGGCGAAGTCGAGCACCTGCAGGGCGCCAGGGTGTTCGAGCAGGCGGGCAATCGCACGCGTGACCAGCTGTTCCGGTGCGATGGTGACATCCACAGGGATGCTTTCCGGCTTGAACAGTTCATCCGCACGTTGCACATAGGCTTGTGCGCGCACCCGGCAGATCTTGGTGGGGATGCGGAAAAGCGTGTGGGCGATCTGGCAGGCAATCATGTTGGTTTCATCGGACGAGGTCACCGCAATCAGCATATCGGTGTCGTCAGCGCCAGCCTTACGCAGGGTGGTCGGGTGGGCAGCCTGACCGGCGACGGTGCGGATATCAAGCCGGGTTTGTAATTCTTCCAGGGCGGATTCGTTAGTATCAACGATGGTAATGTCGTTTTTTTCGCTGGCGAGATTGCGAGCCAGTGTGCCGCCGACCTGGCCGGCGCCGAGAATGAGGATTTTCATGGAGCGATGTCCTGCCCTCGTTGAGCTGGCCTATTGTAACAGCCGCAGCCTATCCTGCTATCACCTTGCGCAGGCGGGCGTAATAGAAACCATCGCCGCCCTCTTCGGTGGGCAGCAATTGCCGGCCGTGCGCACAGGCGATGCCCCATGCCGCATCAATCGGTTCTTCACGTGCGTCCGGTGTGTCATGGAGGAAGCGCGCAACTTGCTCGGCATTTTCTTGCGGCAGGATGGAGCAGGTGCAGTACAGCAGCACACCACCGGGTGCCAGCATGGACCAGGCACTACGCAGCAAGGTCTGCTGCTCTTCCACCAGCGCATCGATGGCTTCCGGTTTGCGCAACAGCTTGATGTCCGGGTGGCGGCGGATGACACCGCTGCCGGAACACGGCGCATCCAGCAAGATCGCATCGAAGGGTTGGTCATCCCACCAATCCGCGGGAAAACCGAGGTCGCCACAGCGCAGGGTGGTTTCCGGGAAATCCAGGCGCTGCAGGTTTTCCTCGATGCGGCGCAGGCGGTCAGCATCCACATCGAGCGCGGTCATGTGCAGTTGCGGCTCGATCTCCAGCCAATGGCCGGTTTTGCCGCCTGGCGCTGCACAGGCATCCAGTACCCGCAAACCTGGTGAGGCGGGTAATAACAAGGCTGCCAGTTGCGCCGATTCGTCCTGCACACTGGCATCGCCCTGGTAAAAGCCGGGCAGTTGATCAACGGGAACCGGTGAGCGCAGGCGCAGGCCATCGGGCGCGAAAGCACAAGGTTCAGCAGCAATGCCCTGGTGATCCAGCCGGTCACGGTAAACATCACGCGATTCCTGTTGGCGATTCACGCGCAAGGTCATCGGTGGGTGGCTGTTGTTGGTCGCGATGATGCGATCGGCGTTTCCTGGCCATGCTTGCTGGATGGCGTCCCACAGCCATTGCGGGTGTGCAGCGGCCTCCGCAGGTGCCAGCCCCGCTTCCAATTCAGCTTGCTGGCGCTGGTACTGCCGCAGCACGGCGTTGATCAGGCCTTTGGCCCAGCCTTTTTTCAGCGCATCCGCTGCCTGCACGGTTTCGTTGATGGCGGCATGTTCAGCGATCCGCATGACGCGCAATTGGCAAAGGCCGATCAGCAACAAGGCATGGATGTCCTGGTCGCGCTCTTTTAGCGGTTTGTGCAGCAAAGGAGTGAGTAGTGCTTGCAGGGTCGGGTAATGACGCATGACTTCGAAGCACAGGGCCTGCAGCCAGGGCCGGTCATTGTCCGGCACGCGAACCACATCGAGTGCGGATGACAGCGAGCCTTGCTGGTTCAGCAGGCCGGCTATCAGGGTGGCGGCAACAGCACGCAGGTTGGTTGCCGCCGGCTTGGCTGGCGATTTGCCCCGTTGCGGGCGACCCGTTGTGCGCCTGGCGCCCTTGTTGCGGATGACCGGGGGCTTGTTGCGATTCATGCCGTGGCCCCTAGTTGCGCACCGACGGTAAACAAGGCCTTGTGCCCATTGAGCACATCCTGCGCCGGCATCGCACGTGCGCCGGGCATTTGCAGTGTTTGCAGCGACAAGATGCCCTGCCCGCAGCCGACACGGATGCCATCATGGCCCGTGGAGAGAACGACCCCGGGCGCGCCGCGGCCTTCCCCCGCCGTTGCTTGCCAAAGCTTGATGCGATGCTCGCCCAGTGTGGTCCAGCACGGGTTGGCGCTGTTGAAGGCACGAATCCGTCGCGCCAGGGCATCCGCCGGCTGTGACCAGTCGATACAGGCTTCCTCGCGGGTCAGCTTGTGGGCATAGGTGATGCCTTGTGCCGGCTGCGGCGTTGCCTGCGCAGCGCCACGCTGCAGGGCTTCCAGGGTGGTGACCAGGGTGCTGGCTCCCAGGGCGGCCAATCGCTCGCGCAAGCGATCGCCAGTGTCATCGGCGAGGATGGCACAGGTAGCGATGTCCAGCATCGGTCCGGTGTCGAGTCCGGCGTCCATCTGCATGATGGTGATGCCGGTTTCGCTATCGCCAGCTTCGATGGCGCGTTCAATAGGGGCGGCCCCGCGCCAGCGAGGCAACAGCGAGGCGTGCACATTGATACAGCCCAGTCGCGGGATATCCAGCACGGTTTGCGGTAACAACAGGCCGTAAGCCACCACCACCATGACATCTGGCTGCAATGCAGCCAAAGCAGCGACTTCGGCGGGATCGCGGAAGTTGGGCGGCTGGCAGACCGGGATGCCCTGTTGCTGGGCCAGTTGCTTGACCGCACTGGCCTGCAGTTTCTTGCCGCGGCCGGCAGGGCGGTCGGGCTGGGTGTATGCCGCAGCCACAGTGAAACCGGCATTGAGCACAGCCTGCAGGCAGGTCGCGGCAATGTCCGGGGTTCCTGCAAAAACAATACGCAGCGGCGGTAGGGTCATGAGTTCTCGGTGTCAGGCCTGCGAACGATGGGCTTTTTCCAGCTTCTGGCGGATCCGCTGGCGCTTCAGGGTCGACAGGTAATCGACAAATAGTTTGCCATCCAGGTGATCGATTTCATGCTGGATACAGACGGCCAACAGCCCTTCGGCCTCAAAGTCCAGCGCCTTGCCGTGGCGGTCAAGGGCGGAAACGCGGATGCGCTGGGGCCGGCAGACGGTTTCATAAAAGCCCGGAACGGACAGGCAGCCTTCCTGGTATTCGTGCTGTTCGGGGTCAATCACCGCAAATTCCGGGTTGATCAGCACCAAAGGCGCGTTTTTCTCTTCGGAAAGATCAATGACAACCACCCGCTTCTGCACATTAACCTGGGTGGCGGCCAGGCCAATGCCGGGTGCCGCATACATGGTTTCCAGCATGTTGTCGGCGAGCGTCCGGATGGCCTCATTGACCTCGGTAACCGGCGCGGCCTTCTTGCGCAGGCGCGGGTCGGGGAATTCCAGGATTTCGAGTAGTGCCATGATGTTTAACGGCTTTACCTGACAGGGGATTGCGCTATTATACCCAAGATGCGCCCGACTCTTCAGGGGGTCGCTGGGTATCGCCCATAACCTGCTGATTTATGGTATCTTGCTGTCAGCAGGCGCCCCGGTAAGCATGGGGGAAGGCGTTGCTGCCGAATAATAAAAGGAATGCTCGCATGAAAAAGATGCTCGTCGGCTTTGTAGCTTTTTGCCTGTGCTCGCTGGCAGCACTGGCTGATACGGTGACCCTCAAGGAAGGGCACCCGGATACCTATACCGTCCAGAAAGGCGATACCCTTTGGGATATTTCTGCCCGTTTCCTGCAGGATCCGTGGCTGTGGTCCGACATCTGGGACGTGAACCCCGAAATTGAAAACCCGCACCTGATTTTCCCGGGTGATGTGATTCGCCTGGTCTGGAAGGATGGGCAACCACGCCTGACAGTAAGCCGTGGCGCAGGTAGTCGCACGGTCAAGTTGTCACCGCAGGCTCGCGTGGAGCCGATTGATACGGCCATCCCGGCCATCCCGCTGGACAAGATCAGTGTCTGGCTGCGCCGCGACATGATTGCGTCTTCCTCTGTATTGGCGAAAGCGCCTTATGTGGTTGCAACAGAAGATGCCCGCATTATTGGCGGTGCTGGCGACAAGGTGTTTGTCAAAGGGGCATTGCCTGAAGAAGGCGGCCGTACCTTCGGTATCTACCGCAAGGGCAAGGCGCATCGTGACCCAGTGACCAATGAACTGTTAGGTGTGGAAGCGAAAGCCATTGCGGTGGGCTTCCATCAGGCGACGGCGGATAACGGTGTCGCCACGCTGCAGTTGAATGAAACGCATGAAGAAGTGCGGATCGGTGATTTGGTCCTGCGTGATGCAGACCAGCCGCTGCAGCCGGTATTCATGCCAAGCCGTCCGGAAGCCAAGGTTGAGGGCTTCATCATTGATGCGGGCGGCACCGTGAGCAACGTTGGCATCAATAGCATGGTGCTGATCAACCGCGGTGAGCGTGAGGGCCTGAAA
>SBFY01000034.1 GCA_006227085.1 Gammaproteobacteria bacterium
GACATCCCCGACATGGACGCCGAATGGCTGTATGGCATCCTGGCACGGTTGCCACGCCGTACCCGTATTCGGCTGGTGGGCGCCGAACCCACCTTGCGCAAGGATTTACCCGACATTATCCGGCGCGTGCGTGCACTCGGCCACACACCGGTAATACTGAGCAACGGCCTCAGCCTGGCCAAACGCGAGTATGCACGCAAGCTCAAACAAGCCGGCCTGCGCACCATCCACCTGTCGATGGACGGTGGCCTGCGTGATGACCTGTATGAACAGATTTCCGGCATGGCCTGCGCTGAACGCAAACTGCGTGCACTGGACAACCTCTGCAAGGAAAATTTCTTCGTCACCATCGGCGTCATCCTGCTGACGCAGGTGAACATGCCACATATAAGCGATTTTCTCTCGCATTTGCATCGCTACCGCAATGTGCGGGAAATCCACTTCCGCTCGATTGGCGCCATGGGACGCCACATGGACACCGCACTGTCACCGGATTTGCCACAAATGGAAACACTGCTCAACAACATTCTTGGCATTGATATCCGCACACTCGACAGCTTTATGCAGCAGACAGCAACCAGCATCGACTTCCATCACAACGGTGTGGGCTACCAGCTCACGCAATGGCCTGACCTCAACAGTGCCCATCGAGGCCGCATCACACCGGAAGGTCGCATCGAGTCCTGTTTCGAGCACTTGATTGCCAATGAAGGCGGCTACTGATGGATTTCCGCCAGCGCATTATCAAAGCAGCGGACCAGTGGCCGATCGAAGAAGCGCGCATTATCCAGTTACTGAGAAATCCCCGCGCATCACAGAAGCTTCTCGGGCAGTTCGCACTGCATGTGTTCATCGGGGCCAGTCATTTCGCTGAAGCCATTGCCTTGATGTTCTGCCAGGCTGACCACCCGGAAGCAAAAGCATTTTTACTGGAAAACCTGCTGGAAGAAACCGGCGTCGCATTGCGTGATAACACCTTTCGTTACCGCACAGCGCAGGAGCACACCATGTGGGCACGCCGGTTTTGCCACGCCTGCCAACTGGACGATGCTCATCTGGAGCAAGCGTTATCGCAGGCACCGCGCTGGCCCGCACAGGCATTCGCCCTACTGGAACAACGCGATTGGCAAGCTGCCATTGCGTACCTGGTGGTCGGCTACGAGCGTGCATCACCCCGTTACATGCGGGCTGCGCATGATGCCTTGCTATCACGCGGCTTCCCGAAAGAAGCCTTGGTGTTCTTCCACAACCACATCGCGGCCGATGAAGCCCATGGCGAGCAAGGTGTCAACATCCTGCTGGCGATTGCCGAAACCCCGGCAGCGCAAGAACGCTTGCTGCAACATGTGAAAACCGGTGCCGAAGATTTCTGGCACGGATTGAATGGGCGCAACCAACCTGTACATCGTTAAATGCTACTGAACTCCCCCCTCTTTGTTTTCCTGTTTTTACCGATAGCCATTGCCGGTTTTTTCCTGTGTGGCCGCGTCGGCGGTGCACGCGTGGCATTAGGCTGGATCTGCGTGGTGTCACTGGTGTTTTACTTGCACTGGAACCCGGCACATGCGTGGGTGCTCGCGTTGACACTAGGATGGAACTACCTGATCGCCCAATACCTGATCCGGCCCGATACCCGCTGGAAGCGCGCAATGCTGGTCACTGGCGTTAGCGGGAATGCGGCTTTCCTGGCTGGCTTCAAGGTCATTGCCGGTGGCATCTGGGATAACGCTGGCGGATTTTCCACCAGCACCCACATCCTGATCCCACTGGCCATTTCATTCATCACCTTCCAGCAAATTGCCTTCATCGTGGATGTGTATAAACGCCGCATCAAGACAATTAACCCCCTCGATTATCTGGCGTTCATCCTGTTTTTCCCGCAGCTGGTGATGGGACCTATCGTGCACTACCGGGACATGCACCCGCAGTTCCATCATCATGACTGGACGCGCTGGCAGGCCAGCAACGTTTCCATCGGCACCTGCCTTTTCATCATTGGCCTGTTCAAGAAACTGGTGATCGCCGATTCCATCGCGCCTTATGTCAACGAAGGATTTGCCAGCCCGGACACATTAACACCATGGGACATGTGGGCCGTGGTGATGGGTTTCCAGATGCAACTCTATTTTGATTTCTCCGGTTATGCCGATATGGCGATTGGCATTGCCAGGATCCTGAACATCCGGCTGCCGATCAACTTTGACGCGCCTTACCGGGCAGTCAACCGGTTTGACCAATGGCGTCGCTGGCATATTTCCTTTTCCGCCTTCATGCGCCAATACGTGTTCTTCCCATTGGCGAAAAACCGCAAATTCCCGCTGAATGCCACACAGGCCTTGTTCGTTGTTGCTGTACTGTCAGGCTTTTGGCATGGATTCGGGATCACCTTCATGCTCTGGGGCCTTGCGCAAGCCGTGTTGATGCTGTTGACGCACTGGCGCAAGAAATGGCAACAACGGCTCACCAGCCCTATCAAGGATCTCCAGGCACCGGCAGGCATCCAGGTCCTGATTACCTTCGGGATCACCCTGATGCTGGGCGTGTTATTCCGCTCACCCGACATGGCGACAGCCACAACGGTTTATCAATCGCTGTTCACGCCTGGCGAATCCGCATCATTCATGACAAGCCTGTTTGCCGGGCCGCTGGGCATGTATCTCGCCATCGCTGCACTGGTCACCTGGTGCCTGCCCACCACGCAACAGGTATTTGCCCATCACTGGACCGCCATGGACCAGCGCCATGAGCAACCGCAGGATACCTGGCCAGGCCTGATACCCGCATCAAACCGTTTACGCTTCACTCCGAACCTGCCCTGGGCTGTCCTGATGGGATTGATGCTGGCCTGTTGCATCACCTTCATGGACCGCAGCAGCCGCTTCATCTACTACCAGTTTTGATTATGCGATTTTTAATCACATTGATGACCACTTGCCTGTTAGCGCTCGGCGCGATCGGGATCATCAACTATCATGCCGACCCTACCGGCACGATCGCACTGGCACGCCATGAACCGATCAGCGATTGCAGCATGTATACCGATCGCCGCTGGACCATCCCCATGACCCTCGCGGCCAGCGACAGCCACGCCACCATGAGTGGCACATCGCACATGCTGCACGGTTTTGATGAACAGGATCTTGAGCAGTATTTCGGCACTTCACCCGTCATCAACAGCAGCCTGCCCGCCATGACGATCGACGAAATGCGCTGGCTGCTCGAGTCAGCACTGGCGAGCGGGAAGATACGACAAGCCCTCATCGGCATTGAATACGCCATGTTCAATAGCCGTTTTCCCGGTCATCCGGATGCCTTGCAAGAAGATGTCACGCACTGGCGAACGATCAAGAACCATTTCCTGCCGTATTTTTCGCTGTCAGCCACCAAGGCATCCTGGCATGCCTGGCAACAGGACTGCACCCAGAGCCTGGGAAAGGCGACTGGTTTCCCCAAGGCCATCCCGGTGCAATTCCTGGCAAAACCCAACGCGCAAGGTGACATCCATCCCAGCGAACAAACCGCTCGCGCGCATGGCTCCCAGCACCCTTTCAACGAACCGGCTTACCGCCAGTCCATGGCATCGTTTGAGCAACTGTTGGCGGCTGGCTGTAGCCAGAAAGCCACACTGGATATCATCATCCCGCCACGGCATGTGCGCATGGAGCGCATTGCCTATGAGTTGGGTCTCAGCGCTGAAACCCGGCAATGGAAGCATGATGTGTTAGCCATTATCAGCAAATGGCAAGCACAGCATTGCCCGGTGCGATTGGTCGACTTCCAGGCGTACAACACGATCACCACTTCACCGTTCCAGCGACCTAAAGACAGGACCCATGGCACCAAGTGGTATTACGAACCGTCCCATTTCAAACCAGCCACCGGCCGCTGCATCCTGGCTAGCCTGAAAGGCAATGCGCAGGCCTGCACCAAAAACCCGTTCGGGCTGGAGCTGGATGAGAATTCGATTGGTCTCAACGAGAAGCGTTTGCTACAGCAAGAAAAATTGCGTTTCAGGAACTCACCGGCCAAGCCGGATCAGCGGTGACGCACCCCGACGATTTCGTAATCGATCTCGCCACCCGGCGCATTCACCACCACGATATCGCCTTCTTCCTTGCCGATCAGCGCTCGCGCCATCGGTGATGTGAACGACAACAGGTTGTTGCGTACATCCGCCTCGTCTTCACCCACGATGCGATAGGTGATGGTTTCATCGGTATCGAGCTTGAGAATGTCGACTGTCACACCAAACACGACCTTGCCGTTCTCTGGCAGCTTGGTGACATCAATCACCTGGGCGTGTGACAACTTGCCCTCAATCTCCTGGATGCGACCTTCCACAAAACCCTGTTGCTCACGCGCCGCGTGATATTCAGCGTTTTCTTTCAGGTCACCGTGCGCACGGGCTTCAGCAATCGCCTGGATAATGCGGGGGCGCTCCACCGTTTTCAGCCGTGTCAACTCTTCACGCAGCAGGGTTTCGCCCCTGACGGTCATCGGCACCTTGCTCATGACAACACCTCTTCATGCAACTGCTGCAAGCGATGCACATTCAGTTCATTACCGAACTTGAGCGCACTGCATACCGCTTCTGCACCCGCCAACGTCGTGGTGTAGTACACCTTGCGCTGCAGGGCTGAACGACGGATCGCTGCTGAATCAGCAATCGATTTGCGCCCTTCCACCGTGTTCACAATCAGCTGGATCTCGCCATTCTTGATCATGTCGACCACGTGTGGACGACCTTCCTGCACTTTATTGACGCGCTTGACGGCCAATCCAGCCTCGGCAATGACTTTCGCCGTGCCGCTGGTCGCGACCAGCTCAAAACCAAGATCGGCCATCGATTGCGCTACCGCCACCACTGCCGGTTTATCGAAATCACGCACACTGATAAACACCTTGCCGGCACGCGGCAATTTCTCGCCCGCACCCAACTGGGCTTTCATGTACGCTTCGCCAAACGTGCGTCCCACACCCATCACTTCGCCAGTCGATTTCATCTCCGGCCCCAACAAGGGGTCCACCGACGGGAATTTATTGAAGGGGAACACCGCCTCTTTCACGCTCACATACGGCGGCACAATCTCTTTCGTGAAGCCCTGCTCGGCCAATGATTGGCCAGCCATGCAACGTGCGGCCACTTTCGCCAGTGAAACGCCGATACACTTGGAAACAAATGGCACGGTGCGCGAGGCGCGCGGGTTCACCTCAATCACATAAATCTCGCCATCCTGCACGGCCAACTGCGCATTCATCAGGCCAACCACGCCCAGCTCCAGCGCCATCGCGCGAATCATCTCGCGCATGCGATCCTGCAATTCCGCTGACATCGAATACGGCGGCAAGGAACAGGCAGAATCGCCGGAATGCACACCCGCCTGTTCAATGTGTTGCATGATGGCGCCGATCACCACGTCCTTGCCATCACTGACCGCATCAATGTCAATTTCGGTGGCATGGCTGAGGAAACGATCCAGCAAGACTGGCGAATCCTCGGAAACCTCCACCGCATCACGCATGTAGCGGCGCAACTCATCCTCACCATGCACGATTTCCATGGCACGGCCACCCAACACATAGGACGGGCGCACCACCAGGGGATAACCAATTGCGCGGGCTTTTTCGATCGCGGCATCCACGCTACGCACAGTGGCATTTTCAGGTTGCAGCAAACCCAGTTTCTGGATCATCTGCTGGAAGCGCTCACGATCTTCCGCGCGGTCAATCGCATCCGGCGTGGTGCCGATAATCGGTACACCGGCTGCTTCCAGCGCACGCGCCAGTTTCAGCGGTGTCTGGCCACCAAACTGCACGATCACACCTTTCGGCTTTTCAACATCAATGATCGCCAGCACATCTTCCAGCGTCACCGGCTCGAAGAACAGGCGATCGGAGGTATCGTAATCGGTGGAAACCGTTTCCGGGTTGCAATTGACCATGATGGTTTCATAACCGTCTTCACGCATGGCCAATGCGGCATGCACACAGCAGTAATCAAACTCGATACCTTGACCGATCCGGTTCGGGCCACCGCCAAGCACCAGGATCTTGTCACGCTGGCTGGGGTTGGCCTCACACTCGTCTTCATAGGTGGAATACATATACGCGGTGCTGGAGGCAAATTCTGCCGCACAGGTATCCACACGCTTGAACACCGGGCGCACACCCAATGACTGGCGACGATCGCGCACGGCTTTTTCTTTTTCGCCCAGTAATACGCCCAAACGCTTGTCGGAAAAGCCCTTGCGCTTCAAGCGGCGCATATGGGCAGCATCCATACCAGCCAGTGATGCATTGGCCAAGGCCTGTTCTTCACGAATCAGGTCTTCGATTTGCACCAGGAACCATGGATCAATGCCCGTATGCTCATTCACTTCTTCCAGCGTAAACCCATGACGGAACGCATCACCCACGCAGGCCAGCAGTTGTGCACTGGGGTTTTTCAATTCGATCGTCAGGGCATCACGCAAATCCGGCGTATCGGTATCAAACCACGGGTCGAGGCCACTCATGCCGGTTTCCAGGCCACGCAGGGCTTTCTGCATCGATTCCTGGAACGTGCGGCCAATCGCCATCACCTCGCCCACGGATTTCATCTGTGTGGTCAGGCGCGGGTTGGCTTCCGGGAATTTCTCGAAGGTGAACCGCGGGATCTTGGTCACGACATAGTCAATTGACGGTTCAAACGAGGCTGGCGTCACACCACCGGTAATATCGTTCTGCAATTCATCCAGCGTGTAACCGATCGCCAGCTTCGCAGCCACTTTGGCAATCGGGAAGCCGGTGGCCTTGGAAGCCAGTGCCGATGAACGCGACACACGCGGGTTCATCTCGATAATCACCATGCGGCCGTCAGCCGGGTTAATCCCGAACTGCACATTGGAGCCGCCGGTTTCCACACCGATTTCACGCAGCACCGCCAACGAGGCGTTACGCATGATCTGGTATTCCTTGTCGGTCAGCGTTTGTGCCGGTGCGACAGTGATGGAGTCACCGGTGTGCACACCCATCGGGTCAAAGTTTTCAATCGAGCAGACGATGATGCAGTTATCGTTCCTGTCCCGCACCACTTCCATTTCATATTCTTTCCAGCCGATCAGTGATTCATCGATCAGCAGTTCGCGCGTGGGCGACAGGTCCAATCCGCGCTCACAAATCTCTTCAAATTCTTCGCGGTTATAGGCAATACCACCACCGGAACCGCCCATGGTGAATGACGGGCGGATAATGCAGGGGAAACCGACCTGGTCGAGCACTTGCAAGGCTTCTTCCATGCTGTGCGCCAAGGCCGAACGCGGCGTGGCCAGACCGATACGCTTCATGGCCTGGTCAAATAACTCGCGGTCTTCGGCTTTGTCGATCGCTTCACGGGTCGCACCAATCATCGTCACACCGAACTTTTCCAGCACGCCTTCACGCGCCAGGTCGAGTGCACAATTCAATGCGGTCTGGCCGCCCATGGTGGGCAACAAGGCATCCGGGCGTTCTTTTTCGATGATGCGGGCAACGGCCTGCCAGGTCACCGGCTCGATATAGGTGGCATCCGCCATCGCCGGGTCGGTCATGATGGTGGCCGGATTGGAGTTCACCAGGATGACGCGCAGCCCCTCTTCCTTCAGCGCCTTGCAGGCCTGTGCCCCGGAATAATCAAACTCACAGGCCTGGCCAATCACGATCGGCCCCGCCCCCAGGATCAGGATGGATTGCAAGTCAGTACGCTTCGGCATATGGCCTTTCCTACACTCAAGCCGCGCGAATCAGGCCGCGCGGTACGCTTTGATCATGTCGATAAACTGGTCAAACAACGGCGCCACATCATGCGGCCCCGGACTGGCTTCCGGATGCCCCTGGAAACTGAACGCCGGTACATCGGTGCGACGGATGCCTTGCAGCGAGCCGTCGAAGAGCGATTTATGGGTGGCTTCCAGGTTCGCCGGCAAGCTGGCTTCATCCACCGCAAACCCATGGTTCTGGCTGGTGATCATGACCGTGCCACGGGCAATGTCCTGCACCGGATGGTTGGCACCGTGGTGGCCGAATTTCATCTTCACGGTCTTGGCACCACTGGCCAGTGCCAGTAATTGATGGCCCAGGCAGATACCGAACACCGGCACTTTGGCGGCCAGGCATTCGCGGATCGCGGCGATTGCATAATCGCAGGGCTCCGGGTCACCCGGGCCGTTGGAAAGAAATACCCCGTCCGGGTTCATCGCCAGCACATCGGCTGCCGGTGTCTTGGCGGGCACCACGGTCAGGCGGCAACCGCGATCGGCCAGCATGCGCAGGATGTTCGTCTTGACCCCGTAGTCATAGGCCACGACATGGAAAGGATGTTCTGCCGGTGTGTGGAAGCCTTCGTTCCAGACCCAGCTGCCTTCTTTCCATTCAAAGGATGCGTGCGTGGTGACTTCCTTGGCGAGATCCATGCCGACCAGGCCGGGGAATGCCCTGGCGGCGGCCAATGCGGCCGTTTCATCATCACTGCCGGCCATCAGGCAGCCATTCTGGGCACCTTTTTCACGCAGGATACGGGTCAGCTTGCGGGTATCGATATCGGCAATCGCCACGATGTTGTGGCGCTTGAGATAAGAAGACAGGTCTTCGGTATTCCGGTAGTTACTGGCCAGCAAGGGCAAATCGCGAATCACCAAACCAGCTGCGTGCACGCCGGACGATTCCACGTCCTCGGCATTGGTGCCGGTGTTGCCGATATGGGGATAGGTCAGGGTAACGATCTGGCGGGAATAGGACGGGTCGGTCAGGATCTCCTGGTAGCCCGTCATCGCCGTATTGAACACCACTTCGCCCACACTCTGCCCGGAAGCGCCAATTGAACGACCCCGGAATACGGTACCGTCAGCGAGCGCGAGGATGGCGATGTCCGACACGGTGTTGCTCCTCCCTGTGCAGCCTAACCGGCGTTGGATGGCACGCCCATGTTTGGCGTAGGCGTGCCTTGGGAACCTGGCGTTTGGCTATCAACCTGCCCCTGCCTTGCGGCTGAGCGGCGCCCCGGTTTCCCCGAATCCGTACTCAATTGTGACTGCAATTTTGCGTTTCTTGATGGCCCCGGAACGGGACCAGCGGCTAGGCGGCCATTCTAGGGGAATGACCTGCCGGTGTCTATCGCCTATGCGGAAGAAATCGGGGGAAACGGCGTTTTTTTGCGCCAACGCTCAGCGCAAACCCAGCACATCCTGCATGTCATAGAAGCCCGCCGGCTGCGAACCCAGCCATTGCGCGGCCCGCACTGCACCGCGGGCAAAGGCCATGCGGCTGGACGCCTTGTGGGTGATTTCAACCCGCTCACCATCCGCAGCAAACATCACGGTGTGGTCACCGACGATGTCACCGGCACGGACCGTGGCAAAGCCGATGGTCTGGCGGTCACGGGCACCCGTCTGGCCTTCACGGCCATAGACGGCCACATCACGCAGGTTCCGGCCCAGCGCTTCGGCCACCACCTCGCCCATGCGCAAGGCAGTTCCCGATGGGGCATCCACCTTGTGGCGGTGATGCGCTTCGTAGACTTCGATATCCACTTCATCGCCCAGCACCCGGGCAGCGGTATCCAGCAGCTTGAGGCAGAGATTGACGCCCACACTGAAATTGGCCGCCATGCACACACCGGTACTGGCCGTCAGTGCACGCAATTCCTGCTTCTGGGCCTCGGTAAAACCTGTGGTGCCAATGACCATTTTCTTGCCATTGGCGGCACACACCTTGGCATTCGCCAGGGTCGCTGCCGGCGCAGTGAAATCAATCAGGACATCAAAATCCTTCACCACATCGGCCAGGTTGCCGGCCACGATGATGCCATTCCTGCCGATACCGGCCAGTTCCCCGGCATCCGCACCCACCAGCGTACTGTCCGGGCGCTCCAATGCGGCGGCCACCGTCGCACCGTCGGCCGCAGTGACCGCTTCAATCAGGGTTTTACCCATGCGTCCGGCAGCACCGGTGATGGCAATACGGGTCATGGTGGTGATTCCTTATCCAAAACAGGCGCCCATTGTAACGCAGGCGCCAGCAAGCCAAATACCCGCTCACGCCGGCATCAGGACGTCATGTCATCGAAGAAACGCTTCACCCCGTCAAACCAGCGGGTCTTGTTCGGCGAATGCTTGCCATTACCTTCCAGGCTGTCCTGGAATTGCTTGAGCAATTCTTTCTGCTTGTTGCTGAGGTTAACCGGCGTTTCCACCACCACACGGCACAGCAAGTCGCCTTCCGAGCCACCGCGCAACGGCTTGATGCCTTTGCCACGCAGGCGGAACAACTTGCCGGTTTGCGTCTCGGCAGGCACGCGTAATTTCACCCGGCCATCCAGCGTCGGGATTTCCAGCTCGCCGCCCAAGGCTGCATCAACGAAACCGATCGGCACTTCGCAATACAGGTGTTTGCCATCGCGCTGGAAGATCGCGTGGTCACGCACATGCACTTCCACATACAGGTCACCGGCTGGCCCACCTTCCGGGCCGGCTTCGCCTTCACCGTTGAGGCGAATGCGATCGCCACTGTCGACACCGGCAGGCACTTTCACGGACAGCGTGCGTTCTTCTTCCACACGCCCCTGGCCATGGCAATCCGGGCAAGGGTCTTTCACCGTCTTGCCGCGACCGCGGCACGCCGGGCACGGCTGCTGCACTGCAAAGAAGCCTTGCTGCATGCGCACCTGTCCCTGGCCATGACAGGTCGAACACGTCACCGGCGATGTGCCGGGTTTGGCGCCACTGCCATCGCAGGTACCGCAAGTCCGCAAGGCCGGCACACGAATGCTGACCGTGGTGCCACGCACGGCTTCCTCAAGATCAAGTTGCAAGGTGTAGCGCAAGTCCGCGCCACGACGCGGGCCACCCCGCTGGCGTGATGCACCGCCACCGAAAATATCGCCGAACACATCACCAAAGATGTCACTGAAATTGCCGCCGCCGAAACCACCGGCACCAAACCCGCCCGCACCCATGCCATCGGTCGCAGCATGGCCGAACTGGTCATAGGCCGCACGCTTTTCCTTGTCCGACAGCACTTCGTAGGCTTCCGAGGCTTCCTTGAACTTTTCTTCGGATTCGGCGTTATCCGGATTGCGGTCCGGATGATGTTTCATGGCAATGCGGCGATAGGCCTTCTTGATGTCCGCTTCATCGGCATCCCTGGCGACACCCAGCACCTCGTAATAATCGCGCTTTGACATGATCGTATCCGTTCAACTGTCCGTGAAAACACCCAAGTCATTGAAACACCAAAGCCCGGGACATGCCGGGCCTTGGCGACAACCGTGCGATGACTTACTTGCCGTCGCCCTTGACCTCTTCGAACTCGGCATCAATGGCATCATCGTTCTTGCCACTGGAGGCGGTGTCACCCGCGCCCGCACCACCCTGTGCTGCCTGCTGTTCGGCATACAGTTTCTGCGCCATGTTGGCCGATGCCTGCGACAACTTCTCACCGGCCGCTTCAATGCGTGCCTTGTCATCGCCTTTGACGGCCTCATCGACTTCGGCCAGTGCCGCTTCAATGGCAGCCTTTTCATCGGCCTCGACCTTGTCACCGGCTTCCTTCAGTGACTTGCGAACGGCATGCGCCAAACCATCGGCCTGGTTGCGCGCCGTGACCAGCTCTTCAAACTTGCGGTCTTCTTCGGCATGCGCTTCAGCTTCGCTCACCATGCGGTCAATATCCGCATCGCTCAAGCCGCCAGATGCCTTGATCACAATCGACTGCTGCTTGCCGGTGGCCTTGTCTTTCGCGGACACATTGAGGATACCGTTGGCATCAATATCAAAGGTCACTTCCACTTGCGGCATGCCGCGCGGTGCCGGCGGGATATCGCTGAGATCGAAACGCCCCAGCGATTTGTTCTGTGCCGCTTGCTTGCGCTCACCCTGCACGACATGAATGGTCACTGCCGTCTGGTTGTCTTCCGCGGTCGAGAACACCTGCGACTTCTTGGTCGGGATGGTGGTGTTCTTCTCGATCAACGGTGTGGCCACGCCACCCATGGTTTCAATACCCAGGGTCAGCGGGGTCACATCCAGCAACAGCACGTCTTTCACATCGCCGGACAATACCGCGCCCTGGATCGCTGCACCAACAGCCACCGCTTCATCCGGGTTCACGTCCTTGCGCGGTTCCTTGCCGAAGAATTCAGCAACTTTCTTCTGCACCATCGGCATGCGGGTCTGGCCACCCACCAGAATCACTTCATCGATTTCAGAAGCGCTCTTGCCAGCGTCTTTCAGTGCGGTCTTGACCGGATCCATGGAACGGTTCACCAGTTCTTCCACCAGCGATTCCAGTTTGGCGCGGGTCAATTTCACCACCAGTTTTTTCGGGCCCGTCGCATCGGCCGTGATGTACGGCAGGTTCACTTCGGTCTG
>SBFY01000214.1 GCA_006227085.1 Gammaproteobacteria bacterium
AATGACCGGTCATTCCTGCAAACGCTCGAGCCCCGCCTGTATTACCTGTATGCCGATTACGAAGACCAGGACAACCTGCCCAACTTCGACACCACTGAAGTGGACTTCAGCTACCAACAGCTGTTCCGGGAAAGCCGTTTCAATGGCTATGACCGGCTCGACGATGCCGACCAGACCACCGTTGGCCTGATGTCGCGCTTCATTGACCAGCAAAGTGGACGGGAAATCCTCAACCTTGCCGCCGGGCAGATTTTCTATAATCGCGACCGCCGTGTCTCAACCACACCGGGCGTGCCCTATGATCGTTCACCTTCTTCGGAAATTGCCGCTGAAGCGGTGTATACCCCCAGCGAGGCGTTCCGCTTCACCACCAGCATCAGCTGGGACCCGGACACCAACAAAACCAGCGAAGGCGGTATCCTGGGCCAATGGACACCCACTGAGCACATGCTGTTCAACCTGGGTTACCGTTATCGCCGCGAGGCTCCCGAACTCGACCCCATCACTGGCGACTTCATCAACGCGGACATTGACCAGGCCGAGTTTTCTGCGGTGATCCCGCTGAACCACCAATGGCGCTTGTTTACCCGCTGGCACTATGACATCACCGACAACAGCTCGCTGGAAACCTTGGGCGGCATCGAATACGAAAGCTGCTGCTGGATGATCCGCATGGTGTACCAGGAAGCGGTGGATGGTGCACTGGACATCGACAACAACAATTTTGTCGCCAGCGATGAGCTGGAACGCGACTACGCGTTCTACCTGCAATTCCAGTTAAAAGGCCTGGGTGACCTGGCCGACAAGGTCGACAGCGTGCTGGATTATGCCATCCCCGGCTTTGCCAAAATGAACGGACGATAATCATGAGACTCTTTCGCTGGGCCCTTGCCGGTATTGCCCTTGCCTCTTCCCTGTGTGGCGCAGCCACCGTCCCCATGGATCGTGTGGCAGTGGTCGTGGATGACGGCATCATCATGGAAAGCGAAATCCGCGAGCGCATCAACACCGCAGCCTACAACCTGCAAAGCCGTGGCGCCCCATTACCACCGGAGGATGTCTTTCGCCAGGAAATCATCAAGCTGATGGTGCTGGAATCCATCCAGTTGCAAATGGCTGAGCGAGCCGGCGTTCGTATCAGTGACAACATGCTCAATGCCGCCATTGCCGATATCGCAGCGCGCAGCAACATGACCCTGGAACAATTCCGCGCAGCCTTGCAAACACAAGGCATCTCGTATGACAGCATGCGCGAACAGGTCCGCACCCAAATGGTGACGCAGCGCGTCCAGCGTGGAAACGTCGCCCAGAAAGTCTTCGTTTCAGAAGACGAGATCACAGGCTTCCTCGCCTCTGAAGAAGGGCAGCAACTGATTGCTCCCGAGTTGCACCTGGATCACTTGCTGCTTGAAGTGCCCCTGGACGCACCAGCAGCGACCCGTTCCGCCGCGCGGGCTGCCGCCCTGCAATTGCTGCAAGACAGTCGCAAGCAATCACTGGCCTCCCTCGCTGCACGCAAGGACTTGCCAGTGACTGCTCGCCAGAATGACCTTGGCTGGCGCAAGCCACAGGACATTCCTTCACTGTTTGCAGGCCAGCTGCTGGCACTGGCAACGGGTGAAACCGCTGGCCCATTCGAAAGTGACAGCGGCTACCATTTGGTCAAGGTGCTGGAGCGCCGCGGCATGGATCGTCATATCGTGCAACAGACCCGTGCACGCCATATCCTGGTCAAACCTTCTGAAATCCGCAGCGAAGAACAAGCCAAGGCGCTGGCCGCCAAATTACGCCAGCGCATTATTGATGGCGAGGATTTCGCAACGCTCGCGCGCCAATACTCCGAAGACATCGGTTCCGCCATGGAAGGTGGTGATTTGGGTTGGGCCAACCCCGGCCAGTTTGTTCCCGAGTTCACGCAAGCCATGGACGCCACTGCCATCAACGGTATCTCGCAACCTTTCCGCAGCGAATTCGGCTGGCACATCCTGCAAGTGATTGAGCGTCGCGAAAAAGACATGGGCAGTGAAATCCAGCGCAACATGGCTCGCCAGATCCTGTTCGAACGCAAATATGAAGATGAATTGGCGGCCTGGTTGGTGAAAATCCGCGACGAAGCCTATGTCGACATCAAATGACATCCCACGCCTGGCCATCACTCCCGGTGAACCGGCTGGCATTGGCGCGGATGTCCTGATCGAGCTCATCCAGCAACCGCTGGATTTTTTACCGATCGCTTTTGCCGATCCACAACTCCTGCAACATCGTGCAGCACAGCTGCAAAAGCCGCTCACAGTACTAGATGGCATGCCCGCCCATGATGCACATCATCAAGCCGGCACGGTGTGGGTACAACCCATCCCGCTAAACACCACTGTCACCCCCGGCCAACTGGATGCGCGTAATGCCCGCTACGTGCTTGCCACATTAACGGCTGCCACCGATGCCTGCCTGGAAGGTTCCGTGGACGCACTGGTCACCGGCCCTGTCCAGAAAAGCATCATCAACGAAGCAGGCATCGCCTTCAGCGGCCACACGGAATTCCTGGCCGAACGCACGCACACCCGGCAGGTTGTCATGATGCTGGCGACCAGCACCTTGCGTGTTGCCTTGCTGACCACGCATGCGCCACTGTCGGCCATTCCTGCCATGGTGACACGGGAACGATTGCACCGCGTCATCGGCATCCTGCACGATAGTTTGCAGCACACCTTCGGCATCAGTGCCCCACGCATTCTTGTGCTGGGCCTGAATCCGCACGCCGGCGAAGGCGGCCATTTGGGTCGTGAGGAAATCGACGTCATCACGCCGGCTTTGGACGAATTGCGCCAACAGGGCATGCAACTGAGCGGACCCGTACCTGCCGATACTGCCTTCACACCGCACAGCCTGGCGGGTCATGACGCCGTACTGGCGATGTACCACGACCAGGGCCTGCCTGTCCTGAAAGCACAGGGGTTTGGTGAAGCCATTAACATCACGCTGGGATTGCCCATCATCCGCACGTCGGTTGACCACGGCACAGCATTGTCATTAGCGGGCACCGGCAAAGCCGATGCCGGCAGCCTGCGCTGTGCCGCCATGCAAGCCGCGCAGCTGGTGCGCAGTCGCAGGCAGTCACACTGATGGAACATCGCGCGCGCAAACGCTTCGGCCAGAATTTCCTGCACGACACCGGTATCATTGATCGCCTGCTACGCACGATTGCCGCCCAGCCCGGCCAGCATTTGCTGGAAATCGGTCCCGGCCAGGGTGCCATCACGGCCGGCCTGCTGGCCAGCGGTGCACACCTTGATGCGATCGAGATTGACCGTGACCTGGCAGCGCATTTGCAATCGCGTTTTGCCGCAGAACCCCGCTTTCACCTGCACACCATTGATGCCCTGCGCTGTGACATCAGCGCACTGGCCAACGGCCCTCGCTCACTGCGCGTGATCGGCAACCTGCCTTACAACATCTCTACGCCACTGATCTTCCATTTGCTGGAACACGCAGCAGTGATTCGCGACATGCACGTGATGCTGCAGGAAGAAGTCGTTGACCGCTTGTGCGCACAACCCGGCACCAGTGACTGGGGGCGATTGAGTGTGATGGTGCAATACCACTGCCAGGTGGAATACCTGTTCCGTGTGCCGCCGGAATCGTTTGTGCCGCGCCCCAAGGTAATGTCTGCGATTGCGCGGCTGGTACCGCACGATGCGCCCCCCCATCCTGCCAACAACATGGATGTGTTACGGAAGCTGGTCACACAGGCATTCACGCAACGCCGCAAAACCCTGCGCAACGCCATGAAACCTTTCTTTGCTGAAGAGTGGCCCATTGACAGCATTGATCCGGCACGCCGGCCGGAGACCCTCTCGGTCGAGGAATTCGTGATGCTCGCCAACGCATGCCCGCAGGAGCCCACCGCATGAACACCTGGGTCGTTGGTGATGTGCAAGGCTGTTTCGGCGAATTGATGCGCGTGCTGACACAGGCGCGATTCGACCCGGACCGTGATGTGCTCTGGAGCGTTGGCGACCTGGTGAATCGCGGCCCCGAATCACTGGCCACGCTGCGATTCTTTTATCAACTGGGTGATCACGCACGTGTCGCCCTTGGCAATCACGACCTGCATTTACTGGCCGTTGCCGAGGGCATTCGCCCCATCAAGCGCGGCGATTCAATCACGGCAATCCTGGATGCCCCGGATGCAAGCGAGTTACTGGCGTGGTTACGCAGGCAACCCCTGCTCCATGTGGATGAGCCATCACGCAGCCTGCTGTGCCATGCCGGCATTCCACCGTGCTGGGATGTGGGCACTGCCAGCCACTGTGCCCGCGAGGTGGAACAGGTCTTGCGCAGTAGCGACTATCGCCAGCTACTTGAAGGCATGTATGGCAATGAGCCCGACCAGTGGGATGACACCTTAACCGGCATACCGCGATACCGCCTGATCATCAATTACTTTACCCGCATGCGTTTCTGCGATGCACAGGGACGCCTCGAATTACTCACCAAGGATGATGCCGCTGCCGCACCTGCTGGATTCGCCCCTTGGTTCAGTTTCCCGAATACTTCCCTGCAAGATTGGCAATTGTATTTCGGCCACTGGGCAGCCCTGATGGGGCACTGCCCTGCGCCCCATTTCCATGCACTGGACACTGGCTGCGTGTGGGGCCACCAACTCACCCTTCGTCATCGTGACAGTGGGCAGTTGTGTCGCGCCACCCGTGATCCTGCTTGATCACCAGGCATAAAAAAACGGGAGTCATGCTCCCGTTTTTTTATTACCCTATCCTCATCATTCGAGGATACGCGCACCGCGAATAACAGTCTTCGGCAGTGACTGGGGCAAAGGATAGGAATGCAGGTACTTGATACTGGACCAGGGAATGCTGATCAGGCCTTCATCGGTTGCAATCATCAATGCCTGCCCATCACCGAGCCGTTCCAGCAGGGTTGCCGCCGTCGCCGCTTCGGCCTGGCGATCAAAACTGAACACGCTGCGTGAACCGTCCACGTAATGCACCGTCAAGGTAATCTTGTCACTCATCCCGGATTCTCCTTATGTAATACCTGTTATTTTTGGGCCGGTGGGTATTGGGTCATGATGGCCGCGACCACTTCACGAATGCGGGCTTCGCGCTCTTGCGGGGTGGAGTCACGGCGCAGGCGCGACTCTGCAGTACCACGCCAGAACAGCCGGCCGGTTTGTGCATTGAGCATATCGACGATCAAGGTACCTTGCTTGTACTGACGCACCGTGGTCTCCGTGCCCATGCCCCAACCCCAGGGGTCGTTGTAGCGATGGTAACCGTAGCTGGCATTCCAGGTTTGCACATCCAGCTTGTCTTCAATCACCAGATAGACGCGCACTTGTACCTGCTCCTTGCCAGCCGGCACGCTTTGCATGCCCTTCAGCATGAGCTGGTCATTGACTGCCCGCTCGATACGCTCAACCACCAATTCGCTGACATAAGCATCCGGTGGCACCGACTGCTTGGCCGGATACCAGGCATACAGCTTGAAATTGGTGAAATCCGCCTGCGGGTCGTAATCGTTATCCACACGAACGCCTGACGCACAGCCCACCATCAGGGCCAAACCCATTACCAGTCCTATCCACTTAGCCATGTCATGCCTCCTGATCATGGAACCCGACCAGCATAGCAGAGCATACCCGTGGCTGCAGGGCACATTTCATGCCCACCATGAACGCGTTACACTGGCGCGACACTGCAACAATGACGGTTTTCATGGACACCTACCTGGTCGGCGGCGCCGTACGCGATGAACTCCTTGGGCTCACCCCCAAGGAACGTGACTGGGTGGTGGTTGGCAGCACCCCGGAAGCCATGCTCGCCCAAGGGTTTACCGCCGTCGGCAAGGATTTCCCGGTTTTCCTGCACCCGCAAACCCGCGAGGAATATGCGCTGGCCCGCACTGAGCGCAAGACCGGCCACGGCTATACCGGCTTTGCCTGCCATGCCGATCCGGGCGTCACCCTCGAAGAGGATTTGCAACGCCGCGACCTCACCATCAATGCCATGGCGCGTGACACGCAGGGCCAGCTGATCGACCCTTATGGCGGCCAGCGCGACCTGGCACAGCGCCTGCTGCGCCATGTATCTGCCGCATTTGTGGAAGACCCGCTGCGCGTGTTGCGTGTGGCGCGTTTTGCCGCACGCCTGGCACCAATGGGTTTTACGGTCGCGGATGAAACCATGGCACTGATGCGCGATATCACGGCCAGTGGCGAACTCGATCACCTGGTCGCCGAACGCACCTGGCAGGAATTGTCACGCATGCTGGGGGAACCGGCTCCCCAGGCTGGCATCCGTGTCTTGCGGGATTGCGGCGCCCTGGCTGTCATCCTGCCGGAAGTGGATTGCCTGTTTGGTATCCCTCAGCCGGAAGCGCACCACCCGGAAATCGACACCGGCGAACACATCCTGATGGCGCTGCAACAAGCCGCCGCCCTGTCACCGGCAATGGAAGTGCGTTTTGCCGTACTGATGCACGACCTCGGCAAAGGCGTGACACCGGAGGCAGAATGGCCACGCCATATCGCCCATGAACATCGTGGCGTGGCACTAGTGGATGCGGCATGCCAACGTTTGCGGGCGCCTCGCGAAGCCACCGAACTGGCTCGACTGGCCTGCAAACTCCACCTGAATGTGCATCGCTGCATGGAAATGCGGCCGGACACCCTGCTGAAACTGCTGGAAAGCGTGGATGTATTCCGTCGCCCGGAACGTTTACCGCTACTGATCGCTGCCTGCGAAGCAGATGCCCGTGGTCGCGGCGGCCGCGCTGACCAACCCTACCCGCAAGCGGCATTCCTGCAGGCGGCTGCGGATTGCGTTCGCAGCATCAGTGGTGATGCCGTCACTGCGGAAGGTTTGTCCGGCCCCGCCTTCGGGCGCGCCTTGCGCGACAAACGCCTGCAGGCCCTGCAACAGTGGAAGGCCTCATCATGAATCACTCACGGGTAGCATTGATCACCGGTGGCGCACAACGCATTGGCGCCTGCATTGCCGAAACGCTGCACCAGCAAGGCTGGCGCGTACTGGTCCACTGTCGCCATTCGGCCGATACGGCCAAGGCGCTGGCCGACCGCCTCAACCAGCAACGGGCGGACAGTGCGCAGGTGCTGGTCGCCGACCTGGATGATCACCCGCAAACACTGGCACTGGCCCGGCAGGCACTGGCGCAATGGCAGCGCGTAGACTTGCTGGTGAACAATGCCTCCGCGTTTTACCCGACACCACTGGCGGAAGTGACTGAGGAAGACTGGCACACCCTGATGGCCAGCAACCTGAAAGCCCCTTTATTCCTCAGCCAACAACTGGCTAGCGCGTTGGCTCGCCACAACGGCAGCATCATTAACCTGATCGATATCCATGCGCAGAAACCCTTGCCACGACACAGTGTCTACTGTGCGGCCAAAGCGGGTCTGGCCATGCTGACGCAAAGCCTGGCCATCGAACTGGCCCCGGCAGTGCGGGTCAACGGCATTGCACCCGGCGCCATCCTGTGGCCACCCGGTGTCACCCCCGACACGGACACTGAAACACGCTGGCTATCCGGCATACCGCTGGCCCGCAAAGGCCAGCCCGAAGACATCGCAAACGCGGTATCATTCCTTGCCAATGCGCCTTATATCACCGGGCAAATACTTGCCGTGGATGGCGGAAAATCACTCACCCGATAATGACTGTTGTACGGAACACATTCCCATGAGACGTACCAAGATTGTTGCCACCATTGGCCCCGCCAGTGACAGCGAAACCACACTGGAAGCCTTGCTGAAAGCAGGGGTCAATGTTTTCCGCTTCAACTTCTCCCATGGCTCGGCCGATGACCATCGCCACCGCGTTGACTGCATTCGCAACCTGGCCAGGAAACATGATATGTGCGTGGCCTTGTTAGGTGACCTGCAAGGCCCCAAGATCCGCATTGGCAAATTCAAAAGCAACAGCATCACATTAGTGCCGGGCACACCGATCACGCTGGATCCTTCACTGAAAGACAATGAAGGCGATGATTCACACATCGGGGTGGACTACAAACCGTTACCGCAATACGTCAAACCCGGTGACATCCTGTTACTCGACGATGGCCGTATCCGCCTGCGTGTTGAAAAAGTGCATGACAACAAAGTGCTGTGCCACTCTGAATGCAGCGGCGAGCTATTCCCGCGCAAAGGCATCAACCGTCTTGGTGGTGGCTTGTTTGCGCCGGCATTGACCGAGAAAGACCGTGGCGACATCAAACTCGCGGCCGAGCTTGAACTGGATTATGTGGCTGTCTCCTTCCCCGGTTCCGCCGACGATATCGAAACCGCTCGCCAATTGCTGCGCGAAGCCGGCAGTGATGCCGCCGTGATCGGCAAGATCGAGCGCGCCGAAGCGGTTGCCGACGACCAACAACTCGACAGCATCATCAACGCCTGCGATGGCGTAATGGTGGCACGCGGTGATTTGGGTGTGGAAATCGGTGACGCGCAATTGATCGCCGTGCAGAAACACATCATCCATCGTGCCCGCCAACTGAATCGTGCGGTGATCACTGCCACCCAGATGATGGAATCCATGATCCACAGCCCGGTCCCGACACGTGCTGAAGTGTTTGATGTTGCCAACGCCGTACTCGATGGCACCGATGCCGTGATGCTGTCAGCTGAAACCGCTAACGGCAAATACCCGGTCGACACCGTACTGGCGATGGCACGCACATGCGAAGGAGCCGAGCAGTATCCAGCCCTGCGCCGCATCGACCTGAGCCTGGACCGGCCGTTCAAGACCACCGAAGAAGCGATTGCCACCAGCGCCATGTATGCCGCCAATCACCTGGAAGGCGTAAAAGCGATTGTCAGCCTGACAGAAACCGGCAAGACCGCACTGTGGATGTCACGCCTGAATTCCAACTTGCCGATCTTTGCCTTGAGCCGTCGCGAAGACACCTGCAACCGGGTATCCCTGTATCGCGGCGTGACCGCCATCCCGTTCTCGATGACCGGCGATGTGACCACGCGTGCGATTGAAGCCCTGCAGGAACGCGGGCTGCTGCAGGAAGGCGATACGATTGTGATGACCCGTGGCGATAAATTGCGCGTGGATGGCAACACCAACGTGCTGAAGATCTTGCGGGTCTGAAACGCGTCAGCCCAAGCTCACTTCATGCATCGTTACCTGATGCTCTGGATGTCGCTGCCACAACACATGACAGCTATCCTGCTGTCCCGGCAACACCAACCCCGGATCAATATCCGTGAGCGGCTTCAACACAAACGCATAGTGCGTGGTTTCATCCCGTGGCAATGCCACACCATCCACCACACCACAGGCATCGCCATAGACCAGCAGATCAACATCGAGGGTCCGGTCACTGAACTTGGCATCGCCTCGCACACGGCCATGCGCTGCTTCCAATGCCCTTAACCAATGCGCCAGTTGCGCCACTGTCCAGTCGGTATCGAATCCTGCCACCAGGTTAAAAAACGCATCGCCCTCAAATCCCACAGCAGCTGTTTCATAGACTGGTGAGAATTGCACCGGGCTAAACATCTCGCGTAAAGCTTGCATGGCGGCACGGACATGCCGTTCACGATCGACATTGCTGCCGATGCTGACGTAGACGCGTGTCATTGCGGTTTTTCCCCGCGCTCGATCACCACGCCAACATCGCGCGCACCGCGCACGGCCCCCGGTTTCGACAAGCGCAGGCGCAGCCAGGGCACACCGAATTCCTCGCGCACGATAATGGCAATGCGTTCTGCCAGCGTTTCCACCAACTGGAATTCACTCGCTTCAATAAACCCGATCAGCCGTTTCGCCACTGCCTTGTAATTGAGCGTGTCATCGATGTGGTCGCTCAGTCCGGCCCTGCGAATGTCTGTCGCCATTTCCAGATCGAGGCTAACCGTCTGGCGCACTTCGCGCTCCCAGTCATAAATCCCGATGATGGTGTTCACTTTCAGGTCGCGGATATACACGATATCCATGCTCTCTCCTTATGCCGCTGGTGGCGACAGCTCGGTCATCGGCCAACGCGGCCTCACCGCCAATGACAGATCGCCAGACTCACCTGCCATCAAACGCTGGCAACCGGCGAAGGCAATCATGGCGCCGTTATCGGTACAAAACGCCGGCCGCGGCAAGCACACCTGCACGCCCATCGACTGGCTTAACTGCTGCAACTGTTCACGCAAGCGCACATTGGCACTCACTCCGCCGGCGATCACCAGGCACGACAGACCGGTCTCTTCCAGTGCCCGCCGGCATTTGATCGCCAGCGTATCGATCACGGCTTCCTCAAACGCATACGCAATGTCTGCACGCGTTTGCTCATCCAGCGAACCACTGGCTTCCGCTTCACGGATCGTCGTCAGCGCATGGGTTTTCAGGCCGCTGAAACTGAAATCCAGCCCCGGCTTCTGGGTCATCGGCCGCGGGAACTGGAACTTTCCCGGACGCCCCTGCATCGCCAGTCTTGCCAGTGCCGGCCCTCCGGGATACCCAAGCCCCAGTAACTTGGCGGTTTTATCGAACGCTTCACCGGCGGCATCATCCACCGACTCACCCAGCAGGCGATAGCGGCCAATGCCCTGCACCGCCACCAACTGGGTATGGCCACCGGACACCAGCAAGGCCACAAACGGGAACGCCGGCGGGTCATCTTCCAGCATCGGTGCCAGCAAATGCCCTTCCATGTGATGCACCCCGATCGCCGGGACATCCCAGGCCCAGGCCAGGCTACGGCCTGCCATGGCGCCCACCAACAGTGCCCCGATCAGCCCCGGCCCGGCAGTGAAGGCCACCCCATCGACTTCGCCGGCCGCAAGCCCCGCCTGTGCCAGCACCTCGGTCACCAGCGGCAACAGTTTGCGGACGTGGTCACGGGAGGCCAATTCCGGCACCACCCCGCCATAGGCTTCGTGCAGCCCCACCTGGCTGAACAGGGCATGCGCCAGCAGGCCGCGGTCGCTGTCATAGACCGCCACCCCGGTTTCATCGCAAGAAGTTTCAATGCCCAGCACCCGCACGCCAGCACCCTGTTCACGCCATTGGAGAGGCTTTGCATTTTGCCAGACCAGCCGGTAGAATTCGCCCCCCTGAAACCCTTGGACGCCATAGCGGTGTCCATTAACCAGTCAAGACAGGTGAATGTGAATGCCTTCGATCAAGCTGAAGGAAAACGAGCCGTTTGATGTCGCCCTGCGTCGTTTCAAGCGCTCCTGCGAAAAAGCCGGCGTCCTCGCCGAAGTGCGTCGCCGTGAGGCCTATGAAAAGCCCACGACCGAGCGCAAGCGCAAGGCCGCGGCTGCCGTGAAGCGCCACCAGAAGAAACTGCAGCGCGAAGGCCGTCGTTTCACGCGTCCGGGTCACTGAGCCGGGAATTGACCGGGGTGCACGACCTGCGGCACCCCTCTCCCCCGCCTCCCCGATCACGAATCTCCCATGCCTGAATCCCTCAAGGCGCAGATCACTGAAGCCATGAAGGCCGCCCTGAAAGCGGGCGACAAGGCCCGTCTTTCCACCGTTCGCCTGATCCTCGCCGACATCAAGCGCGTCGAAGTCGACGAACGCCGCGAACTGTCGGATGCCGACACCCTCGCCATCCTCGCCAAGATGCTCAAGCAGCGCCGCGATGCCGCCAGCCAGTTCCAGCAGGCGCAGCGCACGGACCTGGCCGACAAGGAACTGGCCGAAATCACGGTGATTGAAAGCTTCATGCCTGCCGGTCTCAGCGATAGCGAGATTGATGCCCAGATCGAAGAAGCCATCACCGCCGCCGCTGCCAGCAGCGCCCGTGACATGGGCAAGGTCATGGCCATCCTGAAAGAACGCCTGGCCGGTCGCGCCGACATGACCGCGGTCAGCGCCCGCGTCAAAGCCCGCCTGAACCGCTAACCCGCTGTCACTCTCCGCTATACTGTCCGGCCAGACATTGGCGTACAGCACCATGGCAGGCCGCATCCCGCAATCCTTCATTGACCAGCTCCTCGACCGCACCGATATCGTCGAGGTCATTGATGCGGCCGTGAAACTGAAAAAAAGTGGCCGCAATTATTCGGCCTGCTGCCCTTTCCACCAGGAAAAAACCCCCTCCTTCAGCGTCAGCCCCGACAAGCAGTTCTACTACTGCTTCGGTTGTGGCGCTGGCGGCAATGCCCTCGGCTTCCTGATGGCACACGAACGCCTGCCGTTCGTGGAAGCGGTGGAACGACTGGCCCGCCGCGCCGGCATGGAAGTCCCGCGCGAGCAATTAAGCCCGCAGGCCGAACAACAGCAGCAGCGCGAGCGCACCCTGTACGACCGCATGGCCGAGATCAGCGAGTGGTATTACGGCCAACTGAAGCAATCGCCCGAAGCGAT
>SBFY01000219.1 GCA_006227085.1 Gammaproteobacteria bacterium
CTCACCCCGCTGGTGGGTGAAGACCCCGCCACACTGGCGCAATGGCACCGCGAATTCATGCATGAATTCATCACCCCGATGCTGCTGCCGAAAGCGCAGTTGCTATTGGGCAAGCACCGGCAGCAAGGCGACACCCTGCTGATCATTACCGCCACCAACCGTTTCGTGACCGGCCCGATAGCCGCCGCACTGGGCGTCGACCATCTATTGGCCACCGAGCCGGCCATGGAAAACGGCCGCTACACGGGTGCCGTTGATGGCACCCCCTGTTTCCGCGAAGGCAAGGTCACGCGCCTGCACCAGTGGCTGGAACAAACCGGTCACACGCTCGATGACAGCTGGTTCTACAGCGATTCGCACAATGACCTGCCGTTGCTGGAAGCGGTCACACATCCGGTCGCTGTCGATGCCGACCCGGAGCTGACCCGCATTGCCCACGACCGCGACTGGCCGGTCATCTCGTTACGTTAAAGGAGGCATCCATGGAAAACCGCCAACCGACACCCGGACTGGTTTCCATCACCTGGATCATTTATGGCCTGCACGCCTTCAGTGCGTTCAGTGGCGTGGCCAGTCCGGCATTGGTCGTGACCGCCTTTCTCGCCGGCTGGCCATCGATCATTGCGCTGATCCTCAGCTATGTGAAACGCGGCGATGCGCGCGGCACGTATCTTGAATCGCACATGAACTGGCTAATCCGCACGTTCTGGTTTGCCTTGTTGTGGCTTGTCCTCGCTGCGGTGCTGGCGGCTACCTTCGTGGGCATCCCGATGGCGATTACACTGGCCTGGCTGACTGGCATCTGGGTGCTGTACCGCATCATTCGCGGCGCATTGTGCTTGTTCGATGACAAAGCGATTGATGTGGCGATGACGCCGCCAGCAGGCTCACCGCCACCCGCCAGCGGGGCATGACATCACGGAAACCAGTGCCGGGTGTTATTGGCAAATCGCACCAATGACAGCATCACCGGCACTTCCACCAGCACACCCACCACGGTCGCCAAGGCAGCCCCTGAATGCAGGCCAAACAGGGAAATCGCCACCGCGACAGCCAGCTCGAAAAAATTGCTGGTGCCGATCAATGCAGCTGGCGCTGCAACCGCATGCGACAGCTTCAGTACCCTCGCCGCGTAATACGCAATAAAGAAAATGCAGTAGGTCTGGATCAGCAGCGGAATCGCAATCAACACAATGCTCTGCGGCTTTTCGAGGATGGTTCCCGCCTGGAAACCGAACAGCAACACCACTGTGGCCAGCAAGCCGATGATCGACAAGGGTTTCAGGCGGTGCACAAGCCCCGCAACCTGGCCACGCAGGAGTGTGCGCGTCATGACACCCGCCACCAGTGGCAGCACCACATATAACACCACGGACAGCAACAGGGTTTCCCACGGTACCGTGATATTGGAAACACCGAGCAGGAACGCCGCGATCGGTGCGAATGCAAAAATCATGATGAGGTCATTCACTGACACTTGTACCAGCGTGTAATTCGGGTCGCCTTTGGTCAACTGGCTCCACACAAACACCATTGCCGTGCACGGTGCCACACCAAGCAGGATCATGCCGGCAATGTATTCACTGGCGGTTTCCGGTGTGACAAGTCCTTTGAACACCACATGGAAGAACAACCATCCCAACGCCGCCATCGTGAATGGCTTGACCAGCCAGTTAATCACGACCGTTAACGCCAGCCCTTTGGGTTTCTTGCCCACATCCTTGATGGAGGCAAAATCCACCTGGATCATCATCGGGTAAATCATCAACCAGATCAGCACCGCAATCAGCAGGTTAACGTGGGCATATTCCCAGCCGGCAATCACGGCGAACGCATCAGGCAGTGCATAACCCAGCAATACCCCAGCGACAATGCAGGCAGCCACCCAATAACTGAGATAACGTTCAAACGCACCCATTACGATTCACCCAATGTATCCAGTAACTGTTTCAGTGCTTGTTTATCCATTGAGGCCGCATTCGCTGCTACCAGACGATTGATCCGTTGCACCAGGATCCCGATGGTGTTGCGAAAGGCCTGCGCTACCTCATCATCCGTGCCTTGCAGGCGTGATGGATCAGCCATGCCCCAATGCACACGCATCGCATTACCTAACCAGAGCGGACACGCTTCACCGGCGGCTGAATCACACACCGTGATCACCACATCCGGCGCCCAGCCCGTCATGTCATGCCAGGATTTGCTGTGCAAGCCTTCGGTGGGGATGCCCGCTTCTGACAAATACTGGATCGACAACGGATGCACCACACCGGAAGGTTGGCTGCCTGCGGAGCGCGCCTCGATCACACCGGCACCGGCATGATTGGCAATCGCCTCAGCGAGAATGCTGCGGCAACGGTTATGCGTACAGACAAACAGGATTTTCATGATGACTGGCACCGCTTGCCCACCGGGTTTTTCCGGATACGTGCAAGCGCCTCCCGTGTGAGTGATGCATGGTTTTCGGCTGTCGATGCAATCACTTGCTGCGCCCATTCCGGCAATGCGGGATTCAGGCTGTAGTACACCCACTGACCGTCTCGCCGATCCGCCAACAAGCCACACGCCCTGAGCTGGGCCAAATGCCGGGACACCTTGGGCTGGCTCAATTGCAAACCCTCCGTCAACTCGCACACACACAATTCAGCCTTGTGCGCGATCAGCAACAAGCACTTGAGACGGGTGTCATCCGCCAGGCATTTATAAAACGTTACGGGATCAATTTTCATATACGGTAAATCATATATATGGATTTCCATATATACAAGCGCCATCGTGCTTCCCGCGCAAAAACCCTGGCTCATACAGGCAGTGGCTGCTGGATACGGGATGAGGCGTCCCGCAGCGAAAGACGCTTTTTTAGCGCATCCGGCATAACCCGTGTGATGCCGGGCAAGGCGCCCCACAGTGAGGGACGAGACATATCATCCAGATAGGCGAGGACCGAACGAGGACGCAACGCCGCCCGGCGTGCACGGGTGCAGCCGGATCAGTCGGCAGGCAAAACGCGGCAGAACAGCGTTTTAAGATAATCCGTCTCCGGAATCGCTGGCGGCACCGGATGATCCGCACCCAAGCCGGTCGAGGCGACGATGCGCGTTTCACGATCAATGTGGCGACTGGCCCCGCGCACCACTTCCACCAGCGCATCGCGCGTCAGGTGTAATGAGCAGGAAGCCGATACCAGCAATCCTTCCTTGTCGACCAGGCGCATGGCCAACTCATTGACACGGCGATACCCCTGTTCGCCTTTGGCGAGATCCTTGCGACGCTTGATAAACGCCGGCGGATCGACAATCACCACATCAAATTTTTCACCAGCGGCAATCAATTCACGCAGCGCATCCAGGGCCTGGCCCTGTACCGTGGTGACTCGATCATCGACGCCGTTACGCTTGGCGTTTTCCATCGCCAGCTCCAGTGCCGGTGCTGAACTGTCCACCAGCACCGCTTCAGCAGCACCGGCCACCAAGGCCTGTATGCCCCAACCACCGATGTAGCTGAACACATCCAGCACGCGCTTGCCGCGAGCCCACTGCTGCAACTGCGCGCGGCCATCGCGATGATCATAGAACCAGCCGGTTTTCTGGCCTTCCTTTAATGGCACCAGGAACTTCACGCCGTTCTCGATGATCTCCACCTGATCGGGCACCTCACCGCGCGCGACCTCGGTGTAGTTTTCCAACCCTTCCAGTTCACGCACGCCACTGGTGTTGCGCAACAGGATACCCGCGGGTTTCAGCTCCGCTTCCAGCGCGTTGAGGATGGATTCCTTCTGTTGCTCGATACCGGCGGTGCCGAATTGCGCCACCAGCACATCGCCAAAGCGGTCGACCACCAGGCCGGGCAGGCCGTCGCCCTCGCCATACACCAGCCGGTAATACGGTTCGGCGAAACACCGCTCGCGCCACTCCAGTGCACGGCGGATACGCTTGCGGAAAAACGCAGTGTCGATCGGCTGGCCGGGACGACGCGACAACAGCCGCGCACAAATCAGCGAATGCGGGTTCACATACGCCACGCCCACCGGCTTGCCACCGGCATCTTCCACCTGCACCAGGTCACCGGCGGTGAAGGCCGTTAATGGCGTCTTGTCGGTATCGACTTCGTTGCTGTAAATCCAGTAATGACCGCCACGCAGGCGCTTGTCAGCACGCTCGCGCAAACGCAGGGCGGGATAGGTTTCACTCATGGCATGACCCCAAAGACAACAAAGCCCCGCCGCAGGGCGGGGCTTCGCCGATCGTGTGTGTTATTCGTCGCAGGCGGCCTGGTAACCGGCAGCGTCCAGCAGCTTATCCAGTTCGGCGGTATTGGCCGGCTTCAGTTTGAAGAACCAGCCACCCTCGTAGGGGTCGTTGTTGATGGTTTCCGGCGCATCGACGATCGCGTCATTCACCGCAATCACCTCGCCGGCGACCGGTGCGTAAATGTCCGACGCGGCTTTCACCGACTCCACCACCCCGGCCTGCTGGCCAGCGTCATAGCTATTACCGATTTCCGGCAATTCCACAAACACCACATCGCCCAGCGCATCCTGGGCGTGATCGGTAATACCGACCGTGACGGTGCCATCGGCCTCAAGGCGGGCCCATTCGTGGGAAGGCGCGTAGCGCAGGTTATCGGGTGTGTGGCTCATGGTGGTTCCCCTGTCTGGATGGCGGCATTTTACACGGCGGGAGGGAGTTGCGGAACC
>SBFY01000078.1 GCA_006227085.1 Gammaproteobacteria bacterium
AAATGCAAGTCTACACTTGCATTTTGCAATAAACAACCCTAGCATGGGCACCATCACCACATCAGGCCGGACCCCGTCCGACAAGACAAGGAGACACCATGAAAGCCCTGTTGCACGCCCTCTGGGACAAGGAAATGGGACCGCTCGACGAGCGCTATCGCCCATGGGTTTCCGGCTTTGTGGTCATTTTCACGATCATCTTTACCCTGCAATTCACCCTGGTCTGGCACAACCTGGTCTACCTGGGACCGGGCCTGGGGGATGACAGCTCACTGGTAGCGATACGCGCACTGGTGCTGGATCGCCTGCATGGGCCGGAGGCCTGGCAGGCCTGGGCGATTGCCGGTTTTGTGCTGTCAGTGATGGTGTTCCGTGCCGGGGTCATGCTGTGGAGCTATTTCGGTTACCCCAAGGTGTTCGGGAAAAAATTCCCGATGCACATCGTGCTGATGTTCATTGCCATCAATGCCGTGGGTGCACTCTCCATTCCGCTGGTACTGGCCTTGCTCGGCCTGTTACTGATGGCGGCGGGTTTTGACTTCAGCGCAGGCTGGCTTTTTATGGAGCAGGCCGTAACTGCCACACACCAGTGGATCATGGCGCACGTGCCTACCGTGGTGGAGTTACCGGCAGTGGTCGCAGTGCTGGCGGTATACCTGGTCGCCGGATTCTTCCATTACTGGCTGCATCGCCTGGGTCACGAGTCACGGGCGTTGTGGTTGTTGTTCCACCGCCATCACCACATGTCACCCAACCTGTCGCAATACTCCACGGCTGCGGTGTTCTTTGCCTTTCCGTTGTTCATTGTGTTTGTGGTGCCGTACGTATTCCTGTTTGGTGCGATCAGCAAACTGTTTTATGCCGAACCCTTGTACGTGGAGATTTTCCTGCTCAACTGTGTGTTCATGATCCCGGAAATTTTTGGCCATTCGGATGTGTTTTACGAGCGCGCCCGGAAATGGAAATGGGCCAGCATTCCCGGTTTTGTGTTTTGCAACGGCGTGTACCACTACCTGCACCACTCCGCTGAACCGGCCGATGCCGTGGTCACCAAAGGCTTGTTCAAGGGCCGGGATCGCCGCTGCAACATGGTGAACATGGGCGGCGGGCTGTTCTTCCTGTGGGATATCGTGTTTGGCACGTTTGCGCCGCTGCGTGACAAGCGCCCGCCTGTGGGATTGACCGGCGAGCCGCCCTTGCACACCAACCCGGTACGGCTGGCGTTGTCCGGTATCACCCAACTGGCGTATGAATTGAAGATGAACACCGGCTGGCTGACACGGTTCAAGATACTGTTCGGCCCGTCCGATTACACACCACCGGTCAGTCGCGATTACGCCGTCAAAAAAGCATAGTACAATCCGCGCCCCGATTGGCTGACCCCGGTGCCTTTATGGACATCAAGATTTTCCTGACCATTTTTACCACGGTGTTCATTGCCGAACTGGGCGACAAAACCCAGCTCGCCACGATGCTGTTCGCTGCTGACAAGGATGTGAGCAAATGGCTGGTGTTCGCGGCAGCAGCAACAGCGCTGGTGCTGGCATCCGCTATTGGCGTACTGGCTGGCAGTGCGCTGTCTGCCTACATCAGCGAAAAAGTGCTGGAGTGCATTGCCGGTGTTGGCTTTATCGCCATCGGCAGCTTTACGCTCTACCGCGCACTCGCCTGAGAATTACTGTGCATGCACCCGCGGGTGCGGCAAGGTTGGCAACCCACGCGTAGCCGCCAGCAAGCCGCGCTCGTAATAGCGCAAACTCGCTTCGTGTTCACCCAGGTGCGATAACAGGCGCGCCAGTTCGGCATAGGTTTCCGGGTTCGATTCGATCGCCAGTGATGCCTGGAAATACTCGCGCGCCTTACCCCACAAATGATTCATCAGGCAAATGCGCCCCACCGCCAGCAACAAGACCGGATGATCCGGACGCTCGGCCAGCCAGGATTCTGCCAGCTGTAATTGCTTCTCCGGGTTCTTGCCCATGGCACAACCAAACAAAGCGACCAGGTGCGCAGAAAACTCACGCCGCAATGCATGCCGCAGTGCTTTCTCGGCTTCAGGGCCTGCGCCAGCTGCCAGCAAGGCCTGCGCATACACCGCCACCACTTCCGGGTTGCGCTGGACACGATCCGGCAAATTCTTCCAGACACTTTCCAGTCGCAGGATGTATTCGTCCGTCACACCGCCTTTTTGCTTCTGTGACAACAGCCCCGAATAGATATCAAACTCCAGCCCGGCCAGGTCGCTGGGTGTATAGAGCTTTTGTTTTTTGAGCAATGGCAACATGCCTTCCAGGTTTTTCCAGTCACGCAAGGCACGATAGGTCCTGACCAGGCTGCGCATGATGGACGGGTGATCACCGGCACGCTGGCGCAAACCTGACAGCTTGGCCAGGGCGCGTTCGTATTGACCGCTTTCGAGCAGGATCTCCGCACGCATCAATCCCACCGACACCAATTCATCACCGGCATAACGCTCAGCCTGGTCAATCAATTGCTCGGCGGCTTCGGTGGCATCCAGCTTCAGGTAAGCGCGTGCAGCGAACAGGTAATTCACCACCGGGTCGATACCTCCCGGTGCACCTTTCTTCAATAACTTGATCGCCGATTTCCAATCGGCTTCCAGGTAGGCGCGCAAGCCTTTGCGGGTGAACTCACGATGGCGGCGCGAAAAGGCACCGCGCCACCAGTCACCCACATTGGCAGGTGAGCGCCAGATAGCCACCACAATGCCCAACAACAGACGCACCACCACGATCGCCACGATCAAGGCCGCCAAAGCCACCCACACGGTGCTTTCCATTGCCCAGTCACCCCAGGCCACCAGCACATAGCCGCTATCACGCAATACCGCTTCAGCCGCCAGCAACGCCATCGCCAATACGGCGATCAGGATGAATAACAGGCGCTTCACTCGTTCGCCTCCCTGGCACCGCCACTCATTTCAAGACGATAGCTGGCCAGTGCTTTCTGGCTGGCACTGATATCCACTTGCGGATTCGCCACGCTGACTGCAGCCAATCGCTGCAATTGCTCGCGGGCCTGGGTCACGTCAGCCGATTGTCCATTGAAATACTTGTCGAGCCAATCGCGCGCCTGCTGGATGCTGCGCGCATACACTTCAGGTTGTGCGTGCAAGGCGGCCCAGCGGGCTTGTTGTAATTGCAAGCGCAGGTTTTCACGCAGGAACCAGCTTTGCTCTGGCGGCAACATCGGTTGGTCACGCACTTCACGCGGCCGCACAATCACCAAACTGCCTAAACGAGCCACAATGGTTTGCCAGTGTTTTTGCCAACCCGTCAGGTTGGGATCAATGGCTTGCACTGCCGGTGACACAAACTGGGTCCGTGGTGTTTGCAACAATGGCAAGCCATCAACAGCGGTGATCACGGTATCCAGCTGCAAGAAGACGGCAGCACGATCGACTGACAACGCGCTATTAAAATACTGCAAGTCATTGGCGAGAACACCCCGAACATATTCTGCACCACTGTCATCAAGTTCCAACAATAGACGGTCAACCAGGCGCAAGGTGGCCGCAGCGGTTGGCAAATCCTTTTCAAAGCGGATCAGGCGATCGGCTTGCCGCATCAAGCCGCCAATCTCGACCAGCAAGGCCTGGCTGCGCGCTGAACGATCCAGCCGGTTCATACGCTTTTGCAGGATGGCGATTTTTTGTTCCTGCTCGGACTGCCATTGCTGTTCATGGGCTGATTGCTGGCGGATGGTTTCGATCAATTCACTTTGCTGGCCAATCACCACTTGCTGGCGCTCACCCAACACCGCGAGGTTGTCGCGGTTTTCCGTCACCGTATCCAATGCTGGCTCGAGCATGGACTGGTACCACTGCCAGCCGCCGTAAATCGCTGCGATGACAATCAATAGTGGAAACAACAATAACCAGTCAAAACCACGACGTGGTGCAGGTTTATCTTTTGCCGGTTTCTGCTGCGGCGGTTTTTTCGCGGATGTCGTACCGGCATCACTGGACGAGGACGATCCTGCTGACGATGCAGCCGGAGTCACCGGTTCTGCTGTCTCTTTTGCCACTTCGGAAGGCTTGAACGCCTTACGCCGCTTACCGGGTAAACCCGTACCGGGCAGCACCGACTCATCATCCGCATGCTCAAACAGGTCGCGTTCGTCACTCACTGGCTTACCTTTCTATTTAACGGATTCATCAACACTCCCATCACGCCAGGCCTGCAAGGCCTGCACGATGGATTCATCACGGGCATTCGCTGCCACAGCCACCTGCATGAAGCCAAGACTTTCAGCCAGGCGGGCCACGCGCTGGCTTGGCACCACCATCACGACGGACCGGATGCTGGCCATGCCTTGCACATAGACTGCAAGATTTTTCAGGGTTTCGCCACTGTTCACCACGATGGCATCCGGTGGCGGCGAAAAGGCCTGCTGCACGGTAGCATCGTCATAACGCGGACAGGTGCGACGGTAGCTTTCCGCGATATCCACATGCGCGCCGCGTGCAACGAGGGTATCCGCCAGCTGGGAGCGCCCGCCTGCACCACGCACGACCAGCACCCGCTGCCCGGCCACCGACTGCAGCCCCGGCAAGGACAACAGGGCTTCGCTATCCATGCGGCCGGCCGCTGCCTCAGCGGTAA
>SBFY01000057.1 GCA_006227085.1 Gammaproteobacteria bacterium
CCCTGGCGAATGGCCTTGGCGCGCGTGACCAGCTTTTCCATGAACGCGTCATACACCGCTTCATGCACATAAATGCGTTCGGTGCCGCAACAGTAATGCCCGGTATTCATGCAGGAGCCGACCAACGCGCCCGCGGCCGCACGATCAAGGTCCGCGTCATCACAAACGATCATCGCGTCCTTGCCGCCTAATTCCAGCGTGCAGGGAATCAACTGTTCCGCACAGGCCATGGCCACTTTCTTGCCGGTGGCCACACTGCCGGTAAAGGAAATCTTGTCGACACCGGCACGACACAGTGCCGCACCCACCTCGCCATCACCGTTCAGGACTTGCAGCACACCTTCCGGCAAACCCGCTTCCTTGAACAAATCAGCCACCAGCTTGGTGGAGTTCGGCGTGATTTCAGAACCCTTGAGAATGACCGCATTACCAGCCATCAGCGCTTGCACGGTCGGGTTCAATGCGAGGATGAACGGCCCATTCCAGGGCGTGATCACACCCACCACCCCAAGCGGCTTGTACACGGTCCGTAATTGCTTGATCAGGCCCATGATGCCGTGCACCCGCTGCTGGCGCGGCTTCAGGATCTTGCCCGCCCGCTTGGCATAGAACGCCAGCGAATCACAGGCAGCGAAGATCTCCATGTTCAGTGCATCCATGGGTGCCTTGCCGGTTTCCTTGATGACCACCCCGGTGATGTGATCCTGGCGCTCCAGCACAATGTCCAGCATGCGGTGCATGTATTCGGCACGCTCATCGAACGACAGTGCCGCCCAGGGCCCTTGCGCCTTGCGCGCAGCAGCGACTGCAGCAGTCACATCTCCTTCACTGGCGCACACCAGCTGGCCGATGGGTGACATATCCACCGGGCTCTTCAGGCTTAACACTCGGCGGCCTGTTACTTTGGCTTCCATCGGGGTCACAATGGCCATCACACAACTCCTTGGCTAATCACTGGATTGGGGGGGCGATTCATTGTCCGGCGCCGGCCGGGCGCTGGCCGCCACAGAGGATATCGGTCACGCGTTCGGTATCCATGTATTCGCGCAACTCCAGCAGCTTGCCGTTGCGGAAAATAAACAGGAAGTGGTACTGGTTAGTGTAGGTCTTGCCCGAGGCATGCGCGCCGCGGGACTCCGCTTCCACCGCCACCCGCTCGCCTTCGGCGGTCATGCCGGTGATGGTGAAACGGATGCCTTGCGGGAAGGACTGGAAAATCGCCCCCGCTGCGGCACGAATCTGTTCTTTGGAGAACTTCCCTGAAATCAAGGTGTTACCGGTCGTCCAGACATGGCCATCGTCGTCGTAGGCATCGACAATGGCGACCGTGTCACCGCGATTCATGGCATCAAAAAATGCTTCCACACGGGCTTTGTTAGCGGCTTCCAGGGTGCTGGCTGACATGGTTTTGCCCTGCTTTCTTGTTATCGGCCAATCAGGGTAGCTGCCCCCCTCCAGCGCTGCAACTCCCATCCTTGGGAAACCCTGCCCGGACAGGTATAATGCGCGGCCTTCGTTCACCCTAACCGGAGAAATAGCACCATGAATTTCGATAAAGTCCCTGCCGGCAAGAACCCACCCGATGATATCTATGTGGTCATCGAGATCCCGGCCAACAGCTCGCCCATCAAGTACGAGATCGACAAGGACTCCCACGCCGTGTTCGTGGATCGCTTCATGGCCACCCCGATGTTCTACCCGGCCAACTACGGCTACATCCCCAACACCCTGAGCGAAGACGGCGACCCACTGGACGTACTGGTCGTGACCCCGTATCCGGTTATCCCCGGTTCCGTGATCCGCTGCCGTCCCGTTGGCATCCTGCAGATGAGCGATGAAGCCGGCAAAGACGCCAAGCTGGTCGCTGTGCCGCACGACAAACTGTCTGCCCTGTACAAGAACGTGAAAGAAGTCGATGACCTGCAGCCCTTGCTGAAAGAGCAGATCGCGCACTTCTTTGAGAACTACAAGGATCTCGAACCCGGCAAGTGGGTGAAGGTCGATGGCTGGGGCACCGCTGCCGATGCACGCGCCGAAGTCGAAAAAGCCGTGAAAGCCTACAAAGGTTAATCGCGCACCAGGAAAAACGCCGGCAACTGCCGGCGTTTTTTATTCCACCTGCTCAGGCCACCGCGCACACAAAACGCTGGTAAATCATCGGCAGGTTCGCCAACACAACATCCCTGCCCTGCAAGGCATGGCCTTGCCACAACTCCCGCAAGGCCGATTCCGTCAGGACACTGGCGTACTGCTGCGCCAACGGGCGGTAACTCAAGTGCCAGGGCTCCGGCCCCACGCCACCACGATCGCGATCATAAGGGCGGTAAAAACCGAACGCCTGGTCATTGGCCATGCGTTCATCCAGCCACGCATGGAATGCAGCAAACATGCCACGCGATTCCGCTTCCGTGAGCTGCACGGCATACCCCGCTGGCATGGCCGCTGCATCCACGACATCAATGTCCGTGCCCCAATGATGGCGCGAGGCACCTGGCAGGGCTGACCAGCGTAATACGGCGCATACCTGCTGCAGTGGTGAGCACGATGCCATATCCACGGCGCAACCCGCATCATCAAGCACGGCGCGATCACCCTTCAGCTTCGCGTCCCATATCTGCGATTGGCGGACAAAGCCACGCCAGCCACTGACCACACGAAGATCAAACCCGGCATTGGCTGCTTCAGCCTGCAATGCGAGCAATGGCCCAACGATACCGGCATGAACCGCACACGCAATCGATGCCGGGCGATCGCCATCAGCAACCAACTGGCTATCATCCAGTCCCAAGGCCTGCTGCAGCCAAGGATTCACAGCACACCCCGTTGGCGAGCCGCGCCTTCCAACAGGTCGCGCAACATCGCATCCAGCAATTCACCGGACAACACACGCTGCACCGTCGGTACCGCAGCACGCACCATGTCGCTGCGCTCAATCACCCGCACCACTTCTTTCGAAGCGGACTCCCGTGGCTTGCGGGCAGCAGCTTCCAGCATCACGGAACCCATCAGGCACTGGATCACCTGCATGAACAGGCAAACCGCGGGCTCACGCGGGAAACCGGCCTGCTGCAACACTTGCAAACACCGGTCCATCGCTTGCATGGCGGGCACCCCCAACACCATGGCATCGCCCAACAAGGGCAGCAGCTCGGGCCTGGCCGCCATCGCACTGCGCATGCGGCGGGCGGTTTCCAACATCCAGTCCAGCCAATACGGCTCATCGTGTGCAAGCACGGCGGCATCTTCGATAAAGGCGTCCACCAGCAGGCCGAGGATTTCTGATTTGCTGCCGACGTGGCGGTAAATGGCCATCGGGCTGACATCCAGCTCACTGGCCAGGGCACGGATCGTCAACCGGTCAGCGCCTTCACGCTCACCCAGCACCTTGGCGGCAGCAATGATGCGATCGCGGCTAAGCGTGCGGGAACGGGGCGGGCGTGAACGCGGCATAATGGCTACAATCAAGGATCGACGGATCCAGTATAACGACAATCACAGGACAGCTGCGGTGCCCCAGCCCACGGACCCCAATCACCGGCCACGCATCGGGCTTGCCCTCGGCAGCGGCTCGGCACGTGGCATGGCCCATATCGGTATCCTGCAAGCGCTGCAGGAACGCGGCATCGTGCCCGACATCATCTGCGGCACGTCCATTGGTGCGCTGGTCGCTGCCGTGCACATGGCTGACGGCCTCAGCACACTGGAAAACTGGGTCACCAAATTGCAGACCCGCGACATCCTGCGTTACCTCGGTATCAAACTGTTACCGGGTGGCGGTTTTGCCGATGGGCAACGCCTGATGCAATACCTGCGCGATACCTTTGGTGAGTTCCGCATCGAAGAAACCCCCAAGCCGTTATGCATTGTCGCCACGGATCTCGTCTATGGTCGCGAAGTCTGGTTGCGCGAAGGCATGATCTGGGAGGCGGTCAGGGCATCGCTGGCAATTCCCGGCATCCTCACGCCACACAAACTCAACGGCCGCTGGCTGGTGGATGGCGCCCTGCTGAACCCGGTCCCGGTGTCGGTGTGTCGCGCCATGGGTGCCGATGTGATCATTGCCGTCAACCTGAACGGCGATTTACTGGATCGCCACATGCAACCGGTATTACCGGCCGCGGACAGTGAACCGGAAATCGCGGGGGATGACAGCTCCCTGATGGAACGTGTGTCTTCACGATTACAACACCGTACCGATTCACTGATGCGCGCCTGGTTCAGTTCACACAATGACAGCCCGAGCCTGGCCGATGTGATCGCCACGTCGATCAACATCATGCAGGATCACATCACCCGCAGCCGCCTCGCTGGTGAACCTGCCGATGTCATCATCACACCACGCCTGAACAGTATCGGCCTGTTTGAATTTGGCCGATCCCCGGAAGCCATTGCTGAAGGCCGTGCCGCCGTCCGTCGCGCAAAACCCGCCATTGATTACGCCCTCGGCATTGCCTCGCAGGACTCCTGATGTTGTCACGCTGGCCCAACACCGTTTCATGGCTCTTGCTGGCCACATCCGCTGTGATGGCGGTCGCCGTGCTGGTGATCGCCTGGCAATGCCAGTGGTCAGGACCATTCCGTGATTACTGGGAAGTGATGCCACTGATTG
>SBFY01000178.1 GCA_006227085.1 Gammaproteobacteria bacterium
ACGCTGGTTTCCATCAGCATCGGGAATAGCCCGACGAAAGTGGTCAACGATGTCAGCAGGATGGCGCGGAAGCGTTCGGTGCCGGAATGGATGACAGCCTCCATCAGGCTTTTGCCGCGCATCAGGGCCTGGTTCACGAAATCCACCATGATCAGGCTGTCATTCACCACCACACCAGCCAAGGCGATGATGCCGAACACCGACATCATGCTGATGGCTTTATCCATGACCAGGTGCCCCGTGACGGCACCGATGATGCCGAAAGGAATCACGCTCATGATGATCAGTGGTTGCAGGTAGGAGCGCAACGGCACGGCAAGCAGGATATAGACACTCGCCAGGGCCAGTGAGAAGCCGGTGAACAGGGATCGTTCCAGTTTCTTGGCTTCCTTGCTGCCGCCATCCAGGCTCCAGCTCACGTTAGGCATGCGGGATTGCAATTCCGGGAAGAAATGGGTTTCCAGGTCACTGACCACGCGTCCGGGTTCAATGGCAGATTCGGTGACATCGGCCGTGACCAGCACAGAGCGGCGGCTGTTGATGCGGGTGATCTTGGAGTAACCGGGGCGTACCTGGATGTCTGCGACGGTTGAAAACGGGATGCGTTCACCGGCAGGGCTGACGATGTACATGGTTTCCAGGGTGGAAATGCTTTTGCGATCCAGCGCGGGGTAACGCACCATGACTTTCACTTCATCCGTGCCACGTTGGATGCGTTGCACTTCTGCACCATAAAACGCTTCGCGTACCTGGCGACCCAGGTCGGCCAGTGTAAGTCCGAGGGTTTCTGCTTCCGGTTTCAGGGTGAGCTGGATTTCATCGACCACATCGCTGGCACTGTTACGCACATCGTGCACGCCGTTGTAGGTCTTGAGCCGGGCAGCGAGTTCCTGGCCGGCGTTTTCCAGGTCGTCGATATTGTTGGACGTCAGCGTAAAGGCAATGGGTGCACCCGATCCTTCCTGTGCGGTGCTGAATGACAGTACGCGGGTGCCCGGTACATCGCCAACCATGTCACGCCAGCGATTGGTGATCTCGTCACTGGTGATGTCACGCTCTTCGCTTTTGACCAGTTCCAGCCACACCGAGCCGAACAAGCCTTGCGAGCCAAATGCGAACACATGCTTGATGAATCCGGTTTCGGATCCGGTTTCCTGCTTGTACTGTTCGTTCAGCGCGTAGATGCTCTGGTTGACGTTGCGGATGACTTGCAGTGAACGATCCTCGGCAGTGCCCTCAATCATTTCGATGTTGGCAACAATGAAATCGCCGGCGACTTGCGGTGTCATGATGTAGCGCACGATGCCGCCACCGACCAGTCCGAGGGTCACGATCAGCATGGCGAGGAAGCTGGCCGCTGTCAGGTAGCGCCGGCGGATGCAGGCTTCCATGGCTGGTTGGTAACGCTCACGCACAAAACGCTCGAGACCTGCGTTGCAACGTTGTTGCAGGTTTTCCTGCCATTGCCAGACCAATAGCTTGCGCCAGAATGGACGTTCCATTTCCGCCAGATGGGCAGGCAGGATCAGTTTCGATTCAATCAAAGAGAACGCAAGACACAGCAACACGACCCAGCCGCAGGCTGCGGGGAAGTTACGAAATACCCCATCCACAAACAGGTTGGGTGAGAAGGCGACGATGGTGGTCAAGACGCCGAATGTGGCTGGCAACGCAACGCGCTGGGTGCCCTCAATCACGGTGCGCAGGCTGTGGCCCTTGCTGGCGACGGTGCTATGCACGCTTTCACCAATGATGATGGCATCATCGACCAGGATGCCGAGTACCAGGATGAACCCGAACAGGCTGATCATGTTCAGGCTGACATCCACCAGTGGCATGATGGCAAAAGTACCGAGGAAACACACCGGCATGCCGACCATCACCCAGAATGCAATGCGGAAATCCATGAACAGACCCAGCACGACCAGTACCAGCAGGGCGCCCAGCACGAGGTTTTTTACCATCATGCTGAGACGGCCTTCGAGGTAATAGGTGGAATCGGCCCAGGTGTCGAGATACACGCCCTCGGGCAGTGTCTTGCGCTTTGTTTCGACGTAGTGTTTTGCGGCTTCAGCAACCTTGATGACGTCCTGGTCGCCGACGGCATAGATGGCCAGGCCAACACTGTACAAGCCATTGAACGTGGCAAAGCCTTTCAATTCAACAAAAGCGTCCTTGACGGTTGCGATATCACCAAGCTTGACGCGTGTGCCATCGGCTTTGGTGAGCAGGACAATGTTTTCGAATTCCTGCTGTGTGTACGCCTGGCCGCGCGTGCGCAACTGGATGTCGCCATTGGCGGTACGAATGGAGCCGCCGGGCAAGTCCAGCGATGACCGCCGCAAGGTATCGGCCACGCCGCTCAGGGTCAGGCCATGTTTGCGCAGTGTGGCTTCGGATATTTCAATCGAGATTTCGAAATCGCGCGCGCCCCACAAGTCGACGCGGGCAATGTCCGGATTGGAAAGCAACTCCAGCCGCACTTCTTCCGCGAGGCGCTTGATCGCAAATTCATCCAGTTTTCCGTACACCTGCAATTGCAAGGCCTGGTGAATCCGTTGCACTTGGCTGACGGACGGTTTTTCGGCTTCAGCGGGGAAACTGGCAATGCCATCAACGCGGTTTTTCACCTCGTTCATGATGTCCAGCAGTGAATAATCCTCATCCGTTTCAATGGTGACGGTGCCCAGGTTTTCGGCGGCAGTCGATTCAATGCGGGTGATGCCTTCGACGTCCTTGATGGCTTCTTCGACTTTGATGATGATGCCTTTTTCCACTTCAGCGGGTGCGGCGCCGGGGTACACCATGGTGACGGTGAAGAGGTTGGATTCGAAGTCCGGTGTGATTGCCTTGCGGATGCTGGATGCCGACATGAGACCAATAATGATGATCATCACCATCAGCAGGTTGGCTGCCACCGGGTTGCGGGCAAACCAGGCAATCAGGCCTGCATCGGGATTGGTCTGGCGACCACTGTTCATGGTGCGTTTCCGTCAGTCGTGCCAGTGACCGGGGTGTCGTTGTTACCCGCGGCGGCGTCAGCCACTTGCGTACCGGGTAATACATTGCCAACCGGTGTCAGGCACACGCGTTCACCATCTTCCAGGCCGGACTGGATGTACACCACATCGCCTTCGCTCACCAGCACCTGCACCTTGCGATCCCGCAGGCGATGGTCTTCATCAATCACCCAGACCCGGTTGCCAGCGCGCAGCACATGGCGAGGCAGTTGCACCAGCTTGTCGATGGGGCGCCCTTCGATCCGGGCTTCGACGAAGCTACCGATACGCAATTTGGGGCGTTCAGCCGGGGTGTCGGGGTTCAAGCCGTAAGGATCGACCACACGGGCAATCAGGTTGAGCACACGGGTTTGTTCATCCAGTACGCCTTCGGTGCGGATGATGTCGCCTTGCCACTGTTCGGTGTTGCCATTGATGGTCAGGCTCAGGGTGACGGGCAGCGGTGTGTTACTGGCCTCGTCATAATTTTCCGGAAGGGTAAGGTAGTCCAGCCGGTTTTCCGGTAATGGCAGGCGGATGTCGACCGCATCCACCGCAAAGCTCTGGCCCAGTGGTGTCCCGACGCTGACGTACTGGCCAACGTCGACATGCTTGGCTTGCACGAGGCCATCGTATGGCGCGCGGATCACCGTGTGTTCGAGATCGCCACGGGCGCGCTCCAGTTCAGCCGAAGCAAAATCCAGGTTGGCTTGTGCGCCTGCCACTTGCGGTTTACGCAAGGCCAGCTCCTTGGCTTCTTCGGAGCGGTATTTGGGTTTGCCGGCCTTGACCCAGTCCTGGTAGGCGACTTCAGCACGGCCTTTTTCCATTGCAAGGTCGCTCACGGCTTTAGCGACATTGGCTTCGGCACGTTTGACCTCGGCCACATACTGGCGGTCATCGATGCGCAACAACACATCGCCCGCCCTGAAAAAACTACCGGCCTGGAAAGCGGGTGTCACTTCGACCACTTGCCCACGCACTTCGGAAATCAGTTCAGTGCGTACGCGTGGCTGCACAGTGCCCTGGGTGAACAGGATGATCGGCAGGGTTTTCTGCGCAACGACCATGGCTTCGACTTGCAAGGGCTTGCGGATAGGCTCGGCAATTTCAGGGGCCGGCCGAAGCCAGATCATGAGGCTCATGATCACGAGGGCGGCGGCGACGATGGCAACGGCAAGCAAGGCTTCCCTGATGCGATGGCTGGGCATGACTGGATTCCGGGGGAAATGGGTCAACAGGCGCTTATTCTAGCGGTAAAACAAAGGGTTGATGCTTACCGAATGGTTATACAGTTGTGGCTGGTGGGGTCAGGCTGCGGACAAAACGGCCGATTTCGGCAATTGCTTCGCGGGCTTGCGGCTGCGTGTCACTGAGGAAATGCCAGACGTGGTGAACGCCTTGCCAGACGGACAGCTGTACCGCTACGCCGGCGGCCTCCGCCCGTTCGGCAAACCGGGTGCTGTCATCCAGCAACACCTCCTGGGCACTCACTTGCAGCAGTGTGGGAGGGAAATCGTGCAAATCCGCAAAGACCGGTGAGGCGAGTGGTTGGCAGGGGTCGGCCTTTTTCAGATAGCCGCGCACCACGAAGATGGCGCCGTCGCGTTTCATGAACGGGTCGCTGGCGGCATTGGTTTCAAACGAGCGGGCAGAGCAACTCAGGTCCAGCCAGGGTGACAACATGACCAGTCCAGCAGGCATGGGTAACCCATGTTCGCGGGCTTGCAGGGGGATGCCGGCCGCCAGTGATCCGCCGGCTGAATCACCCATGGGGATGATGTGCCGATACGTATCGAGCATGGCCCGGTACACCGTGAACACATCGTCAGCTGCCGCCGGGAACTTGTGTTCCGGCGCCAAGCGGTAATCCACGGCAATCACCGCACAGCCGCAGGCCTTGGCAATGTGGCTGACCAGTGGGCGATGGCTAATGACCGAGCCGACACAGAACGCACCGCCGTGGGCGTAGACAATGCAGGTGTCGGGGTCAGCATCATCGGGAATGGCCCACTCGCAGGAGACCTGGCCAATGGTGATGGCCTCATGGCGGACACCGGCTGGCAGCGGGTATTGCAGTGATTGTGCCTCCATGTCGAGGCGGTTCTGGTGCAAGGGGTCAGGCGTGGGAGAGGGTCTGTCCCCCGGCAGGTTGCCTGCCGGGGGGGGTGTGTCATCGGTTGTCACGGATTACTGGCCGACGGGAGTGTCCAGCAGGATGGTGTAGCTCTTCATGGTATTGCCTTGCGGCCATTTGACCTGCAACACAAAGTTGATGAAAGGCGTTTTCAGGTTGTCACTGGTGGTGACCACGATTTCACTCTTGCCGGTTTTCTTGTCGATGACAGGAGTGAACTTCATGCGTGTGTGCAGGTATTCCCGTTCGATGCCCATGCGGTCATAGGTGGCCTGGTCAGCGATGCTGATGATGAGCTCTTCTTCCGTCATGCCATCCGCGCCATTGAGGGTGATGCGGGCCAGCAGCGGGTCGCCGAGTTTTGATTCGGTCTTGATATCGCCCAAACCAAGGGCACTGGCTGTGCTGGCCAGCAGCAGGGCAGTCAGGGCAATGCTGAGGTGGCGTACGAATCCGCGCATGGGGATCTCCTTTCTTTTGGCGGCCCTGGTGGGGCTACGGGGTGGCGCTCTACAGGGAGCATTCTTGTTATTGCCCGCCAGTATACAGGCCAATACAGGGAAATGCGCGGGGGCTGTGCTATAGTCGCCAACCCGCTCCATCGCCTTGATATTGTGAGGATTTTTATGACGACCGTGTTCAAGACCCCGCATGAACTGAAAACCGCTGTTGGCCAGGCCCTGGGTAGCAGCGACTGGCTGGAAATTGACCAGGCCCGCATCAACCTGTTTGCCGATGCCACTGGTGATCACCAGTGGATCCATGTGGATCCGGAGCGCGCCAAGAACGGTCCGTTCGGCAAGTGCATCGCCCACGGCTACCTGACCCTGTCGCTGGTGAACCTGTTCCTGCCACAAATCGTCGATGTGCAGGGCATTTCCATGGGTGTGAATTACGGCTGCGGCAAAGTGCGCTTCCCGGCGCCGGTGCCAGTGGGTTCGCGCGTGCGCGGTACGGGTGAACTGGTGGAAGTGGAAGATGTGAAAGGTGGCGTACAAGCCACGATTCGCATCACGGTGGAAATTGAAGGTAACGATCGCCCGGCCTGTGTGGTCGATACGATCAGCCGGTATTTCCCGGAATAACGCCTGGTCGCGAGGTCGCGTCTTGCATGAATAACTGGGCAGCTGGAGACCAGCCGATACGGCAAGCCGCCACATTGGTGTTGTTGCGGGATGGCACCGATGGCCTGGAAACCTTGTTGTTGCAACGCAACAGCCGGCTGGATTTTGCTCCCGGCGCCTGGGTGTTTCCCGGTGGCCGGGTGGAAGCGGCCGATGTGGCCGAAGCCAATGGCAAGGTGGAAGCGGCTGCGCGTTATGCCGTGGTGCGCGAAACGCGTGAAGAAGCCGCGCTGGTGATTGATCCTGAACCGTTGGTGTATTTCGCGCATTGGACAACGCCGGTCGGCGCGCCCAAACGCTACGCAACCTGGTTCTTTGCAGCCGCCTGTCATGGCGATGCTCCAGTAACGGTGGATGGCAGTGAGATTGCCGCGTTTGACTGGTTGCAGCCACGGCGTGCGCTGGAGGCATTCCAGCAAGGGCATTTGCCGATGATGCCGCCCACGTTTGTCACCTTGCAGCAGTTGGCGCAGTCGCGTTCGGCGGCACAAGCGCTGGATGCCTTTGCGCATCGCAAGCCGGAAGTGTTTGAGCCCAAGATCGTTGTGTGCGACAAGGACGTGTGTTTCCTGTATGGCGGTGACAGTGGCTACGATGCCGGTGATATTGATGCGCCGGAACCGCATCATCGCTTCTGGATGGGCCAGCAGTCGCGTTATATCCGTTCGTGATGAGTGTGGAGGGTGTCCGTGTCAAACGTTGAGACCGTATTGTTCGATTTTGGTGGCGTGTTCACTGTGTCGCCATTCCATGCCGTGATGGAATATGCCCAGGGTCTGGGGGGTGATCCGGAATTAACACTGCAATCGGTGTTCGGGGAATACAGCATGGATGGCGATCACCCGTGGCACCGGTTGGAGCGCGGTGAAATGACGCTGGAAGCAGCGCGCGATGAAATCCTCGGGATTAGCGAACGGCAGATCGGGCAAGCGGTGGACCTGTATAGCATCCTGATGGCAATGGCCAGCCAACCGGATAAAACCGTGCGGCAGCCGATGATTGATTATGCAACCGCATTACGGCGGGAAGGCCGGCGCATGGCGATCATTACCAACAATGTGCGCGAGTTCAAGGATGCCTGGCGCAGCATGATGCCGGTCGATGACTTGTTTGATGCCGTGATTGATTCCAGTGAGGTGGGGTTGCGCAAACCGCATCCGGATATTTACCGGATGGCGCTCGATACCATGGGCGTGAACGATCCGGCGCGGGCCGTGTTCCTCGATGACCTCGAGCCGAACGTGGAAGCAGCACGCAGCGTGGGCATGCACGGGATCCGCGTCGATGATGATTTTGCCCCGGCACTACGGGCGCTGGATGCCTTGCTGGGGCGGTCTTCCTGATGTGCCTCAATGCGGGTGCTTTCCCGCTGCGTTATGATATTTACATTGCAGTGGAGGGATAAGCCATGAAAGCCCGTATCAAAGCCGATATCGAAAAATTGCACGAAGAAATCCAGTGGCTGGAAGACGCCGACTCGCGCCGCATCATGGATAACGTGTTGGCCGACCTGCAAACCCAGCTGGATGCCGAAAGCGATGAACAGTCCGATATCCAGCAGCAGCTGGAAGAGGCCGTGACGCATTTCGAGGCGGAGTATCCTGCAGTAGCCGGCATCCTGCGTAACATCCTCACGACCCTGGGGAATATGGGTATCTAGTTTTTGATGACACACTGGTGACTGGCAATAACCGATAATCATGGCCAGTCATCCCAAGGAGAACCCTGTGAACCGACAAGCGGCGATGCCAGTGATTCGTGCGCGTTGGGTGTTCCTGCTCGGTGTGTTACCTCCGTTATTGTTTGCCGCAGTCACCCAGCACGCCTGGGAAGACTGGTATATCGCCTACCGTTCGGCGCGCCATCTGGCGCTGGGGGCTGGGCTGGTGTTTGAGCCGGGTGAGCGGCTGCAAACCTTCACGTCACCCATCAATGTGTTGTTGCCCGCTTTGTATCGCTGGTTGACCGGTAGCGATGCCATGGTCTTGTTATTGCATCGCATCGTGTGTGCGTTGTTGATGGGGTGTGCCTGCCTCAACCTGTGGCGCTTGCTGCAACGTGAGCGTTTGGGGCTTGCTGCAACCGTTTTCCTGCTGGTGTTGTTTGCCACGGATAGCAAGACAGTCGATTTCAGCGTCAATGGTCTTGAAACCGCGTTCCTGTTGTTTTTTTTCAGCGTGACGCTGCGAGCCCTGTTTGAACAACGCTCCGTGCTGTTAGGTGTTGCCTGGGCAGGTTTGCTGTGGAGTCGTCCGGACAGTGTTGTGTACATTGCCGCTCTTGGTTTGGGGTATGCCGTATCCACCGGTTTGCACGATCGCTCGCAATGGCAACGCAGTATGGCCATGGCGATCAAGGCCGGTGTGGTGACCGTGCTGTTGTATGGCCCCTGGTTGTTGGTATCCGCGTGGTATTACGGCTCGCCGGTGCCGCACACGATTGTCGCGAAAGGCTTGCACACGGTATCGGCAGGCCCGCTGGAATTGCTGCTGGCATTTGTGAGCTTGCCATTCCACGCGTTGGTGAACCCTACGGCGATGCGCGATGTGTTTGCACCCACCAATTATTTCTTTGGTGGGTGGCCGTTGCTGCTGGAGTGGGTCAGTTACGCGTTGTCGTGGGTGGCGGCAATGGTGTGGTTGTTGCCACGCGTTTCGCCCTTGCTGCGAACCGTGTCCTTCGCATTTTATGTGGGCGTGTTTTACCTGACCCATGTGGCGGCTGGGCCATATGCCTGGTACTTCCCGCCATGCACCTTGTTGGCCGCGATGGTCTGGGCCGGTTTGCTCGACAGGGTCTTGCAGCGTGATGGCCTGGCAGCGCCGCTGCGCCATGGTGTGGCTGCTGTGTCGATCTCTGTGGTGGTGTTCCTGGCGGCGGTGACCGTGGTGCAAACCTGGCAAATGAAAGTGCAGCAAGCGGTCATCGAAGACGGCGGGCGTAAACAGGTTGGCCTCTGGCTGAAAGCGCATGCGAGTCATGCCCAGGAAACCGTGTTTGTCGAATCGCTGGGGTATATCGGGTTTTTCTCCGGCCTGAAGATGTACGACTATCCCGGGATCGCGTCAGCGGAAGTGGTACAGGCCCGTCGCCAGCACGGTGATGAATGGGACGCGCTGATCCGTGCCTTGCGTCCGGATTGGCTGGTGCTGCGCCAGCGTGAAGTGCAGAAGCTGGAGCGTATTGATCCCGCGATCCTGCAGGGGTTGTATTACCCGGTAGCCGTGTTTGACCAATCGGCTGCACTGGCGGCTTACCGCTTCCTGCCGGGCCGTGCCTGGCTGGAATATGACCGCGCCTATATCGTGTTCCGGCGCGCCGATTTGCTGGCAGTGCCGGTGACCCCATGAGGAGGCAGGCGGCATGACGGGCAACACACATCTCCTTCCGGCTTGGCGCGCATTCCTGTTGGCGGCATTGCCGGCGTTGGCGTTCGCACTGTTCACCCAGCACGCCTGGGAGGACTGGTACATCACTTACCGGGCCGGGAAAAACCTCGCCAATGGGTATGGCCTGGTGTTTGAACATGGCCAGGTCCTGCACACGTTTACATCGCCGCTCAATGTGTTGGTGCCGGCCTTCTTCAGTTGGCTGACCGGTAACGATGCCATGGTGTTATGGCTGTACCGCGTGTTGGGAGCCGTGCTGCTGGGAGCTTCAGCCGTGTGTGTGTTACGGATCATGCGTGCACAGGCCTATGTTCGCTGGGTGGCGGTGTGCACGCTGCTCTGGTTGGCCGTGGATGGCAAGATCATTGATTTCACCATCAATGGCCAGGAAGCCGGTTTCATGGTGTTTTTCCTGTCCTTGACGCTATTGGCCTTGCTGGAGCAACGCGTGGCCTTGCTCGGTATCGCCTGGGCCGGTTTGATGTGGTCGCGTCCTGACAGTGTGGTGTATATCGCAGCACTGGGGCTGGCGTATGGCTGGATGTACCTGCTGCAAGGACGGGGTAGCGTGCGTGCGTTATTGGGCTATTACTGGAAAGCGGGCATGATTGCCGCGCTGCTGTATGCGCCCTGGCTGTTGTGGACAACCTGGTATTACGGCACACCTGTGCCGCACACGATTGTGGCCAAGGGCTTGGGTGGTCATCCTTCCGTGTTGGCATTGCTGCAGGCTTTTGTACTGTTCCCCTGGACCTCACTGGTACAAGTCACCGCGCTCAATTACGCGTTCATGCCATCGTATTTCGTGATGGGCGGTTGGCCAGAGGCATTGTCGTTACTCGCGCGTGGCCTGGCCTGGCTGGCGGCGATCGCCTGGTTGCTGCCGCGGGTGTCGCCCTTGGTGCGGATGCTGTCACTCACCACCTTGCTGATGGCGTTTTACCTGGAACATATTGCCCCGTTCTATCCCTGGTATTACCCGCCGCTGGCATGGTTCAGCATCCTCACGCTGTCAGCCTTGTTGCAACAGTGCTGGCAAGCCATGCCATCGTGGCAACGTGGCATGCAATGGGTGTCCGCTAGCGTGGTGGGCGTATGGTTGCTGGTGACCCTGGCGATGGCCTGGCAGGTGCGTGTGCAGCAAACCGTGATTGAAGAAGGGCTGCGCAAGCCATTGGGTTTGTGGCTGAAGGCGCAGGCCGGTGATGAGCGCCAGACCGTGTTTGTCGAATGCCTGGGCTATATCGGTTTTTATTCCGGTTTGAAAATGTACGACTACCCGGGCATGTCATCGCCGGAAATGGTGGCAGCGCGCAAGGTGGTGGGTGAAGACTGGGTGCAGTTGATCCGTTACCTGCAGCCGGACTGGCTGGTGTTCCGCCTGCGCGAAGCGCAACTGGTCTATCAGGTTGATCCGGCCTTGCTGGAACAGGCATACCAGGAAGCTGCCGTGTTTGACCGTAGCCGTGAATTGCAGCGTCATGCCTTCCTGCCCGGACGTGGTTACCTCGAATACGACCAGGCCTTTGTGGTTTTCCGCAAGGTCGTGGATACTGGCACGCAAGCACCGCTGCAGGAGTCAGGGAATGGCGTCACGGAAGAAACACCTGAAGTGGCTGGAAAGCCAGCTTCCTGATTGGGTCAATGCCGGGTTGATCAGCAACCCGCAAGCGACCGCCATCCGCCAGCACTACCACGGCAGTGAACATTCCCTCGCACGCACCGCGCTATCCGCGATCGGTGCCATCCTGTTCGGCCTGGGCGTCATCCTGTTCTTTGCCTGGAACTGGGATGCGCTGCACCGTTTCAGCAAGCTCGGGATTATCTTCACGGCGATTGTGTTGGCGCATGCCGGCGGTGTGTGGTTCCGTCGGCCGTCATCATCATTGGCGGCTGCAGAAGGGCTGTCGTTGCTAGGCACGATGTTGTTCGGTGCCGGTATCTGGCTGGTGTCGCAGGTCTATCACATCGATGAGCATTGGCCGAATGCGTTCCTGCTGTGGGGCATGGGTGCATTGGCGATGGCGTGGGTGTTGCCATCGGCCTTGCAGGGCGTGCTGGCGGTGCTCTTGCTGGCGATCTGGTCGGGTGCTGAAACTTTCACATTCTCACAAACGCAGGTGTCTGCCGTGTGGATCATGCTGGTCGGTGTGTTGCCACTGGCGTGGCGATTGCGTTCGCGCTGGCTGATGTTCTTTGGCTTGAGTGGCTTTTACCTGACCCTGGCGTTCCAGTTGTCGGAATCGTTCAAGGAATCGCTGTTCTATGTGCTGTATTCGCTGGCGGTGCTGTATCTCGCACTGGGCCTGTGGCTGGATCGTGCGCAACGGCTGGATTTTGCCGGCCTGCGCGATGTGATGGTGATCCCGGCGTATGCGGTGATCCTCACCATCGTGTTTGCGCTGTCATTCGGTGATGTCAGTGGCGACCTGGGTCGCCTGAA
>SBFY01000099.1 GCA_006227085.1 Gammaproteobacteria bacterium
TGCCTGTCACGCCGGCCATCCGACGCTTGAGGAATGGATTGAGGAAAGAGCGCTGTTGCGTCGGCAAACGGGGTTGCAGGGGCTGGCCCCTGCATAAAAATGACCGTTTTGTGCGACCGGAGTCCTGTGTTTATTCCTCAGGACTCAGTTTTATGGTGATTGATGTTGCTCCGCCTACACCAATGCCTAAGAACTTGCCATCTGCACTAAAGCTTACTGCCAATTCTATTTCAGATACAGAATAGCCACTTGTGATGCTACTGATTTCATCAAGAAGAGAAGATATCTCGGCTTTAGCTTTTTTAATACCAGAAAGCATTTTCGATGGAGGTACGACTGTTGTGTTTTTGGATATTTTTGTAGGCAGGTAAAGTCCACCCTCTTTGCTAAAGCCTGGTGGTAGCTTGCTAAATTTTGAAGCTGCTGCCTTTTTTGCCTTCGGCTTTATCGCAGGTTTTTTCCTTGTTGCTTTTTGGGTCGATTTCATTTTTGCTTTGGATAAAACAGATTTTTTCATGTCATCAGCCCTCTAACCCAATCTCCACTCCCAGCCGCTCCCCAATCGCATCCAGCGTTTCTTCCAGTGCAATACGGTCTTCACCTTCCGGCAGGCGCAGGGTCGCGGTGGCAGTAAACAGGGCTTCGGCGGTCATCGGGGCGCTGACCACATCGGTCTCCATGTCATCGACATTGATCTGGCGGGCATGCAGGGCTTGCGAGACTTCGCGCACGATGCCGGGGCGATCAGGGCCGAGGATAGTCAGGGTCAGGGTGCGGGCGGGGGTGTCAGGGGCATCGTGGCCGGTTTCCACGGTGACCATGAGGCCATCGCTGTGCAGCTTGCGCAGGGTATTGGCCAGTCCTTCGGCTTCGGCGGCTGGGGCGCTGATGCGGGCAACGCCGGCAAATTTACCGGCCAGCCGGCTCATGCGGCTTTCCAGCCAGTTACCACCGTGCTGGGTGACGATGTTGGAAAGCTGGCCGACCAGGCCGGGGCGATCATTGCCGATAAAGGTCAAAACGAGTTGCATCTGCATGGGCTATCCTTGGTCATCTGCTGGGGTTGAACCGGTCTGCTGCTGCCCCCAGTTTACTTTAAGATACGCGCCACCAACATGAGGTATGCACGCCATGAGAGTGATTGCCGATGTCTGCATCGTGCCGATCGGGGTCGGGGTATCGTTGTCAGACTACATTGCCGCCTGCCAGCAGGTGTTTGCGGAAGCCGGCCTGGAGACCCATTTGCATGCCTATGGCACCAATGTGGAAGGGGACTGGGATGCGGTCATGGATGCCATTCGCGCCTGCCATGAGCGGGTGCATGCGATGGGTGCGCCGCGCATCACCACCACCATCAAGCTCGGTACACGGACGGATCGTGAGCAATCAATGGATGACAAGGTGCGCAGTGTGGAAGCCAAACGCCGATGATCCGCATTGATCCCAAGGACCTGTCGCCCGATGCGCTGCAAGGCCTGCTGGAATCGTTCGTGCTGCGTGAAGGCACGGATTACGGTGCCGTGGAATTATCCCTGGGCGAGAAAGTCGGTCGCTTGCGTCGCCAGCTGGAGATCGGCAAAGTGGTCATCGTGTATGATGAAGTCCTTGAGAGCGTGACCATCCTGCCAGCGCATGAGCTGGAACCGAAAGTATGACCTGCTGATGAGTAACCCCACGGAACACCTGCTGGATGCCACCGGTTTACTGTGCCCGGAGCCGGTCATGCTTTTACATCGCAAGGTGCGGGAGATGGCCGCTGGCGATGTGCTGTCAGTGACAGCGACGGACCCGTCCACGCAGCGCGACATTCCCAAATTCTGTACTTTTCTCGGCCATGAATTGTTGCTGGCCGAAGTGCGTGAATCCGGCGAGTTTTTCTACCGTATCCGCAAAGTGTGAGTCAGTGCTGCAGGCTGTCAGCCAGCGCATTGAAGGCTTCATCGCCGCCTTCCATCAGTTGCTGCACAGCGCTTTCGTGCAGGAAATAACGGAATTCAGGGTGGTGCGACAAATCGAGGATGGCATCAGGCGTGCGCTGGTCAGCAAACAGCTCGCCATGCAGTTCACCGTTTTCTTCCAGTATCCAGCGTGCGACTGGCTCGAGCTTCAGGCGGTGGTGTGCGCTGTCATACAGCAAGGCCCAGGTGCCGGAAGTGTCGGGCAGGGCTTGCGGGCAGACGTGGTGGTCGATTTCGCAGAGGCCGAAAAAGTCCGCAGCTGATTGCAGTTCCGCAACCTTGAAAGAGGGTGGTTCTTCAAGAATCAGCTCGGTGGTGGGCAGGTAATAGCCTTCCCAGTGGCCGCAGAGCGGGTCATCGATTTGCCGCGCCAGCTGCAGTCGGTTCATCCACGGCACCAGGGCATCCACGCTGCCATCGCTCATCAGCACCCAGCCGACAATGTCGAGCGCATAGAGTTTGCTATGATGCCGGCTGTTGCGGTAAAGGATCTGGAAATCGTCGAGTTCAGGGGCTAATCGCAGCGGGAGGGGATCTGGTCTGGCGTGTTCAGTACGCCAGTTATCGAGGGAGACGATGTGGCCGCGGTCAGGTGATCGCAAGGGCCAATCCTCGCAGGGTAGTGGGTGTTGCTATCAACACTGCCATCAGCAGCGAATCCTCCACAGTGATCCCGTGATTTGAGTATAGATAAACGCATCGGGTGCTGCCAAGTCATGACGGCCTATTATTTTGCTTATGGCTCCAATATGAACCCCCTGCGGATGCAGGCCAGGGGTCTGGTCTGGCATGAGGCCTTGCCGGCACGGCTGCCGCGCCACGGCCTGCGCTTCAACAAGCGCGCGGCCGATCGCCCGCTGTGCGCCTACGCCAACGTGGTCTACGCGCCAGCGGAAACGGTGGAAGGGGTGCTGTACCGGCTCGACAGCACGATGGAAGTCGCCAAGCTGGACGAGTTCGAGGGTACGCCGCGTCTCTACAGCCGCGAAGTGTTCTTGCTGGAAACGGACCATGCCGTGATCCCGGCCTGGGTGTATATCGCCAATCCGGCCGTGATCCAGCAGGGCTTGTTGCCGGAAGCCTGGTATATGCAGCATGTGCTGGCCGGACGTGATTACCTGAGCGAGCCGTATTACCAGCGTTTGCAGGCGCAGCCGGCGCATCCGGTGTATGAGGCGCCTTGGTAAGATGGTTGTAAATGCCATTACAAGAGATTGTTTTCATTGAAAATTGTTGCTGACTCCGCATTGCAGGATGTGACCGAAGCCTTCGCCCGTTTCGGTGACGTGGTCACCTTGCCGGGTCGCGCCATTGATGCCGCCGCTGTCCGTGATGCGGAGGTACTGCTGGTGCGTTCGGTCACGCCGGTTACCGCAAAGTTGATCGCCAGCAGTCGCCTGCGCTTTGTTGCCACGGCGACCAGTGGTGTGGATCACCTGGAGATTGCCGCGCTGGAGGCAGCGGGTATCCAGTGGGCACATGCGCCGGGCTGCAATGCGTTGGCCGTGGCTGAATACGTGGCCGGTTGCCTGGCATGGCTGGCGCAGCAAACGGGTCAATCCTTGTGCGGTAAAAGCCTCGGCATCATGGGGCTTGGGCAAACCGGCAGCCGGGTCGCTGCCATGGCCGATGCCCTGGGCATGACAGTGCGCTGGTTTGATCCGTTTGTACCGGCAGCCAGGCCGGACTGGCAGAAGCTGGCGAAGGCCGATGAGCTGTTGGCCTGTGATGTGCTGAGCCTGCATGTGCCGTTGATCAGTGAGGGTGTGTATCCGACTCATCACTGGCTGGATGCCAGCCGCTTGGCCCGGTTGCCTGCACACAGCTGGCTTATCAATGCCTGTCGCGGTGCCGTGGTGGATAACCACGCATTGCTGCAACACCTGCAACAGCATGACCGGCCCGTGGTGCTGGATGTGTGGGAAAACGAACCGACCCCGGACCTGCATTTGCTGGAGAAGGTGCGCATCGCCACGCCGCATATCGCGGGTTACAGCCAGGCGGGTAAACAGCGTGGCCTGCAAATGATCTACCAGGCCTTTTGTGATTGGCAGGGTGTGCCGGCCGAATGGCAGGCACCGGCCTTGCCGCCAGCGGGTGTGCTGGCTGTTGATGATGTGCTTGCTGCCGTTGCGCAGGCCAGTTGCGTACAAGCGTTGGACCGGCATTTCCGGCAAGCGATCAAGACACAGGATCTCGCGGCAGCGTTTGATGCCTGCCGCCGTGATGCGGCATCGCGTGCGGAATTTTCGTCCTGGCAACTGCAATGCCCGGATGCGGATGTCGCCAGGAAGTTGGCTTCGCTCGGCTTCAGTGTGGAAACGGCATGCTGAAAGTCGGCTTGGTGATCAATCCCTATGCCGGTATCGGCGGGCCGGTTGCCCTCAAGGGCAGCGATGGTGCGGCTGTTCGCGAACAGGCATTGGCCTTGGGCAGTTTGCCACGTGCCGGCGAGCGCACGCTGCGTGCCTTGGCCGCATGCCGTGAAGCGCCCCTGCAATGGTTTGGGTGTGCTGGTGCCATGGGTGAGCAAGTGTTTTCTGGCGCGGGCCTGCCAATGCAAGTGGTTTACCAACCGCAACAGGAACCGACGGAAGCTGTGGATACGCGTCGTGCTGCGATGGCGCTCTGCGATGCCGGTGT
>SBFY01000039.1 GCA_006227085.1 Gammaproteobacteria bacterium
GTGGCGCCGTATTTTGGCGAACAGCACCAGGCATTCTTCAATGCCTGCCGCGATTTGTACCAGCGTTTGCTGGAACCCGCCGGGCGTGATGCATGAAGCAGTGCTGTTATTGCGATGCCATCCTGTGCCGGCTTGCCTTTGGCAGGGTGTCCGCTTATTGTTCGCCGGTGTACTGGGTGCCATACCATGAATGATGACCATCACGAAGCGCCATCGCTGGCGGAACAGCTCCTGCAGCTGGAGCAGCGTCATCGTTTGCTGGATGCCCAGATCGCTGAACTGGAAGGCTTTCCGTATCAGGACCAGCTGGAAATCCATCGCTTGAAAAAGCAGAAGCTGCGCTTGAAAGATGCTATCGCCAAGCTGCGCAGCATGTTAATCCCGGACCTGGATGCCTGAGGCTGTCGCCATGCGTCCCGCCCGTTTGCGTATCGCGTCCTGGAACATCCACAAGGGTTTCGGCCTCGGCAACACCCGTTTCCTGCTCGATGAAATGCGTCAGGCCATTCGACTGGTGGATGCCGATATCGTGTTCCTGCAGGAAGTGGTCGGCGAAAACCGCAAGCTGGGCAATAAAGTGGCGAATTGGGTGCCGGAGCAATTCGAGTACCTCGCGGATGAAGTCTGGACGCACTATGCCTATGGTCGTAATGCGATCTATGAACATGGCCATCATGGCAATGCCATCCTCAGCAAATACCCGTTCCAGTCCTGGAGCCAGTTCGATATCTCGATCCTGCCCACTTCGCAGCGCGGCTTGCTGCATGGCGTGATTGACGGTGGTGTGCACCTGATCTGTGTGCACATGGGCTTGCTGGGTTGGGAGCGCAGTTACCAGTCGACCTGCCTGGGTAAATTCATTGAGCGGGAAGTGGGTGATGCACCGTTGATCATGGCGGGTGATTTCAATGACTGGCGCCATGCCGTCGACAAGACACTGCAGCGACGTTTTGGTTTGCAGGAAGCCTACCGCCATTGCCACGGCCGCCTGGCGGCGACGTATCCTGCCCGCTGGCCCTGGCTGCGGATGGACCGGATCTACTACCGGGGTGTCGAATGCCAGCAGGCCGAACGGCTTTCCGGTGAACCGTGGGCAGCGCTTTCCGACCATTGCGCCTTGTACGCCGAATTCGTGCTGCCAACGAAAACGTAAACCGCTATGCTGTTAGTGAAGCTGTCTTGCCGTGAGTCTTGTTATGCGTCCTGTTGGTCAATTGGGTGAATGGCTGGGTGGGCATATTGCCCGCTATTTGCTGAAGCCGGTCAAAACCTACAAGAGTTTTGCCGTTGCCGGAGAAGAGCGCCTGAGCCGGGTGTTGCAACCCGGAGATGTGCTGCTGGTAGAAGGTAATACCCGGGTCAGTTCAGCGATCAAATACCTGACCCAGTCCACCTGGTCGCATGCCTGTATTTATATCGGCCGTCCGCTGGCTGATCACCTGGGCGACCCATCGCTGGTCTTGGTCGAAGTGGACATGGTGCAGGGGGTGATCGGCATCCCGATCCGCCAATATGCCGGCCTGAACACCCGCATCTGCCGCCCCGTTGGCCTGACCGAGCCGGATCGTCGTGCGGTGACAGACTTTATACTCGAGAGACTTGGCTACCAGTACGACCTGAAAAATATCATCGACCTGGCGCGATACCTCATCCCGACGCCGCCGGTGCCGGCCCGCTGGCGCCGCCAGCTGATTGCCTTTGGTAGCGGTGACCCCACCCGCGCGATTTGCTCGACCTTGCTGGCGCAGGCCTTCCAGTCGGTGCGATACCCCATCCTGCCTCGCTACGATGCGGCCGATCTCTGCAAGAGTGAGGAGGAGTGCCTGCAATCCATGCACTACAGCCATGTCACGCCAAGGGACTTTGACCTTTCCCCGTATTTCAAGGTGGTGAAGCCCACATTGGAGCTGGGGTTTGACTACACCCGGCTGAAGTGGCGGGAGCCACCGGCCTTGCCGGGCGAAGCGAGAACTGCTTCACACCGGGAATAACTGGACTATACTCAAGGCAAGCGTTAACAGCAGGAGGCTGTGACCATGAAGCGAGTGATGACGTGCGTGATTGCGCTGTTACCCTTGCTTGCTACCCCGGCAGTGTGGGCCAAAGATCCCAATTGCAAGCAGGAAAACATCGGCGGCGTGACGTTCTGGTCGTGCGATGATCTCAATAACCGTAGCCTCGCTGAGCGGGCTATTGGTGGCGATAAAACAGCGCAATATGAATTCGGTATGGCACACGTGGAAGGGAAGGGTGCGCCCAAGGATTTTGCCGAAGCTGTTAAATGGTTAAGCCGTGCCGCAGACCAAGGGGTGCCAGCCGCGCATTACCAGATGGGCATGCGTTATGCCGCGGGTGAAGGGGTAGAGAAGGATATCGAACAGGCCATTGCCGCCTGGACCATGGCAGCCATGAGCGGCTATGGTGATGCGCAACTGCGACTGGCAGAAAGCTATGACCAGGGTGTTGGGGTCGAGCAGGACCTGCTGCAAGCCTATGTGTGGTACAAGATGTCCGTCAGTTCGTCGTTTGTGCCATTGCAGTCAGCGATTGATCGTCGTGATGCGTTGGAGCAGCAGCTGGGTGCATCCGAACTGGAGTCGGCGGAAACCATGTACAGCAGCCTGTACCAGCAAATCCTGATGAACAAATTGATGCGCAAGTAATCCCTGATAAAAAAACGCCCTGCATTGCAGGGCGTTTTTTTATCGCCGATCATTAACTGGTCGGCAGGATATCCATCCGCATGCCGGCGCTCCAACCACCATCAACAATGAATTCCGAGCCGGTTGAATAACTGGATTCATCTGACGCAAGGAAAGCGCTCATGCGCGCCACTTCCTGTGGTTGGCCAACGCGCGGCAGTGGGTGGTTTTTGTAAAACACGTTCATGGCCTCGGTGGAATCCGCGCCACCGGAACCCATGTCGGTGTTAATGCCGCCTGGGTGAACAGTGTTCACGCGGATGTTGTACGGCCCGAGCTCAATGGCCGCGGCCTTGGTTAATCCACGCAAGGCCCATTTGCTGGAAGCATAAGCCGACAAACTGTTCTTGGCTTGCAGGCCATCAATCGATGAGATGTTGATGATCGAGCCGCCGCCGGCTTCCTTCATCGGTGCGATCACGCTGCGGATGCCGATGAAGGCACCCACCTGGTTGATACGGATCAGCCGCAGGTAATCGTCCACGGTGGTGTCGACAAGACTTTTGAAAAACAGGATGCCGGCATTGTTGACCAGCACGTTCAGCGGCCCCATGGTGCCTGCAACCGTGACGGCGTTGTGCCAGTCACTTTCGCTGGTGACGTCCAGGTGCACATAGCGGCAGTGTGTGCCCAGGCTTTCCGCCAGTGCCTTGCCTTTGTCATCCTGAACATCACCGATCACGACCTTGGCGCCTTCTTCGATGAACAGGCGCGCTGTGGCGGCCCCCATGCCTTGTGCACCGCCGGTGATGATGGCGGTTTTTCCCGAGAGTTTTCCCATGATTGTTATCCGTGATGTGGTGGTACGAAATGTACCGTACAGGGCGGCAATAAAAAAGCCGGGCTATGGCCCGGCTTTTTCATGATCGAGGATCAGAGTTTTTCGTTGGCCGCTTCGCCAGCGTGATAGGTGGTGTAAACGATCACCGGGATGCCGAGATCGCCGAGGTGTTTTTCAATCAGCGGTTTGACCTCGGCCCAGTCCAGCCGGCCGACACCGGTGGCCAGTTTCGGCAGTGCGATGCTGGTGAACTTTTCCTTTTCGGCCAGTTGGCGCAAGGCTTTCAGGCTTTTGTTCACGAATTCCGTGTGGGCGACACCGGGTTTGCCGCCATGGTCATAGCTGCCTTCCTGCGTCAGCAGGTTGACGATGATGCGGCCGTCAGAGCCCATCCATGACCAGGCGCCACCGGATTCCGGGTGCTGGGTATGGCAGTAATGGCGGAAGTCTTTCGCCATCGCCGGCCACCGCTCACGCAAGGCCAGGGCCAGGCCCTGGTTAAAGGGATCATTGGGGGCGATGCCGTGGGCGATGACCTGGGCTTTGGATAACAGGATGTCGCCGCTGGTTTCGTGGATCATGGTGGTCTCCTTGGTGATTTTTCCCAGTCTATGACGGCAGGCAGTGCATTGCATTGACCTGTATCGGTTTCCGGGTGTTGCTGTTGGCGATTTCTCGCGTAATAGTGTCCATACCATCCGCAGTCACGGAGATTCCCATGGCAGGATCATCGGCAAAAGCGACCCATCCACGTTTGCAGGCCTTGCTCGACAAGGCGCGTCGGCAGGGGCCGGTGCGCGCTGCCGTTATCCACCCGGTAACCGCTGAAGTCCTGCAGGGTGTGGGCGAGGCCATGAGCCATGGCTTGCTGGAGCCGGTGCTGGTGGGGCCGGCGTCACGCATCCAGGCCGCGGCCAAAAAAGCCCGGGTCGATATCAAGGGCGTTGTTGTGGTCGATACCGAGCACAGCCATGCGGCCGCGGATGCTGCAGTGGCGATGGCGCGGCGTCATGAAGTCGATATCCTGGTCAAGGGCAGTTTGCCAACGGGTGAGTTGCTGGGCGCTATCCTGCATCGTGATAACGGTATTCGCACCGATCGGCGCATCAG
>SBFY01000138.1 GCA_006227085.1 Gammaproteobacteria bacterium
GCCTGGATATGCCGGAGGTGGCCTTGGTGGCGATCCTTGATGCGGACAAGGAAGGCTTCCTGCGATCCGATCGTTCCCTGATCCAGACCATCGGCCGGGCGGCGAGGAATGCCTGTGGGCGGGCGATTTTGTATGCCGACAAGGTCACGGGTTCCATGCAGCGGGCGATGGATGAGACGGCGCGGCGACGCGAGAAGCAGGAGGCTTTCAATGCCGAACACGGTATCGTGCCGAAAACCATCATCAAGGGTGTCGTGGATGTCATGGAGGGCGCACGGCTGGCCAAAACCGGCAAGCGTTCACGCAAGGGGCAGGCCGCCATTGCGGAAGAGGCAGCCAGCTATGCATCGGCCGCTGACATCAGTCGCGAGATGGACAGGCTCGAGAAGGCCATGCACGAGCATGCCCGTAACCTGGAATTTGAAGAGGCGGCCAGCCTGCGTGACCGGCTGGCACAGTTGCGTGAACGATGGGCTTTGATGCCCGGCGAGGCTTGAGGGTGGCGGGACGGTTGAGCGCCGGCAGGGCGCAGCATATAATGCCGCCCCTTGCAGGCACGTAGCTCAGTTGGTTAGAGCACCACCTTGACATGGTGGGGGTCGTTGGTTCGAATCCGATCGTGCCTACCATTACCGGGGCACTGTACGCCATCCGCTTACAGTGCCCTTGTTTTTCGAACTCTTCATGTGGCCTTTGGTAGCGGTCACCACTGGATAAAGGAGTCTCGCCCTATGCCTACCATTACCTTGCCCGATGGCAGCCAGCGCCAGTTTGATCATGCCGTGACCGTGGCCGAGGTGGCCGCGAATATCGGTGCCGGCCTCGCCAAGGCGGCCCTGGCCGGCCGTGTGGATGATTGCCTGGTGGATACCAGCTACCGGATCGAGCGCGATGCACGCCTGGCCATCATCACCGACCGTGATGCCGATGGCCTGGAAGTGATTCGCCATTCCACCGCGCACCTGTTGGCGATGGCGGCCCAATCGTTGTTCCCCGGTTTGCAAGTCACGATTGGACCGGTCATCGAAGACGGCTTTTATTACGACTTTGCCTATGAGCGGCCGCTGACCCCGGAAGACCTGGGTGCCATTGAGCAGCGCATGGAAGAGCTGGCGAAGCAGGATGTGCCGGTCCAGCGTGAGGTGATGAGCCGCGAGCAGGCGATGGAAACCTTCAAGGCCCTGGGTGAGCACTACAAGGTCGAAATCATCCAGGACTTGCCGGCGGGCGAAGAAATCTCCGTGTACCGGCAAGGCGACTGGATGGACCTGTGCCGTGGCCCGCATGTGCCGTCCACTGGCAAGCTGAAATCCTTCAAGCTGACCAAAGTGGCGGGCGCGTACTGGCGGGGCGATTCGAAGAACGCCATGTTGCAGCGGGTCTATGGCACGGCCTGGCCAGACAAGAAACAACTCACGGCCTACCTGACCCGTATCGAGGAAGCCGAGAAGCGCGACCACCGTCGCATTGGCAAGAAGCTGGACCTCTTCCACACCCAGGAGGAAGCCCCGGGCATGGTGTTCTGGCACCCGAAGGGTTGGGCCTTGTGGCAGGTCATTGAGCAATACATGCGGGCCGAGCAGCGCCGCCGGGGTTACCAGGAGATCCGTACCCCGCAGGTCGTCGATTTCACGTTATGGCAGAAATCCGGCCATGCCGACAAATTCGGCAAGGACATGTTCAGCCTGCAGGTGGAAGAGCGCGACTTTGCGGTCAAGCCGATGAATTGCCCCTGCCATGTGCAGGTGTTCAACCAGGGCCTGCGCAGTTATCGCGATTTGCCGTTGCGACTGGCGGAATTCGGTTCCTGCCATCGCAATGAGCCTTCCGGTTCCTTGCACGGCATCATGCGGGTTCGTGGCTTCACCCAGGACGACGCCCATATCTTCTGTACCGAGGAGAGCATTCAGCCGGAAGTATCTGATTTTATTGACTTCTTGCATGATGTGTATGCGGACTTCGGATTCACGGACATCATCTACCGGCTGTCGACCCGGCCGGAGAACCGGGTGGGCTCGGATGCCAGCTGGGACAAGGCTGAACAAGCCCTGGCACAAGCCCTGGACGCCAAGGGGCTGCCTTGGCAGGAGCTGCCGGGTGAAGGCGCTTTCTACGGCCCGAAGATCGAGTTTTCCCTGAAGGACTGCATTGGCCGGGTCTGGCAGGTCGGTACCATCCAGGTAGACTTCTCCATGCCGGGCCGGCTGGAAGCGCAATACGTGGCCGAAGACAGCTCGCGGAAAGTGCCGGTGATGCTGCACCGCGCCATCCTCGGGTCGTTTGAACGGTTTATCGGCATCCTGATCGAGCATTACGAGGGGAATTTCCCGTTATGGCTGTCACCGCTGCAGGCGGTGGTCATGAACATCACGGACAAGCAGGCCCCGTGGGTGACCCAGGTCGAAGAATCCTTGAAAAATAAAGGCTTTAGGGTTGAATCCGACTTGAGAAATGAAAAGATCGGCTTTAAAATCCGCGAGCACACGATCCAGCGGGTCCCGTATTTGCTGGTTGTGGGCGACAAAGAAGTGGAAACCTGTACTGTGTCCGTGCGGACCCGAACCGGTGAAGACCTGGGCAGCATGAGCCTTGATGGCCTGCTTGCTCACCTTGACCGGGAAGTGGCTCGCCGCGGGCGTTTTGTTTCGGAGGATTGACCATCAAGCGCGATCAGGATGGAGGGCGTAAGCATCTCCTCAATGAAGATATTCGGGCACGTGAAGTACGCCTGATTGGAGCCGACGGCCAGCAAGTAGGTATTGTCTCTATTGACGAGGCCTTACGGATGGCTGAAGCAGCCGAGCTTGACCTGGTGCAGATTGCTGATTCTGACCCGGTTGTTTGCAAAATCATGGATTATGGCAAACAGCTGTACGAGGCCAAGAAACAGCAGAACGAAGCAAGGAAGAAGCAGGTGCGGACGACGATCAAGGAGATCAAGTTCCGCCCAGGGACGGAAGAAGGGGATTACCAGGTAAAACTGCGCAACCTGGTACGTTTCCTTGAGCATGGGGATAAAGCCAAGATCACGCTGCGTTTTCGCGGTCGTGAAATGGCCCACCAGGAGCTTGGCATGCAGCTGTTGCAGCGTGTTGAAGCGGACCTGGCGGATTATGGTGCGGTGGAGCAGCATCCGAAAATGGAAGGCCGCCAACTCACCATGGTGATTGCCCCGAAAAAGAAGAAGTGACCGGGTGGTCGTTTCATAACCTTTGAATGCGGAGTGAGAGATCATGGCAAAAGCAGCAAAAACCCATAGCGGTGCAAAAAAGCGTTTCAAACTGGCTGGTGGCGGTCGCATCAAGTGCAAGCACGCCAACAAGAGCCACATCCTTACCAAGATGACGACCAAGCGTAAGCGTCAGTTGCGGGGCACGGACCATATCGATCCGTCTGACCTGAACCGCGTTGAGCGCATGTTGCGCATCCGTTAATCCAGATACCGGTAAGGAGAACAGAATATGCCTCGTATCAAGCGTGGAGTGACGGCACACCGTCGCCACAAGAAAATCATGAAACAGGCGAAGGGTTACTACGGTGCCCGTAGCCGTGTGTTCCGTGTTGCCAAGCAAGCCGTCACCAAGGCAGGCCAGTATGCCTACCGTGACCGTCGCCAGCGCAAGCGCCAGTTCCGTGCGTTGTGGATTGCGCGCATCAACGCGGGCAGTCGTGCCAATGGCTTGACCTATAGCCGCCTGATTGCCGGCCTGCGCAAAGCCAATATTGAGCTGGACCGCAAGGTGCTGGCTGATCTGGCAGTGCATGACAAGGACGCCTTTGCCGCCATCGTGAACCAGGCGAAGGCAGCCCTGGCCTGAGTCAGGCTGCGAGGCATGCCTCGCAGTAACGCAGTATCGAAGGGGAAAGGGTGAGTGCTCTTTCCCCTTTTGTTTCATGCAAGGTGATGACGGATGGATAATCGTGAAGCGTGGGTAGCCGAAGCGCTGGCAGCAGTTGCAGCAGCCGGTTCGGTAGCGGATCTCGAACAGGTCCGGGTCGGGTGGCTGGGCAAGAAAGGCCGGGTCACGGAACTGTTGAAGGCCTTGGGTCAATTGCCGGCCGAAGAGCGTCCTGCCGCGGGTGCCGAAATCAATGTGGTCAAGGAGCAGATCCAGCAAGCGATCACGGAGCGCCGTGATGCACTGGAGGCAGCGGCTATCGGAGAGCGCCTGTCCCGTGAACGGGTGGATGTCAGCTTGCCCGGTCGTGGTGAGTTGCCCGGCAGCTTGCATCCTGTGACGCGCACGATTCGCCGCATGCGGGCTTTTTTTGAACAAGCCGGCTTCGATGTGGCGGAAGGTCCTGAAATCGAAACCGACTATTACAATTTCGAAGCGTTGAATATTCCCGCGCATCACCCGGCGCGTGCCATGCACGATACGTTTTATGTGGACGAAGGTCGTGTGTTGCGCACACACACATCGCCGGTACAGATTCGTGTCATGCAATCCGCGCAACCGCCGATCCGGATTATTTGTCCTGGCCGTGTCTACCGTTGCGATTCCGATGTCACCCATACCCCGATGTTTCATCAGGTGGAAGGGTTATTGGTGGATGAACACACCAGCTTTGCTGAACTCAAGGGTGTGGTGCAGGATTTCCTGGCAGCCTTCTTTGAAAAACCCCTGGGTGTACGTTTCCGTCCGTCGTATTTCCCGTTCACCGAGCCTTCCGCAGAAGTGGATATTGAATGCGTGATTTGCGGTGGTAGCGGTTGCCGGGTGTGCAAGCACAGCGGCTGGCTGGAAGTGATGGGCTGCGGCATGGTGCATCCGGAAGTATTCCGGCATGCCGGTATCGACAGTGATCGCTACCAGGGCTTTGCATTTGGCATGGGCGTTGAGCGCTTGGCCATGCTCCGGTATGGCGTCAATGATTTGCGCCTGTTCTTCGAAAACGATATCGATTTCCTCAAGCAGTTTGCTTGATGTCACGGCTTAGGGAGAAAGCAGCATGCAAGTGAGCATCGCATGGCTGAATGAATGGCTGGAAAAACCGGTCGCAGCAGATGCGTTGGCGGCACAATTGACCATGGCCGGATTGGAAGTTGATGCCGTGGTGCCGGCCGCTGGTGCATTCAGTGGTGTCGTGGTGGGCGAGATCCTTTCCTGTGACAAGCATCCGGAAGCTGATCGCCTGCGTGTGTGCCAGGTATCGGATGGCGAGAAAACCTTGCAAGTGGTGTGTGGCGCCCCTAATGCAGCGGCAGGCCTGAAAGTGCCATTTGCCACGGTGGGTGCTGTGCTGCCAGGTGACAAGAAAATCGGTCAGGCCAAACTGCGTGGTGTGGAATCCTTTGGCATGTTGTGCGGTGCCAGTGAATTGGGCATTGATGTGGAAGGCGATGGCTTGTTTGTGTTGCCAGCTGATGCGCCGGTGGGTGAAAACCTGCGTGCTTACCTGCAACTGGATGACACCTTGCTTGAGCTGGACCTGACGCCCAATCGCGGTGATTGTCTGGGTATGCGTGGTTTGGCGCGTGAAGTGGCGGCGCTGAACGATATGGCCTTGTGTGAACCGGCGATACCCGCTGTGCCGGCCACGATTGATGCCGTGCCAGCCATTCGTCTTGAGTCAGCAGCGTGTCCGCGTTACGCCGGTCGCCTCATTCGCGGTGTGAATGCCAAGGCACCGAGCCCCTTGTGGATGCAGGAACGGCTGCGTCGTGCCGGTATCCGTTCGATTGATGCGATTGTGGATGTGACCAATTACATCATGCTCGAACTCGGCCAGCCGATGCATGCCTTTGATGTGGCCAAACTGGAAGGTGGTGTTTGTGCGCGTATGGCGCGCAAGGATGAACGCCTGGTGCTGCTGGATGGCAGCGAGAAAACCTTGTCTGCTGACACACTGGTGATTGCAGACGACAACAAGGCATTGGCGATAGCGGGTGTCATGGGTGGCGAGCATTCCGGTGTCAGTGAGGCCACGCAGGATATTCTGCTGGAGTCGGCGTTTTTTGATGCGATTGCCTTGGCAGGCAAGGCGCGCCAATACGGCTTGCATACGGATAGTTCGCACCGTTTTGAACGCGGTGTCGACCCGCAAGGGCAATGTCGCGCTATTGAGCGCGCCACACGCTTGTTGCTCGATATTGTCGGTGGACAGGCCGGCCCGGTGGTGTTGGTGGAGTCGGCTGCAGTGCCGGCGGATGTCACGGTTGGGTTGCGGCATGACACCATTACGCGTGTGCTGGGGGTAACCCTGCCGCACACCGAAGTGGCTGCCGTGCTGGAGCGATTGGGATGCCAGTTGTCTGCAACAGGAGAGGGCTGGCAGGTCGCCGTGCCCAGTTGGCGTTTTGATATCCGCCGGGAAGTGGACCTGGTTGAGGAAGTGGCACGCGTGTATGGCTATAACCGGTTGCCGGTGGCGGCGCCGCGCTATGCGATGCAACTCAAACCACAAAGCGAAACCCGTGTCAGTGAAGATCGCTACCGGGATTGCCTGGTGGATCGAGGGTACCGTGAAGCCATCACTTACAGTTTTGTTGACCCGGCTTTCCAGCAGCGCCTGTTGGGTCGGCCAGCGGCGGTCATGGTGCAGAACCCGATTGCCTCGGATATGGCGGCCATGCGCCTGTCCCTGTGGCCAGGTTTGCTGAAAGCCGTGTTGGGTAACCTGCACCGGCAACAGCAGCGGGTGCGCCTGTTTGAGATTGGGTTGGTATTTGAGGGGCAGGAAGCTGACCAGCAGCCTCGCCGGATTGCCGGGGTGGCCTGTGGCCTGGCCCAGGAGCCGCATTGGGGCGGGAAGGGGCGGCCTGTCGACTTTTTTGACGCCAAAGGTGATGTTGAAGCCCTGTTGGCGTTGTCAGGCGCCGGTCGGGATATCCGCTTCGAGGCGGCCGTGAACCCCTCCTTGCATCCCGGGCAGTCTGCCTGTATCCGGGTGGATGGGCAGGTTGTGGGCTGGGTCGGGGCCCTGCATCCGCAGCTCCAGCAGCAGCTGGAGCTGACTGGCGCGACCTATCTCTTTGAGTTATCCTTGAACCCGTCTGGATCAGGAAAGCTCCCAAGTTTCAAAAACTTATCAAGGTTTCCTGAGACGCGACGGGATTTGGCGCTGGTGCTGGATAGCACTGTTCCTGCCCAGGCAGTGGCCGATGCCATGCGTGAGTTGGCGGGTGAGCACCTGAAAGCGCTGGATGTGTTTGACCAATTTACCGGCGCAGAGCTGGGTGAGAATAAAAAGAGTCTGGGTTTCGCCATGGTGTTCCAGCATCCGGAGCGTACCCTGACCGATGAAGAAATCACCTCGGTGATGGATCGCATCATGCAGGGCATGAGCGACCGTTTCGGGGCGATAGTGAGGACATAAGATGAGTGATGACGACAAAGGCGCACTGACCAAGGCTGAAATGGCGGATCGCCTGTTTGAAGAGCTCGGCTTGAACAAGCGGGAAGCCAAGGAACTGGTGGAAATGTTTTTTGATGAAATCACCAAGTCCCTCGAGAATAACCAGCAGGTGAAATTGTCCGGGTTCGGTAATTTTGACTTGCGCAGCAAGCGTTCGCGGCCCGGCCGTAACCCGAAAACGGGTGAGGAAATACCGATCAGCGCCCGCCGCGTTGTGACCTTCCGCCCGGGGCAGAAACTCAAGGCCAGGGTAGAAGCCTATGTCGGCCCCAAGCACTGAAGCGACTGAGCTGCCCCCCATCCCGGGCAAGCGGTATTTCACGATCGGTGAAGTGAGTGACCTGTGCGCCGTCAAGCCACATGTCCTGCGTTATTGGGAGCAGGAATTCCCGCAGCTCAAGCCGGTCAAGCGTCGTGGTAACCGGCGTTATTACCAGCGACAGGATGTGCTGGTGATCCGCCAGATCCGGAATCTCCTCTATGATCAGGGCTTTACCATTGGTGGTGCCCGCCAACGCCTGTCGGGCGATCAAAACCGTGAAGAAGCCACTCCGTATAAACAGCTGTTGCGGCAGATGATCAGTGAGCTGGAAGACCTGTTGCGTGAGATGCGTTCCTGATCCGGACTCGGTTCACTTGCCCTGTTGATTCCTGTATTATCGCCGCTCTTTTTTCGGGGCGTAGCGCAGCTTGGTAGCGCACCACACTGGGGGTGTGGGGGTCGCAGGTTCAAATCCTGCCGTCCCGACCAATTTCAGCAATCCATGACCGTAACAGCGCCCGCAGCGCTTGTTGGGCTTGGTATTGCCGGGGTTGGCAGGTGTCTCGCCGGGCTGTGAGCCAGTCGCTGTTGCCTGCCTTTCGGGTTTGATTGGATGGGGTGTAGCCAGTACAGTAGGCACCCTTTTGGGGGCAAGCTTGCTGGCTTTGCCCGGCATTGCAGCGAGAACGGGGGTGTTCAGTGATTATTGGTGTCCCGAAGGAAGTGTGCCCGGGTGAGACCCGGGTAGCGTTGGTTCCAGCCAATGTGGCAGCGCTGGTCAAGAAAGGGCAGCAAGTCCTGGTTGAGCAGGGCGCTGGGGAAACGGCCGGTTATCCGGATGCCCAGTACACTGAAGCCGGTGCCAGCCTGGTGAGCCGCGAAGACGTGTTTGCCAAGGCCGATATCATTGCCCAGGTACAAACTGCGGGGCAGAACCGCGTGAATGGCGAGCAGGATGTTGCCCGCCTGAAAAAGGGCCAGTTACTGATTGGCTCAATGGATCCCCTGGGGAATCCTGCGTTTGCCCAGCAATTGGCGCAAACCGGTGCCAGTGGTATGGCGATGGAGCTGATTCCCCGGATCAGCCGCGCCCAAAGCATGGATGTGCTGTCTTCCATGGCGATGATTGCTGGTTACAAAGCCGTGCTGATTGCTGCCAGTACCAGTCCGCGTACGTTTCCGATGAACATGACCGCTGCAGGCACCTTGAGCCCGGCACGCGTCTTTATTATGGGAGCGGGTGTTGCAGGGCTGCAGGCTTGTGCAACGGCCCGTCGCCTGGGCGCCGTGGTAGAAGCCTACGATGTGCGTGCTGCTGCCCGCGAACAAATCCTGTCTGTGGGTGCCAAGCCGATCGAATTGAAAATTGATACGGCCGGCGCTGAAGGCAAGGGTGGTTATGCGGCAGAGCAAAGTGAGGAATTTATCCGCAAGCAGCGCGAAGCCATGGGTGATGTGCTGGCGCAGCAGGATGTGGTGATTACCACTGCAGCCATTCCGGGGGCGAAATCCCCTGTGTTGGTCACGGCTGAGATGGTCAAGCGCATGAAACCGGGCTCCGTGATTGTGGACCTGGCGGCTGAGCGTGGCGGTAACTGTGAACTGACCAAGTTGGGTGAAACGGTGATTGCCCATGGCGTGACGATTCTTGGCCCTGAGAACGTGCCGGCAACGGTACCGTTCCATGCCAGCCAGATGTATGGCAAGAATGTTGAAAACACCTTGATGCACTTGATCGACAAGGACGGCAACCTGCAATACGACCTGGAAGACGAAATCGTGGTGGGTACGCTGGTGGCACATAACGGTGATGTCCCGCATGCGCGTATGCGTGAATTGCTGAAATTGGCACCCAAGGCTTGATACGGAGGAGATGGAAATGACCCCGATGGTAATGATGCTGCTGTTCGCCTTGTTTGTGATCGCAGTCTTCCTGGGTGTTGAGCTGATTAACAAGGTGCCTGCCACGTTGCATACGCCGCTCATGTCTGGCTCTAACGCCATTTCCGGTATCACCATTGTTGGCGCAGTGCTGGCCGCAGGACACGGTGGTGACAATACGCTATTGACGGTAGTGGGCTTCCTTGCCGTGGTATTGGCCACGATCAATGTGGTCGGCGGTTTCCTGGTCACCAATCGCATGCTTGCGATGTTCAAGCGCAAGTAAGCAGGAGAGATTGGCATGAATGCGTATGTAATTGAATTTGCCTACCTGGTTTCAGCGGCGCTGTTTATCCTGGGTATCAAGGGGCTGACCAAGCCGAAAACGGCGGTACGGGGTAATTTGCTGGCGGCCATCGGTATGCTGGTGGCGTTGGTCGCAACCCTGACCCATAAAGAAGTGCTGGCCTATGAGTGGATCATTGCCGGTATGATCCTCGGCGGCTTGATTGGTGCAGTCATGGCCATCAAGGTGCAGATGACGGCAATGCCGCAAATGGTTGCTGCATTGAACGGCTTTGGCGGTGGTGCTTCCTTGTTTGTGGCCTGGGCAGAATTTGAAAAGTCCATGCAGCCAGCAACGGGTGTACAAGCCATCATGGCTTCCATGCAGCATGGCGGTGGCTCATCCATTGAAATGGTGACGCTGGTAGCAACCGGTGTGGCGGTGTTGATCGGTGCCGTCACATTGACAGGCTCGCTGGTGGCATTTGCCAAGCTGCAGGAGTTTGTGATTTCCGGCAAGCCTATCGGCTTCAAGGGTATGCAGGCAGTGACAGCTGCCTTGCTGCTGGTTGCATTGTGCGCTATTGGCGCTATTGCCCAGGATTATCATCCGCAAACCCTCTTTATTGCACTGGTGATTGCAGCGTTGCTGTTGGGCTTGTTGTTGGTGTTGCCGATTGGCGGTGCCGATATGCCCGTGGTGATTGCCCTGTTGAACTCATATTCCGGTATTGCGGCATCCGCAGCCGGTTTCATCATGGGTAATACGGCCTTGATTGTGACTGGTGCACTGGTCGGCGCCTCTGGCATCATCCTGACACAGATCATGTGCAAGGCGATGAACCGCTCATTGACCAACGTGCTGTTCGGTGTGATGGCACCGGCCGGTTCAGGTCCCAGTGATGATGAAGTGTATGGTGGCAAGGTCAAGTCAGCAGGGGCAGAAGAAATTGCCATGCTGCTTGAAAGTGCGCGTCGCGTGGTGATTGTGCCGGGTTTTGGCTTGGCCATGTCGCAAGCGCAACATGCGGTGCGTGACCTGACCGACACGATGGAAGGCTTGGGAATTGAGGTGGAATTCGCCATTCACCCGGTGGCGGGTCGTATGCCTGGTCATATGAACGTCTTGTTGGCAGAAGCCGAGATTTCCTATGACAAGCTGGTGGAAATGGATCGCATCAACCCGACCTTCGAGCAAACTGATGTAGCGATTGTGATTGGCGCAAACGATGTGACCAATCCGATGGCGCGTGAAGACAAGGGTAGCCCGATTTACGGCATGCCTATCCTGAATGTGGATAAAGCCAAAACGGTTGTTGTGATCAAGCGCTCCTTGAGCTCTGGTTTTGCTGGTTTGCCGAATCCGTTGTTTGCAGCCGAAAACACTTTGATGTTGTTTGGTGATGGCAAGAAAGCGGTGCTGGATTTGGTGGCGGCCCTGAAAGAAGGCTGATTAACGACTCCGTGTAAAGTAAAAAGGCCGCAATGCGGCCTTTTTACTTTTCCGGTCTTCCTGTTTTTCCCGGAGTCAGCCCGGTTGCCCGTCAATGCGGGGTTGCCACAGGATGCGGGCATAACCGATCAGGAACGCCGTGAATGCCAGGGCCCACAACAATCCGGAGAGTTGTATCCATAGCGGGTATTGACTGCTATCCAGCCACGGCATGACGATGCGCACCAGGGTGCTTGATGTGATGAGCAGGTAAGCGAGGATGGCGGTGACCGGTGCGCGCAATTCCCGGCCGGTGTGCCCAAGGGCCACGCGCGACATCATGCCGATCGTCAGTGTACCCACGCAACCAATCGCCAAGGCATGTACGCCGGAGCGCATGCTGTCCTGGATGATGCCACTATCAGCCAGGCCCAGCAGCAACAAGCCAATCACCAGCCAGCCATAGCCGAGATACAGTACCCACAGCAGGGGGATGCCCCATACCCGGCGATCCAGCCATAACAACCAGCACGCTGCCGCTAACAAACTGCACGCGAGGCCAATATAGCCTGCGATGGTGCCCGGCAGCAGCATATCGGCGACGCAGTAGAGGGCAATGCCGATCAGCAAGCTGATTTCCACAGGGTGTGAGCGTTGGCCGCGATAACCGGGGATGGCTCGCTCCGAGAAAAACGGGATCACGCGTCCGCCAATCAAGGCCACCAGTAGCAACACGGCCATCAATCCGATCCGCCAGGCGCCTTCCAGAACCGGGGCAATGCCCATGGTGTCGGCATGCATGCCGGCATTGCCGGCAATCAGCAATGCGAGGAAAGCGGGGAC
>SBFY01000022.1 GCA_006227085.1 Gammaproteobacteria bacterium
AGACATGGGAAAATTGGAATCCATCAGGCAGCGCGAATCGGAAATCATTTTCTCCTTCAGCGGCCATCCTTGTGAATCACATACGGCCGGGGTCGAGGCAGCTAATGATCCCGCCGAGCCTTTTAGATTCCTGTGGCATGAAGGGCCTTGCTGGATTCTATAGTTTCTGGATTAATAGTTAGGCCAGATTAACATTCCCTGATCGGTTGCTGCGATGAATGACGTGTATACGGTATTTGGTTGGCTCGGAATGTTTATCATGTTTTTTGTGCACTTTAAGAGCCTTTGGCTGGATGAAAGATTTGGCATATCAAGATCTTTCTTTATTTCACTTATGGGATCAACCGGATGTCTTTTCTGGGCAATACACTATTATCCTGATACAGGTCTTTGGAAGTTACTTGCATTTTATGTGCTGATTATGTCTGTGGTATTAACCGACATTTCGGTAAACAAGGTTTTTTCAGCGAGAACAGAAAATCATCCAGGGTTATCTGCAATATTTGATAAGTTGGCAAATCCGGATTCCAGCGCCTTTGAAAAAGGCGTCTGCGGGATTTCATTGGCACAATCGGCCGCTGTAATTTTATTTTTGGCCTTCAGCCTGTTTTTAGATAAATAATTTTGTGGTCAGATAACGATTCCTGCCTAAATGCAATTCTGGCCCAGTTATTTTTAGGATGAGTAATGCCTTATTTCTGCGTGGAAGTAAATGGGACTAATTTCCAAATCTTTATTGATGGGAAAATTCAAGATGCAGGGTTCATTTCCAGGCAGCTGGTTGAGGCTTCTGATGCGCTTCAAGCTGAAGAATTAGCCATTCAAGCTGTAATGCAGTTAGAGGGGTATGACTCAATAATTGGAAGCCCTAAGTTGAAAATTGAGGAGACTGAGGGGCTTTCTAAATCTGAGTTTGATATGCGAAGCTCGACGGGGCTGATTTTTTATAAGTCATAAAAATAATTGGGTCAGAGTAATGATTCCTGCCTAAATGTCACCTTGACCCGGAGTGTCCTCACTGCCTAATCAACCGCAAACCCCATCTGCCGCCAGGCTTCATAGACAATGACCGACGCACTGTTGGAAAGATTCAGGCTGCGGCTGTTGGCCTGCATGGGGATGCGCAAGGTTTGCTCGGGCGGTAGCGAGTCCAGCAGGGTTTGTGGCAGGCCGCGCGTTTCCGGGCCAAACAGCAGGGCGTCATCATCCGTGAACCGGTGTTGGTGATACGCGGTCTTGCCGCGGGTACTGATGGCAAGTAGCCGCGATTGCGGGCGTGCTACTAAAAAGTGTTCGAGTGAATCGTGCACCTGCACATTGGCCCATTCATGGTAATCCAGCCCTGCGCGGCGCAGGCGTTTGTCATCCAGTTCGAAACCGAGCGGGCGGATCAAATGCAGCGAAGCGCCCGTGTTGGCGCACAGGCGAATGATGTTGCCGGTGTTCGGCGGGATCTCCGGTTGGTACAACACCACAGCAAGCATGACGGGTTCCGTTCAGGAAGAGCCATGCATGGTAACGAGGGGAGGCTTAATCGTCATCCCCGTCGTCATGATGTTCATCACCCATGCCGAGTTCCTTGATCTTGCGGGTCAGGGTGTTGCGTCCCCAGCCCAGCAATTCGCTGGCTTCACGGCGACGCCCGTGGGTTTTCCTGAGCGCGGCTTCAATCATGATGCGTTCGAATTCCGGTACCGCGGTGTTGAGGATACCGGCTTCGCCGCGTGCCAGCACCTGGTCGGCCCAACGCTGCAGCGCCTGTTGCCAGGTGACGCTATCGGGTGCGGCGCTGGTGACGGGCCTTTCCAGTAGCTCGGGCGGCAAGTCACGGCGATGGATCTCGCGTCCCGGTGCCATCACGGTGAGCCAGCGGCAGGTGTTCTCCAGTTGGCGCACATTGCCGGGCCAATCAAGGTTGCTCAGCACGGCTTCGGTTTCCGGTAGCAGCACTTTGGGTTCAACACCCAGTTCGCGTGCCGCACGCTTGAAGAAGAACCCCATCAGTTTGGGGATGTCTTCACGACGATCGGCCAATCGCGGCAAATGGATGCGGATCACGTTCAGGCGATGGAACAGGTCTTCGCGGAAGCGGCCTTCGCGCACCAGTTGTTCAAGGTTCTGGTGGGTGGCAGCGATGATGCGCACATCCACATGCACCGGCGTGTGGCCGCCGACACGATAAAACTCGCCATCAGCCAGCACGCGCAATAGCCGGGTTTGTGTGTCAGCTGGCATGTCACCGATTTCATCGAGGAACAGGGTGCCGCCATTGGCTTGCTCGAAGCGGCCTTTGCGTTGCTGTGCCGCGCCGGTGAAGGCGCCTTTCTCATGGCCAAACAGTTCGGATTCCATCAGGTCTTTCGGGATGGCGGCCATGTTGAGGGCAATAAACGGGTTTTGTGCGCGCGGGCTGTGGCGGTGCAGGGCATGTGCGACCAATTCCTTGCCGGTGCCGGATTCACCGTTAATCAAAACGGTGATGTTCGAGTGTGACAAGCGACCGATGGCGCGGAACACCTCCTGCATCGCGGGCGCTTCGCCAATGATTTCTGTTTCCGGCCCGCTATCGATGCTGTCGCCTTGGCCGGTTTGTTCATGGGCGTGGGCAATCGCACGCTGGGTGGTCGCGACCGCTTCATCGATGTCGAACGGTTTCGGCAGGTATTCGAAGGCGCCACCCTGGTAAGAGGCCACGGCGCTGTCGAGGTCTGAATGCGCGGTGGTGATGATCACCGGCAGGCCATGGTGTTTCTCGACGATGCGGCCGAGCAGTTCCAGCCCATCAATGCCGGGCATGCGGATGTCGCTGATGATGGCACTGGGGGTGTGCTTGTCGAGCTGGCGCATCAGGGCATTGCCATTCTCGAAACTGCGGGTCTGGATGCCGGCTTGTTGCAGGGCTTTTTCCAGTACCCAGCGAATCGAGCGATCGTCATCCACGATCCAGACTTCCGATTCATGCGTCATGGGTGTTCTCCAAAGGCAGGTAAACAGAAAAACAGGTATGGCCTGGTTCGCTCGCACACTCGATCAGGCCGTTATGTTGTTGCACGATGGATTGGGCAATCGATAAGCCCAGGCCGGTGCCATCGGCACGGCCGGTCACCATCGGGAAGAAAATGCGGTCACGCAATTCAGCCGGAACACCGGGCCCGTTATCGCTGATATCAATCCGGCACACCAGCGCATGACGTTGGGTGCCCAGGGTGAATTGGCGCATGATGCGGGTGCTGAGGCGGATTTCGCCGCGCGGCGTATGCGCTTGCCGTAATGCTTCCATCGCATTGCGTGCGATGTTGAGCAAGGCTTGTATCAGCCCTTCGCGATCAGCAATGAACTCTGGAATGCTGGGGTCGTAGTCACGCACGATACGGATGCTGTTGCCGCTTTCGGCGTCCAGCAGCTTGCGGATGTGTTCGGTGATTTCATGCACATTGATGCGGGAGCGCACGCCGGGTTTGTGCGGGCCGAGCAGTCGATCGACCAGGTTCCGCAGGCGATCCGCTTCCTCGATGATCACGCGGGTGTATTCGTGCAGGTGTTCATCGGTCAGTTCGCGGTCGAGCAGCTGGGCTGCACCGCGGATGCCACCCAGCGGGTTCTTGATTTCATGGGCCAGCCCGCGCACCAGCATCTGGGTGGTTTTTTGTGCCGTGATCAGCGTTTCCTCACGGCTGATCCGCAGCAGGCGATCAAGCGGCAGCATCTCGACAACGACCGTTGTGCCGTCATCCACCGGTGTGACGGACAGGTCAACGGTGATGTGCTGGCCGGCACTCAACACCAGCGAGGCCTGCCGGCGGGTGATCGGTTGGTGATCGTGGACGGTGCCGGTAATCATGTCGCCGATGCGTTCTTCCGGGCCGCTGCCATGGCGGAACAGGTTGTTGATGGGTTGGTCGAGGCAACGCTGCAGGCTGGTTTCCAGCAAGGCTTCAGCCGCCGGGTTCAGGTAGCGCACCTGGCCATCGGGGCTCAGCAGCAAGGTCGCCGTGCTCAGGTTATCGAGCAGCTTGCGGTAGAGGGTGTCGCGTGCGCTTGTCATGCAGTCGGCCATGCCCTGAGTTGGTGTGCCGGGACAGGTGTCCGCAGCATTTCGGTGCCATCCCGGAATGCTTAGCAAAAAGCGAACCAGTTTTTCAGCCCGCGAACGGGGCTTTTCCGCATGGTTTCCGTGCGGGCAACAGGGAGTTTAAAACAAAATGCACCGAAATGGTGCAGTCATTTCAGGCGTTGTCAGCGAGGCCTGCGGGATTCGACATCCTTGAGGTGCTTTTTGGCTTCAGTGACGGCGGTTTCGAGGGCTTCCAGCCGCTCAAGATATTCCTCGGTGGGACGGGCGCCCGAACTACCCCCGAAACGGTTGGCAATACCGACAAAATCACCTTCCTGGGGTTCCTTGCCTGCGGCCAGCGCGGCTTCGGCGGCTTTCAGGGCGGCTTTGGCTTCATCGTATTCGGCCTGCCAGCTTTTTTGCTGCTGCTTCCGGACGGGTTCTTCGGTGCGGCGCTTTTGTTCGAGCCAGCGGTTCATTTCAACGTCTGGCTTGATGATGTTCTGGTCGGGCTGCGGGGTGATGGCTTCAACCTTGGCATCGCCGGGGTTTTCCGGCTTGCTGTCGCTGTAGCTCACCTTGCCGTCGGCATCGGTGATCTTGTAGATGGTGTCGGCCAGCAAGGGTGTGCTGGCGAGCAGGCTGGTGAGCAGCAGGATGGCGGGGGTCTTGGTCATGTCAGCTACTCCATAACAGGTGGTGCTTGCAGTTAAGCAGAGCCTTGTATTGGCCGCAAGACCGGCAGGCAAACAAAAAGCCCGCCAGGTGGCGGGCTTTTTGTGTCTTGCGACCAGCTGGATCAGCAGCTGTAGTACATGTCGAACTCGACCGGGTGGGTCGTCATACGCAGGCGGTCTACATCCTGCTGCTTCAGTGCAATATAGGCATCGATCAGGTCATCGGTGAATACACCGCCAGCCGTCAGGAATGCGCGGTCTGCATCCAGCGCGGCCAGTGCCTGATCCAGTGCATGGCACACGGTCGGGATGGCAGCAGCTTCTTCCGGCTCCAGGTCGTACAAGTCCTTGTCGGCAGCATCGCCGGGGTGGATCTTGTTCTGGATGCCGTCCAGGCCGGCCATCATCAGTGCCGCAAAGCCCAGGTACGGGTTGGCTGTCGGATCCGGGAAGCGCACTTCGATACGGCGTGCTTTCGGGTTGGCCACGTACGGGATACGGATAGAGGCTGAACGGTTGCGGGCTGAGTAAGCCAGCATGACCGGTGCTTCAAAGCCGGGAACCAGGCGCTTGTAGCTGTTGGTGCCGGGGTTGGTGAAGGCGTTGATGGCACGGGCGTGCTTGATCACACCGCCAATGTAGTACAGGGCGGTTTCGCTCAGGCCGGAGTAGCCGTTACCAGCGAAAACGTTCTGGCCGCCTTTGGAAATGGACTGGTGAACGTGCATGCCGCTGCCGTTATCGCCAACCAGGGGCTTCGGCATGAAAGTCGCGGTTTTGCCGTACATATGGGCAACGTTGTGCACGACGTACTTGAGGATCTGCACTTCGTCAGCCTTTTTCACCATGGTGTTGAACTTCACACCGATTTCACACTGGCCAGCAGTGGCCACTTCGTGGTGGTGTACTTCCACATCCAGGCCCATTTGCTCCATCACGGAACACATGGCAGAACGGATGTCGTGCAGGCTGTCGACCGGCGGAACCGGGAAATAGCCGCCCTTGACGCCCGGACGGTGACCCATGTTGCCTTCTTCGAAGTGGTGGTCGGTGGACCAGGCTGCTTCGGAGGAGCTGATCTTGTAAGAAGCACCGCTGATGTCGGACTTCCACTTCACATCGTCAAAAATGAAGAATTCGGGTTCCGGACCGAAGAACGCGGTGTCACCGATACCGGTGGACTTCAGGTACTCTTCGGCGCGAATGGCCACAGAACGCGGGCAGCGGCTGTACAGCTGCATGGTGGCAGGTTCCACCACGTTGCAACGCAGGTTCACGGTGGCGTCATCTGCGAACGGATCAAGCACGGCGGTGCTGTCATCCGGCATCAGGATCATGTCGGATTCGTTGATGCCTTTCCAGCCGGCGATGGACGAACCGTCGAACATCTGGCCGGTTTCAAAAAAGCCTTCATTGACATATTTGGCCGGGATGGTGACGTGCTGTTCCTTGCCACGGAAATCGGTAAAGCGGATATCGACCCACTTCACCTGGTTCTCTTTGATCAGTCGCAGAGTATTCTCTGACATGTGTTATTCCTCCGATTGTGGGTGGGTCTTCCGGGGTACCGGTCGCCGGAAAGGCGCGCATTATAGCGCCCTTGTGGCGGGGGTGATACGGACCCGGAACGGGCGTACGACAACGCTGCCCGATATGAGTGCAAGATGTGTGCCATGCTCAAAAAGGCCGGATTTGGGCACGCAACCAGATCCAAGATGGTGCGGTCGATACATTTTGGTGCGTGACGCACCAAACAGGTGCGCCCTTGGCGATTTCCCGCCTTGCGCCGCTCTCTTTATAATGCCGGCCTCCTTTGGTGCCGGCGGTTCCCATGCAGTTCATCGTCAAGCTATTCCCGGAAATCACCATCAAGAGCAGCCCGGTGCGCAAGCAGATGGTCCGGCAGCTCACGCAAAACCTCGCCAGGTTGTTGCGACCGCTGGATCCCTCGCTGCGGCTGGAGCGTGACTGGGACAAGATCATCGTGCACAGCACCGTCAAGTCGGCGACAGGCTGTGAACGTATCCGGCAAATCCTGGTGTCAACGCCGGGCATTGCCCATGTGCTGGAAGTCGAAGAGTTCGCGCTGGCGGATCTGCCGGCGCTGGCCAGCCAGGTGCTGGCAGTGGTGGGCGGAACCCTGCAGGGTCGCCGCTTTGCCGTGCGCTGCAAGCGTACCGGCCGCTCCCATGCGTTCACGTCCCTGGATGTGGAAAAGGCCGTCGGTGAGGTGTTGCTGCAATCCGGGTTGGCAGGCCGCGTCGATCTCGGCCATCCCGAAGTGACGGTGCGCATCGAAATCCGCGATGAGCGGGTGTTCGTGGTGCGGCAAAAGCTGGATGGTCTGGGAGGCTTCCCGCTCGGTAGTGTGGAGCCGGTGCTGTCATTGCTGTCTGGCGGGTTTGATTCGGCCGTGTCGAGTTTCCTGGCCATCAAGCGGGGTATGCGCACCCATTTCCTGTTTTTCAATCTGGGCGGGCATGCCCACGAAGTGGCGGTCAAGGAAATCGCGTTGTATTTGTGGATGCGTTATGGCGCATCACACCGCGTGTTGTTTATTACCGTGCCGTTTGAGCCCGTGGTGGAGGAAATCCTGAAACGGGTCAGTGATAGCCAGATGGGTGTTGTGCTCAAGCGTTGCATGTTGCGCGCTGCTGACAGCATTGCCGATGAGCTGGATGTGCAGGCATTGGTGACGGGTGAAAGCGTCGCGCAGGTTTCGAGCCAGACCCTGACCAACCTGTCGGTGATTGACAGTGTCAGCCGCAAACTGGTGTTGCGGCCACTCATTGCCATGGATAAGGGCGACATCATCACACTGGCCACCCGCATTGGCACTGAACCGTTTTCACGGCATATGCCGGAGTATTGCGGGGTGATTTCCAAAAACCCGACCACCCGTGCCAAGCGGCATCGCGTTGAAGAAGAGGAAGCCGCGATGGATCCGGCCATCCTGTCGGCAGCGATTGCGAGTCGTCGCATCGCGGCGATTGACCAGTTGGCGGATGATTTGCGCACACCGGTTACGATTGCAGAAACGGCTGTGATTGCTGATGGCGATATCGTGATTGATATCCGTCATCCTGCAGAGCGCGATGATTTGCCGCCAGCTGTCGATGCAGGCAGTTGCCTGCCGATACCGTTCTATGAATTGCATCGTCGCGCATCGGAGCTCGATCGCCAGCAACGGTATTGGTTGTATTGCGATCGCGGCGTCATGAGCCGGCTGCATGCCGGGCATTTGCAGGAGCAGGGCTTTGCTGGCGCTGGCGTGTATCGGCCCCGCGATACATCAGCCTAGTTTCAGCAAGCCCGTACTGTTCAGGAAAACCACCGCAATCCCGATCGGGGCGATAAAGCGGATAACAACACGCCACGCGCCGTAGAGTGCAGGGTGCAGGTCGCGCAATTCTTCGCGCACGCTGGGCGCTTTCATGGCCCAGCCGGCAAAGAGGGCAATCAGCAAGCCACCGAGTGGCAGCATGACGTTGGAGGCGACGAAATCCAGCGTTTCAAACACATACCAGCCATCGGTGGGGCCAGTTTCCAGCCAGTTGTTGGAAAAGATGCAGGCCACGCCCCCCAGCCAGCCGACCAGACCGAGCAGGATGGACGCACGCAGGCGCTTCACATGCCAGGTTTCGTTCAGCCAGGCCACGCCGGGCTCGATCAATGAGATGGCCGAGGTCAGCGCGGCGATACCAACCAGGATGAAAAACAGGGTGCCAAACAATCCGCCGCCGGGCATGTTCCCAAACGCGGTCGGCAGGCTCATGAACATCAGGCCGGGGCCGCTGCCGGGTTCCAGGCCGTGGGCAAACACCAATGGAAAGATGGCCATGCCGGCGATCAAGGCAATCAGGGTATCGAGGAAAGCAATCATCAGGACGGTGCCACCAATGGAGGCTTTCCCTGGCATGTAGGAACCGTACGCCAGCATCGCGCCCATGCCGAGGCTGAGGGTGAAAAAGGCATGCCCCAGTGCCACCAGCACCGCTTCACCGGACAATTTGCTGGCGTTGAAATCAAACATGAAATGGAACGCACGGGTGGCATCACCACTCGCCAGGCTGTAGCCGAGCAGTAATAGCAGCAAGACAAATAACAAGGGCATCAGGATGCGTGCAGCATTGCCCAGCCCTTTGCTGACGCCGCCCGCCACAATTGCCACGGTCATCAGGATGAAGGCCGTGTGCCAGCCCAGCAGTTCATTGCGATTGGTCAGCAGGCCGGTAAAGGCCTGCGTGACGTTTTCACTGCTGGCGCCGGTCAATGAGCCATCCGCCATGCGCAGGATGTAATCCAGCACCCAGCCGGCGACCACGCTGTAAAAGGACAGGATCATCAAGCCAGCCAGCATGCCGGCCCAGCCGATGAGGCTCCAGGCAGCCGGGGCGCCGGCTTCCTTGGCCAATGCCTCCATGCTGCTGATCGGGTTGCGGCGGCCGCGACGGCCCAGCATCACTTCCGCCATCATGACCGGGATGCCCACCACCAGGATGCAGGCCAGGTAAACCAGTACGAAGGCACCGCCGCCGTATTCGCCGGTGATATAGGGGAATTTCCAGATATTGCCCAGACCGACGGCCGAACCGGTAGCGGCAAGGATGAATATCCAGCGACTGGCCCAGCCGCGATGGGGCCTGGCTTCCGTGTGTTCCATGGTCTTTCCCCGGATCCGTTTTCCTGGCCAGCATTCTAGCGAGCCGGGCCGGTGTTGATAAGGCTTGCGACAAGCAGTTAGCCGGCATTCAGGTATAATGCGCGCCCTTCAGGTACCCGCCGGATTGCCCTCATGATCGAAAAAATGCGCAACATCGCCATCATTGCCCACGTTGACCATGGCAAGACCACGCTCGTGGACAAGCTGCTGAAACAATCCGGCACGCTGGATCGACGCAGCATGGATGCCGAGCGCATCATGGACAGCAATGACCAGGAAAAAGAGCGTGGCATCACCATCCTGGCCAAGAACACGGCGATTGAGTGGAACGGTTATCGCATCAATATCGTGGACACACCCGGCCATGCCGACTTTGGTGGTGAAGTCGAGCGAGTGTTGTCGATGGTGGATTCGGTACTGTTGCTGGTGGATGCATTCGATGGCCCGATGCCGCAAACGCGTTTCGTGACGCGCAAGGCCTTCGAGCATGGGCTGAAACCGATTGTGGTGATCAACAAGGTGGATCGCCCGGGTGCACGGCCACACTGGGTGCTGGACCAGGTGTTCGAATTATTCGATAAATTGGGTGCCACGGAAGAGCAGCTCGATTTCCCGGTGATCTATGCGTCTGCATTAAATGGTGTTGCCGGTCTTGAAGCCGAAGAGCTGGCCGATGATATGACGCCGTTGTTCCAGATGATTGTGGATCGCGTGCCGCCGCCGGATGTGGACCTGGATGGCCCTTTGCAGATGCAGATTTCAGCACTGGATTATTCCAGCTACGTGGGCGTGATTGGTATTGGTCGTATCAAACGCGGCCGTATCAAGACCGGATCACCGGTCAAGATCATCAGTGCGGAAGGCGATATCCGTTCCGGCAAGATCCTGCAGGTGATGAGTCACCGTGGCCTGGAGCGTATTGAGGTGCCGGAAGCGGAAGCGGGCGACATCGTGTGCATTACCGGGCTTGACCAGTTATTCATTTCCGACACGATCTGCAACCCGGATAAAGTGGAAGCGCTGCCGAAGCTGACGGTTGACCAGCCAACGGTGAGCATGACGTTCCAGGTCAATGATTCACCGTTTGCCGGCAAGGAAGGCAAGTTCGTCACCAGCCGCAACATCAAGGACCGACTGGACCGGGAGTTGCTGCACAACGTGGCCCTGCGTGTGGAACAAGGCGATTCACCGGATAAATTCAAGGTGTCCGGCCGTGGTGAATTGCACTTGTCAGTCTTGATCGAAAACATGCGTCGCGAGGGGTTTGAACTGGGCGTGTCGCGTCCTGAGGTGGTGACGCGTGAAGTGGATGGTGAAATCCATGAGCCATTCGAACTGGTGGTGATCGATGTCGAAGAACAGCATCAAGGTGCTGTGATGGAAGAAATGGGCGTGCGCAAGGCCGAACTCAGGAATATGGAAGTTGATGGCAAAGGTCGTGTGCGCATGGAATACCTGGCACCGTCACGCGGGTTGATCGGCTTCCGTGGCCACTTCCTTACGCTGACTTCCGGTTCCGGCATCATGACTTCGGTGTTCGATCATTACGGTCCGGCGAAAGAAGGTGAAGTCAGCAAGCGCCAGAACGGCGTGCTGGTGTCGATGGTCAAAGGAAAGACACTGGCGTTCTCATTGTTTAACCTGCAAGAGCGCGGCCGCTTGTTCGTGGAGCCGAATGTCGAGGTGTATGAAGGCCAGATCGTGGGCCTGCACAGCCGTGGCAACGACCTGGTGGTGAACCCGACCAAAGGCAAGCAATTGACCAATATGCGTGCTTCCGGCAGTGACGAAAACATCCTGCTGACACCGCCGGTGCGTTTCACTCTCGAGCAGGCACTGGAATTCATCGAAGAAGATGAATTGGTGGAAGTGACACCTGCGGCAATCCGGTTACGCAAGAAGTTGTTGACCGAAAACGAACGCAAGCGTGCCAGCCGTTAAGTCGATGCCATGAAAGCCTTGCTGCAGCGCGTCAGCCAGGCCGCAGTCGTGGTCGAAGGTGAAACGGTAGGCGCTATTGGTGCGGGGCTGTTGATCCTGCTCGGTATCGAGCAAGGTGATACGGTTGAACACTGCCAGCGATTAGCCGATCGATGCCTGCGTTACCGCATTTTTCCCGATGAGCAAGGGCGCATGAACCGCAGCCTGCTGGATTGTGGCGGCCAGTTATTGCTGGTCTCGCAATTCACGCTGGCAGCCGATACGCACAGTGGCTTGCGGCCGAGCTTCACACCTGCGGCAGCACCGGAATGGGCAAAAACCTTGTACGAACAATTTGCGGGATATGCACGCGGGCAAGGTGTCATCGTCCAGACCGGACATTTCGGGGCGCACATGCAGGTATCGCTGGTGAATGATGGGCCAGTGACATTCCTGCTGGATGGTTAACGCTTAGGCATTTTTATTAACAGTGGCGTCATCTGGCCTTCTGCATGCAAGGTTTGCAGGCGTTTGAGAGCGGCCAGGACAAGTCCTGACTGGCATAGATTGGATAGCACGACACCCTCCCCAAGCCGATCCATCCGCAATATGCCGGTCAATGCAGTTTGTAATTCTTGCGCGGTAAAATCTTCAATGCATGACGGATTCAGGATGCGCCTGAGGTTCTTGGGGGTGAACTCAACCCATTCCCTGCCATAGACCAGCCCGCATTCCATCAG
>SBFY01000193.1 GCA_006227085.1 Gammaproteobacteria bacterium
GCAATGCCCTTCATCAACATCAGTGTCAACCAGCTCTCGCTGGGTGGCTTGATCCTGATGCTGGGGTTGCTGGTCGACGATGCCATCGTGACCAGCGAAAGCATACTGCGCCACAGTGAACGCGGCATGAATGCACGCGACGCAGCCATTCATGGCACAGCAGCTGTTGCACCACCGGTGATCACCAGTGTTGCTACCACCATCCTGGCCTTTGCACCCGCAGCATTCCTTGGCGGGATTGAAGGCAAGTTCATGTGGATGGCGCCCGCCATGGCGATGCTGGCCCTTTCCGCATCTTTAATTGAATGCAAGATGCTGCTCCCCAGCCATATGCATCATGCGCTGTCACGCCACACCAACGATGGCAGCCGCTTTTCCCGCTCCTGGTTTGACCCTGTGGAAGCCTTTTACCGGCGGCAAATGACCCGCCTACTGCCGCATCGTTACAAAACGATGATGGTATTCCTGGCGATTTTTGCAGGCATTACTTTCCTGGGCATCAAACTGGTCAACGTCAATCTTTATCCGGATTACGAGGTTGATGCATTTTATGTGCAAGCTGAACTGCCCATGGGGTCTTCATTTGATAACACTCGTGAAAAACTGGAAGCCATAGACCGCATCGTGCGTGACATTGTCCCGCCCCAGGATTTGCTAAACATCAGCCTCACGGTCGGCCACCACGACTACGATCCCAAGGAAGAAACCTCGGGATACCACTCCGCCTGGGGCATGGTCAGCATCTACCTCAAGTCGATTGATGAACGCGAAAGCGATACGCTTGAACTGATCCGCGAAACACGACAACGACTCAAAGGGTATGGGGATTTCACCCGTATCACGGTGGTACCCCAACGGGAAACGCCGCCCGTGGGACGCGCCGTGGAAGTCGAGATTATCGGCAATGATGACAATCGTTATGAACTGGCAGACACGCTGACCCGCTGGCTCAGGAACCATCCTGGCACCACCGAAGTCTGGACCAGTCACACGCTTGGCAAGGACGTGATCGAGCTGCAACTCCACCATGAGCGGATGGCCGATTATGGTCTCCAGACCAGCGATATCACAACCGCCGTTCGTCTCGCCTTTGACGGGCTGATCATTGATGAATTACAAACGGTGGATGAACGCATCCGCTACCGGTTGCAATTAGCCAAACCAGACCAGGGCAGGCTTGAAAGCCTGCGCTCACTGCCCATCATTAACCACGAAGGCAAGCCCGTACCGCTACGTGCCGTCGTGGACTTTGACATTCGCCCCGGTGAAGCCACGATCAAGCATTATTTTGGTGATCGCACCCTGACCGTGTTTGCGGAAATTGATCGCGATAGCACCTCAACAGCCGAGATCAACGAGGAGCTGCAAAGCTATATCAACGACCACCAGGTACTGGAAGGCTATCACCAGCTACGCCTGCACTTTGGCGGTGAATACGAACAGCAAAGCGAAGCAGTCAGCAATGTGGGGTTTGCCTTCATGCTCTGCCTGGCAGGCATTGTTTTCCTGCTCGTTATCCTGTTCAACTCGGCGACACAACCTTTCCTGGTATTAAGTATCCTGCCACTGGGATTGGCAGGCGTGGTCTTTGCTTTCGCCACACACGGCATGGATCTCAGCATGTCGGCATTGACCGGCACCATCGGTTTAATGGGCGTACTGGTGAATGACTCGCTGGTAATGATTGATCGCCTGAACAATTACCGCAATGAACTCCCCGATGCATCGCATTTCATGACCGACAGCGATATTGTCAACGGCGCCAGCCAACGATTACGTGCCATCTTTATCACGACCACGACAACCGTTGCAGGATTGTTTCCTGCCGCTTATGGATTGGCTGGTGAAAATCCCTTTATTACCCCGATGATCATGGCAATGATCTGGGGCGTATTGTTTGGCAGTTTTGTCACGCTTGTGTACCTGCCTTGCCTGTATGCGATGGAACAGGATTTCAGGAAGTGGCTTGCACGCAAGACACAGCCAACGACCCACTGACAACAGCAAGCGCGATGCGCCGCCGCTGCCAGCGACTCACGACCAATAAAAAAGCGGGCCATGGGGCCCGCTTTTTTATTACTTCATGAATTACTGCGCGACGGCTTCTTCAACAGCTTCAGCAGCGTCTTCGGCAGTTTCTTCCACAGCTTCAGCAGCTTCTTCTACCGCTTCACCGGCATCAGCAGCAGCTTCTTCCACGGCTTCTACCGCTTCACCAGCAACGTCTTCGGCAGCATCAACGGCATCAGCAGCTTCATCAGCCACTTCCTGCACAGCGGCATCCACTGATTCAACAGCTTCTTCTACAGCAGCTGGAACAGCCGCTTCTTCTTTCTTACCACAGGCTACCAATGCAGATACCAGCATGGCGGCGATCATCACATCACGCAGTTTCATAATTCTCTCCTTGCATCCCTGAACAGCACCATCTCGCGAATACCCGGCTCACTGTTCACACACCGGGCGCGCACTAATCTACAGGAAAGAGCCGGCCTGCGCCAACCCGAGTGCCGGCCAATCGCCGGTCACAATTGTCTGGTAGTTCGCAAAACCCTCATTTTCGCCATCGGTGACCTTGATGATGCAGTCGCGGATCTGGTGAATCCGCTTGGCGGTTTCCAGCTCGCTGCAATCGGGGAAATATTCCCCATCCATGTGCATTTCACCCCGCCATTCCCCGTGATGGTGGCCATCAAAGCCGAAATACAGGCCGGTTCCCAGGTGGAAGCCGGTATCCCCCATCACCTCCACCGTGACCGGGCGGTCCTGCCCATCGGCGGTCCTGAAGTGCAGCACCCCGCCCTGCAGGCGCCGGTTAACCGGGTCAAAGCGCAATTCCGGCACCAGGTCGACCAGCACTTCCTGGCGGCCATCCGGATGTTCGATGGCGCCATGAAACACCTTGGGCACCCCGGGAATCGGCACTTCCAGGTAAAAATGATGGATGGCATATGGCTTGCCGGTCGCCTTGTCCATCAGCCGCATCGGGCTCCACAGGAACTGCATCGGGAACTGGCTGCTGTCGATACCCGGCTGGATATCGGCAGGCTCCAGACCCACGCCATAGCGCAAGCCCCAGGAATGGTCACGCGTGCAGTACCAATCGCGCGGGTTCACCTCATAGACCTTACCCTCCACCTTGACCCAGCCTTCCGGCACCCCTACCTGATGGTAGCGGCAGAGGTCATTCTGGACCCGGTAACCACCCAGTTGACGGCGGAATTCGTGGTTTTCCATGAAGGGCGGGATCTGGGTGCCGTCGAACACCAGCTCGAATGCGATTGGCTGGATGGCATTTTCCTCAAGGATAAACCGCACTTTCTTGAAGGGCTCGACGATGTGGTAACGCAGCGGCCCGACAATGGTCACATCCGGCTCTGGCCAGAGCTGGCGGCTGGCGCGTACCGTCCACTGCTCCTTGCCACGGGAAATACCCCCATACGCATCCATGACATTGCGGTTGATGTACTTGCCCAGGCCAAACCCCACCTGCAACTTGCCATCCTTGCGGCCAATGGAGGCGCAGATCTTTTCAGCCCAGCTGCGATCGGCCTGCGCCACGCTGCCAAAGGTGTCAGCAATCTGGTGGTGCAACCCTTCGTCAGTCGGCAACAGCACGGAGTCATGACGTGACATAGTTCCCTCTTTATCGTGATATCGTCGGGTAAGATATTTGCCAATTATCCCCTGCCTCAGCAGGGGACGCAAAAACCTACTATACCTATAATCAAGACCAGGCCACGCCTGCCGCAAAGGATTGACCGCATGAGCTCGATTTTTGACTTTCACTGCACCGCCATCAATGGCATGGACAAATCCCTCGCTGATTTCAAGGGCCAGGTCCTGCTGGTCGTCAACACGGCCAGCAAGTGCGGCTTCACCCCCCAGTTCAAGGGGCTTGAGGACCTGTACGGGAAGTACAAGGACCAGGGTTTCAGCGTGCTGGGTTTCCCCTGTAACCAGTTTGGCGGCCAGGATCCGGGCGAAGATCGCGAAATTGCCGAATTCTGCACCCTGAATTTCGGCGTCACCTTCCCGATGTTCTCCAAGGTCGAGGTCAATGGCGACAATGCCTCACCCTTGTTCAAGCACCTGAAGAAAGCCGCCCCCGGCGTGCTCGGCAGCGAAGGCATCAAATGGAATTTCACCAAATTCCTGGTCGACCGCAATGGCGTGGTGCGCGAGCGTTTTGCCCCGGCCACCTCACCGGAATCGGTCGAGAAAGCCATCGAAGCGCTCTTGAAAGAAACCGCTTCGGCTGCTTGAGCTGACGTGACGCAATAAAAAAGCCGGCAAACGCCGGCTTTTTTGTTAGGCAAGATTGTTCAGTGGCTGAGAATCTTCGAAAGAAAAATCTGGGCTCGTTCCGAGCGCGGTGTGCCAAAAAACTCATCCTTGGTCGCATCCTCGACGATGCTGCCCTGATCCATGAAGATCACACGGTGTGCAACCTTGCGGGCGAAGCCCATTTCATGGGTCACGACCATCATGGTCATGCCTTCGGTTGCCAGTTCAACCATCACATCGAGCACTTCGTTGATCATTTCCGGGTCCAGCGCGCTGGTCGGTTCGTCGAAGAGCATGA
>SBFY01000161.1 GCA_006227085.1 Gammaproteobacteria bacterium
TATGGCTTGAGTCCGACGGTTCTCGGCAACCGGTCAGCCCGTTACTTTGCCACAGCACAGGCTCCTGGCGGACTCGAGAATGAGCGCATCCAGTCACAGGAATTCGGCTATTTCGGCAACTTCCCGCAAGCCGGCGCACAAGTGGATATCAAGCTCTTCCACGACAAACTCGAAGACCTTATCTCACAAGGCTTGACGCTGAGTAATTTCTCACCGAATAACTTCGCCGAAGTGACACACGACGGTGTCGAAACAGAATTACATTACCGCCCCACCAGCAATGTGCACTTGCGGGCAACGTATGCCTACATTGATGTGGATACCGAACGATTCTTCTGGCGGGAAACACTGTTCACCCCTGAACACGCTGCCAGTCTGTACGGCCATATCCGGCTGCCCGGCAACTGGGAATGCTCTGCAACCTATTACTATGCGGACAATATCAACTCCAAGCATTTCAGTCGTCTCGACATGCGCATTGCAAAAACGTTCCGGATGGCGAACAGTGAACTGGAAGTGGCCCTGATCGGGCAAAACCGGCTGGATCATGAAGGCGATATTTTCAGCGACAATTTATACGAAGACGATGTACGTGCATTCATCCAAGCCGAATTACGACTCTGACCGATAGCCCATGTAATGAAAAAGGATGCCTTGACCGCTTCATGGACGATGCTCTGGTGGCTCTTGCTGGCCACCAGCGGCCTTGTCATGGCATCGCCCAGCCCCGAATCCATTCGCATTGATGTATTAACCCCTGGCGACAACCGCGCTGGTCTGGCCTTCCAGCAACAAATTGACATCAAGCAACAAAATTTCCAGCAATCGATCCGTGTCCTCGACACCCTTCCTGCCGGCACACCCGAGGCCAGCACATACCGCATCCTGCTGATCCTTGGCGACCAGCAGTTACAAGCCTTGCAGGCCTGGCCCGACGACTACCATCTCACGATTGCCGTGCACGTCGACCCCATGCTGTTTACCGAAAAACGCCAACAGCTCCCGTCACCGGACGCCCCCGTCACTGCCTTGTTTTCAGGCGCACCGATGGAACGCCAATGGCGATTGGCACAGCTGGTCTTGCCTGCTGCCCGCCACTGGATTATTCCCTTCCATGAACTGCACCACGCGCAATTGTCACAAGCGCTGCAATTAGCAGGCGATACCATGGAATTGCACTCCTTATCGTGGGGCGCGAGCCAACACGATGCCATCAAGGCATTGCAGCCCATGCTGGATCGCTCGGATGCCATCCTGGCCTTTAACCAGCTGGGTGCGATCACACCGGACACCATCCGCAGCATCCTGCTCAGCGCTTACCGGCAAGGAAAGCCGGTCATCGGCATGGATGCGGCTTACGTGCGCGCCGGGGTATTGGCTGCGGCGGATACCAGTGTGGATCAATACACCCTGGAAACCGAACAGATCATCCGCACCTGGCTGGAAGATGGCAGCGTAACGGAAGCGCGCTATCCCACCACTTTTTCGGTACACATCAACCAACGCGTGGCCAAGTCGCTGAACCTCGTCTTACCCGATGAAGCCACCCTTACCCGAACACTGATGCAACAAGAGTCACCTCCCACAGGGCGCGCCCATGAGACACTGGAATAATCCCGGAATCCGCACGCAGGCAACCTGGCTGGCCCTGGTGCCTGCCATGCTGATCTTTGTCATCCTCTCCGGCTACTTTGTCGTCGGCCAGGTAGGGACTATTGATGCCCACCTCGATGACAAGGGCCAACGGGTCGCACGGCAAATTGCCGCGGCCAGTGAATATTCCCTGATCACCGGTGACACCTCTGCCATTGATGCCCTGTTACGCAACACCCTGGACCAGGACATCATTGCCATTGCCCTGCAGGATGACCAAGGTAAAGTGCTGGCACAAGCAACCACCCATGACCGCACCTTGTTCGGGACACGCTTTTTTACCGAATCGGTGATACAACCAATCCTTGATCCGCACGCTGCCGCTGGCACGCCTTCCGGCGCGCGCAAACTCGGTAGTGTTTCGATTGCCGTCTCTGATGTGCCCACCCGTATGGCACAACGTCGCTCTGTCATGATTGCGATAGCCATCGGATTATCGGTACTACTGTTGGCCACGGCGATGGCATGGCTGATCGGTCGCCGCATTGTCCAACCACTGGAAGAAATCACTCATGTCGTGGGGCGACTTGAAAGCGGTCACCTGGGAGCACGCACCCAAGTCCAAGGCAACGGGGACATTGGCCAGCTACAACGCGGCATCAACAATATGGCCGACAGCATCGAGAGCCATGAGAAAACCTTGCGCAACACCATCGCTGAACTCAAGCAGGCCCGGGAAGATGCCGAGCAGGCCAGCCAAGCCAAGGGGAATTTCCTCGCTGTCATGAGCCACGAATTACGCACCCCCATGCATGGCACACTGGGCATGCTGGAATTGTTGCGCCATTCGTCGCTGGATCGTAACCAGCAACAACAAGTTGATATTGCCATTGAGTCAACACGTCACTTGCTATCGGTTGTTGAAGACATCCTGGATTTTTCCCGGATTGAGCAAGGCAAGATGGTGCTTGAGCCGCATTATTTCAACCTGCATGAGATGCTATCGCGCTGTTTGGGCACCTTCGGAATGGCCGCTGCACGCAAAGGACTGGAACTTTCCCTGGTCGTCGACAAGCAACTCGACAACACTGCTGTCTATCTTGATGAAACGCGCTTCCGGCAGATCGTGGTGAACCTGCTCGGCAATGCCCTGAAGTTCACCAACACCGGCTCTATCACACTGGCGGCAGAAGCATTGCCTACCCATGACGCATCCCTGCATTTTGCCTTGGTGGTCACGGACACCGGCATCGGTATACCGGTCGACAAGATTGGCAGCATTTTTGAATCGTTCCAGCAAATCGACAGCGGTACACGCCGGCAATTCGGCGGATCGGGACTGGGACTGGCCATCACCCACCGCCTCTGTGACCTGATGGGCGCGGGCATTGAGGTGACCAGCGCCCTGGGCAAAGGCACATCGTTCCGGATCCTGTTCAGCTGCAATGCCCGCGAGGAAACCACCCGCGCTGCAGCCACCGACGCACACACTGAACTGGCCACACTGCAAGGGTGCGTACTGGTGGTGGAAGACAATAGCGTCAACCAGCTGGTCATTATGAACATGCTCAAGCAACTGGGCCTGTCCGTCCTCACCGCCAATAACGGTACAGAAGCCCTCGACATCCTGCGCGAACATGTGCCGGACCTGATCCTGATGGACTGCCAGATGCCAGTCCTTGATGGCTTTGAAACCACCAGGGCCATTCGTGCCATGAGCGACCCGCAACGCGCCGGCATCCCCATCATGGCATTAACCGCGAATGCACTGACATCCGACCGCCAGCATTGCCTGAACGCCGGCATGGATGACTACATCAGCAAGCCTGTCAGCTTGCGTCGCCTGTACGAAGCGGTACGATACTGGTTACAGCACCATCAGGGCGCGGCAGGCCATCGCCGTGATCCATCAGCAGGAGACAGCCATGAGTGAACACGGACCGAAAATCATCAGCAGCGGCCAGACCGGCGTGGGTCGCGGCGCGCTCGATGCCGCACTCGACACCGGAACACCTTGCGGCGGCTACTGCCCACAAGGCCGGCGAGCGGAAGATGGCGACATTCCCGGCCATTACCCATTAACGGAATCCGGCAGTGCCGATTACGAAGACAGCATGCGTGACAATGTGACTGGCAGCGATGGCACCCTGATTATCCACTTCGGCGGTATGCGCGGTGATGCAGAGCTGGCCGAGCGTTTTTGCCGGGCCCACAGCAAACCGCACCTGGCCATTGATGGCAAGCAACTGGATATCGAGAAAGCGGAACAACAGCTGTTTGATTTCCTGCGCAAGTATTCCATCCACATCTTGCATGTGGCGGGCGCCCGCCGCAGCGAGCACGCTGGCGCCTACGATTACACCCACAAATTGCTGGTGCGATTGTTGCGTCGTTAAAAAGCCAGGGATGGGCTAGCGAATCAAGTTAGCCCACTTCAGCCAGATTGCCTTTCTGTTCCAGCCAATCCTTGCGGTCAGGGGCGCGCTTCTTGGCCAGCAACATGTCCAGCAGTTGCTCGGTACCATCGCCAGCCGTGATTTCCAGCTGTACCAGCCGGCGCGTGTCAGGATCCATCACCGTCTCGCGCAATTGCGATGGGTTCATTTCCCCCAGCCCCTTGAAACGCTGCACATTAATCTTGCCGCGCTTCTTTTCAGCCTGGATGCGATCAAGGGTGCCCTGTTTTTCGGCTTCATCCAGTGCGTAAAACACTTCCGTTCCCACATCGATGCGATACAAGGGCGGCATCGACACATAGACATGACCGGCCATGACCAAGGGACGGAAATGGCGCACGAACAAGGCACACAGCAAGGTGGCAATATGCAAGCCATCCGAGTCGGCATCGGCAAGGATGCAGACCTTGTGGTAACGCAGGCCACTCAAATCATCAGAACCGGGATCAACGCCGAGTGCGATGGCGATGTTATGCACTTCCTGCGAAGC
>SBFY01000143.1 GCA_006227085.1 Gammaproteobacteria bacterium
AGCCGGGCGACAACCTCCCGCTCAAGATCGAGCGATTGCAGTAAGGGTGTTGCTATCGGGTGATCAAAAAACGGGGGCTTATTGCCCCTGTTTTTATTCAGGGATAATGGCATATGAATGAGCTAAAGGCAGCACAAGTCATTGATCAAATAAGGCGGCGAGTGGTTGATATGGAAATCACCAATCGTTGCAATGCGCTTTGCACATTTTGTCCTCGCGATAAAATGCCTCCCTTGGGAAAAATGAGTCGGCAAGTGTTTGCCCAGGCCATGAACAGGTTGCTGGAATATAACAAGGAATTATTGGTTAATTTTGCCGGATTTGGTGAGCCATTGATGCATGAGGATTTGGTGTATTTTGTGGGCGAAGTGTGTCGCGCGGGATTCCGGTCAGGTATCAATACGAATGCCGCATTATTGACCCGGTCATTATCAGCCCAGCTTCTGGATGCAGGTTTATCACAAATCAGTTTTAATGCCGGTGCTCTATATGATGATTATGAGGAAGTTTATAACCTTGAATTCTTGCCAGTTGTTGAAAATATTAAAAATTTTATTGAATTAAATGATGGTCGATGTGAAACATGGATTGCAGTCGTTCAAAACGATATCAATGAGAGTAAGCTTTCCGAGATCAAGCAATTCTGGAAATCCATCGGGGTTGAAAAAGTTTATTTGGCGGATGAAAACAATCGTGGTGGCGCCTTGTCTCGTGGTAATTACTACCACGAAGACAGTGGGGTTTTCAGGCATGAGGCGCTTCGTATGGCTGAGACCCTTGGCGTGAGTTTGCAGTGCCCGCTTCCTTTTATGACGCTGTTTATTTCGCAGGAAGGCCAATATTACCTGTGCTGCCATGATTGGCGGAAAAAGCTTCCTTTGGGCTCGGTATTTGAGCTTTCGGTTTCTGATGTGGATGTATTGAAAGAAAAGGCACTCGCCTGTGGCAATGAGGCTTGTCGTGAATGCGATTTGGACCCAGTGAATGTAATCACCGAGAGCCTGATTTTGAAGGACAAGGGCTTGATTGCTTCCGATGGGTTTTCAACCAGGATTGCTAATGCAAAAGCGTTGTATCGCAAGAGGACTTTTGTATTTAACGACTTGCATGCAGGGTCTCGATAATGTCAGGGCTTTGGCAGGGAATAAAATTGTTCAAGGATGGGCGGTACGCAGAGGCTCTTGGGTTGCTGCTTCCGCTGGCAGAGGCAGGTAACCTGGAAGCTTGCTTGCTGGTTTCCCGCATGTACTTTGCAGGTAATGGTGTTCCGAAAGATCGAGAGCAATATGCCTATTGGTTGTGCCGTGCTGCTGATCAAGGAGATCCTGCATCCCGATCCAAAATCAAGAAAATGATACGAGAGGGAACTTTGCCAGAAGGGTTGGCAGTGGATCCCCTGGTTGTCGTGCTCAAGAAAAAAACAGGGTAGCCGGATGCCTGACGTCATGGACAGTATGCGCTGGGGTACGGGTAGCAGGATTGAATCCGGGGAGCAGGCGCGTGAGCAGATCCTCGATGCTGCCCGCCATTGTTATGAGCAGCAGGGTATTGCCAAAACCACGGTGGAAGATGTGGCCAAGGCAGCCAAGGTCTCACGGACAACGGTGTATCGCTATTTCAGGAACCGTGATGAAGTGCTGAGTGGCGTGGTCATGTCAGATGCCATTGCATTGCTGGGAATGCTGGATGAACAGCTGGGTGCCATCAATGATTTCGCTGATTTCATGGTGGAGGGCGTGTTGTTGATCCTGCGCGAGGTCCCCAAGTCCCCGCTTTACAGCAGTTTCATGGGCCCGGAAGGAGGTGCCAACCTGATCAGCCGGCTGTGCATTTCTTCTGAGGAAGTGGCCGCCCTGATCTGGCCCGTCGTGGCCAGGCCGTTTGAACTATCGGGGCGGGGTGACTCACCCACGGCCACCCTGGAGCTGGCCGAAATCATTGAGTGGGTGGCTCGCCTGCTGCTCTCGTTCATGGCGACGCCGAGCCGGGTGGCGACGGATGAGCCCGCTTTAAGGGCCATGCTGGACCGCTTGCTGCGTCCCGTGCTGGAGCCGGTTTCGGCCTGAACAGCCCGTCCTGCCCCTTCTTTGACTTGCCGCAAACAAGGTCCGGGGCACCTAAGGTACATTTCCTCCTGTCTGTAACATAAAAACTGTCCACGCCCTGTGGACTGACAGGAGCCCTCCATGAGCACAGCGACTTCCCTGGACTATACCCAGCAGCCCGATAACAAGGATCTTGACCATATCCCGGGTGAATACGGCTTGCCGTGGGTGGGCAAGGCCATCCCGATCATGAAGGATGTCTACGCGACGGTGGATGACCACTACAAGCGTTTTGGTCCGGTGTCGCGGATCCGCATGGGCGGCCAGAATGGCTTGCTGGTAGTGGGCGGTGATCTTTACCAACAGGTCTACCTGGACCGTGACAAGAATTTCTCGACCAAAATGGGTTATGCCAAGCAATTGGGTGGCATGTACCCGGACACGATCCTGTTGCAGGATTTTGACGAGCACAAGATCCAGCGTCGCATGTTCCAGGGTGCTTTCAAGAATGACGCCATGCGCGGCTACGTCGACATGATGAACCCGGTCATGAAACATCACCTCGACCAGTGGGAGCACATCGAGCCGCTGGTGTTTTTCCCGAGCATCAAGAAAACCCTGCTGGATGTGGGTGCGACGATTTTCGTCGGCATGGAAATCGGTGCCGAAGCCGACAAGATGAGCCAGGCTTTCCTGGACAGCTCGGAAGGCTTGCTGGGCCTGATTCGCATGGATATGCCTGGCCTGAAGTGGCACAAGGGCAAGGAAGGCGTGCGCTACCTGCGCCAGTTGTTCAAGGAAATGATCCCGGTACGCCGTGCCGGTGATGGCAAGGATACGTTCTCGTTCCTGTGCAAGGAAAAACACGAGAATGGCGAATATTTCAGTGACGAGGAAATCCTCAACCAGCTGACGTTCCTGCTGTTCGCTGCACACGACACCACCACCAGTGCGCTGTGCCATATGGTGTACTACAGTGCCCAGCATCCGGAGTGGCAACAGAAGATGCGTGAGGAGTCATTGGCGCTCGGCAAGCCGATGATGACGTATGACGACCTCGATAGCATGAAAATCACCGACATGGTGTTCCATGAATCACTGCGTCTCTATCCTTCTGTGCCATTGATGACGCGCCGCACCATTCGCGAGTGTGAACTGGGTGGTTACCGGGTGCCGGCCAATACGATCCTGTTCCTGCCGCCGACGTATAACCACCACATGCCCGAATACTGGACCAATCCGGACAAGTTTGATCCGGAGCGTTTCAGCCCGGCGCGTAACGAGCACAAGAACCACAGCTTCTGTTATGTGCCCTTCGGTGGCGGTGCCCACAAGTGTATTGGCATGCACTTCGCGAACATGCTGGCCAAGTGTTTCATGCACCAGTTCCTGCTGAAGTATGAATACAACACGCCGCCCAACTATCATCCGGAAATGCTGTCCATGCCGTTGCCGCGGCCGGCCGATGGCATCCCCTTGAAGTTGAAGAAAAGGGGCTGAAAAGCAACCAACGGGGACTGGATTGGGAGAGGGGGCATCAGCCCCCTCTTTTTTTGCCTATACTAGACCCACCTGACCAAGAGGGGTGCGTGATGAAACACATGATCGTTGTGGCGAGTGCGGTGCTGTTGTTGGCAGCGTGTGGTGCGGACAAGGAAAAGATGTCCCGTCACAACAACACCGAAAACATCCTGGCGCCACAGCAAAAACAGATTGATAAAGCGAAGCAATTGGAAGGCGCCTTGCAGCAAACGGCCAAGGATCGTTACCAGGATCAGTGAGGCTCCTGCTCAAACCACTGTTCCCATTGGATCGCCTGTTTGCCGGAGCGGCTGGTCGCCAGTAGCTGCAGGCGGTGCCACCCGGGCGTGGTATCACGGCTGTCCCAGGACAGGGTGAAGCCGACAAATGGCATCTCCGGCGACGCATGCTTGCCCAGGGCCTGGCTGACATCCGCACGTTCAATGCCGTACTGCGCAGTGGCAATCGGGCTGCCATCCAATAACAAGCTGACGCTCTCGATACCACTGGGATGGCTATACCAGCCGCGCCATTGCCATTGCTGCCCTTGCTGGTTGACGCTATCCACCCAGCCGTCAATCAGGGGTTCGCAAAAGTGACTGGTTTGTCCATGGTCATTCAGGGACAGCACAACAATGTCACGTTTCCCCTGGAATTGCTCAAAGTGTTCCAGCGTGCGCAAGTGCGGATAACGGCGGCACAGGGTATCCGCGATGCCTGGCCACTCTTCGGCGTTGTAGCGGGAGTGTTCAATGACGGCGATAGCGGTGTCCGGCCATCGGTCTTGCGCCAGCCAGTCCCATAGCGCCAGCTGGCGCAGGCGTCCATCGCGCACAGCTTTGTCATGATCAAACGTGAGGATGCCTTCCGTGCGCTTTAACTCGAAGGCGAGCTGTGCAGCCAGGTAGTAATTATCAGTCACGAAGACCTGGTCCTGGAACGGTGCCACGCGTGTTGCGATATCGTTCCAGCCGGCCATATTGGCAGTGATGTGACGCTGGACAGGGTAAGGCAGGCTGTCCAGGCGATGCATGCTGTGCAGCCACCATCCACCCAGTGCGCTAGTGGCGAATCCTGATCCCAGCACCAGGATGCCCAGCCATGTGCGTTGGGTATGGCGATGGTCGCTACCCGCTGGCAGGAACAGCAGTGGCAAGAACACCAGTAACGGGATGTAGCCGGTCAATGGCCAGTGGATATTGGTGCTGCGTTGGTCAGTCCATGGTGCCAGCAAACCAAAGACACCCAGGTAGAGCAGGCTGGTCATGGCCAGCAATCGCGCACCGGCTTGCCCTTGCTGGCAGGCACGCCAGAGCGGCAGGCTGGCGGCAAGCAAGGCCAGCAGCATCAGTGGTGAAATCACGACGGCTTGCATGACCGGATACATCAGGCCTTCTGCCTGGAACTGCCAGGGGTGACGCTGGTTGAAATGAAAACCGATGGCTGCATAGTCCTGCTGCAGGTTGAACCACAGCGTGGGCAGCACGCCTGCCATGGCGATGACGCAACTGATCCATGGATTGGCCGTTCGCCATAACCGGCGTGTTGCCGGTTGACTGAGGCTGGCCAGCAACAAGGCCAGGGGCAGCAGCACGAACCGGTAGTGGGCCAGGAACCCCATGGCCATCAGGGCGCCCAGGATGACCCAGTGAGCCCGTGAGGCCGGCTGTTGTTCGCAGCGTACCGCCATGCCCAGTACCAGGGTGCTGGCCAGTACCAATGGCACATCGGGCAGGGCCAGTACGCCCATGCCAGCCAGTAACGGTACGGCCAGGCAGGCCAGGGCGCTGAGCAGGGCATGGCGATCGCCGTGGATGGCGCGCGCCAGCCACCACACAGCAACAGGAATCAGGCTGCCCAGTACCACAAACAACAGGCGGACGCCCTGGTAACCCTCCAGCCAGGTGCTGCCGAGCCCGACCAGCCACGGAGTCAGCAGGGGGACATCGCTATAGCCCCAATCCGGGTGCCGGCTCTCCAGCCAATAGAAGGCTTCATCCCCGAACAGTGCGAGATCGGTGGTTAACCAGTAGCGCATCACGGCGGCGCCAGCCAGGACGATGATAGTCAGGCTTGCCAGCAGGCTTGGTGGCTGTGTAGGTGAGTGCTTTGTCACGCATGGATCCCCGAAACAGCGGGTATTGTGCCATAGCGAACAGTGGTGGTGCGCGTGCACGCTAATGGTGCATGCGTGCGGCTGTAGAGGCTTGTCATGCCGCTGAAACGAGCTTGTCACGAGTTGGCAAAGAACTTGCATTACTGTGATTGGCAGGATTCCAGGCGCACAATGCACTGGATGGAGCGATCAGCAGGAGGAGCCGACGATGGCCAGTATCTATACCTTTACGCATGTTGCTGCCCGTGCCGATGAAAGTGCATGGACGCAGTTTTTTGCCTTGACCGGCAGCAGCGATTGCATGGGCATGATTATCCGCAAGCCCAATGGCAGTTATTTTGATGATACCGATGCTGAACCGGGTTGCCGTCATTGTGATGACGATGACCTGCTGATGCACTGCGACGGTATCTGAGTCCCGCTGTACTGGCCTTTCCCGCCCGTTCGGGTGATGGAGGGAAAGGCCTGCTGTGCCAATCTGTGCGTACAATATGCATGGCATGATGATGTGTCATGCGTGGCACGGAGAATCCCATGATGACACCCGCCCCCCTGGATGGCGCCCGTATCCTGGTTACCGGCGCGACTGGCCAGGTAGCCTTCCCCTTAATTCAGTCCTTGTCCCCCCGATCCACCGTTTATGCCTTGGCCCGTTTCGCCAAGACACGTGATCGCCAGCGCGTTGAGGCAGCCGGTGCCATTCCTGTCGCCGCCGACCTGGCCGGTGATGACCTGTCGGCAATCCCGCAGGATGTCGACTATGTGGTGCACATGGCGGTGGTGAAAAGCGGTGATTTTGGTTATGACCTGAAAGCGAATGCAGAGGGCGTTGGTCGGTTGATGTCCCATTGCCGGAAAGCCAGGGCATTTGTGCATTTTTCATCGACAGCGGTCTATGCCTACACAGGGCAGCAGTTACATGCCGAAGATGCGCCACTCGGTGATAACCATCGTGCCATGTTTCCTACCTACAGCTTGAGCAAGATCGCGGCTGAATCGGTTGTCCGGTTTGCGGCCAGGGAGTTTGGTTTGCCCACCACGATTGCACGCTTGAGTGTGCCGTATGGGAATAATGGTGGTTGGCCATGGTTCCATTGGCAGATGATGAAAGCGGGCATGCCAATTGATGTGCACCCGGAGCGACCAAACACGTATAACCCGATCCATGAAGACGATATTATCGACAAGGTGCCTTATTTGTTGTCCGCTGCCACAGTGCCGGCCACCACCCTGAATTTTGGCGGTGAACCGGTCAGCATTGAGGAGTGGTGTGCGTATATCGGTGAGCTGACTGGCTTGGCCGCAGCATACCGTGATAACCCGCAAGCGTTTGGCAGTTTGCAAATTGATCCGGCCGCCATGCACGCAGCTATCGGGAAAACACGGGTTGACTGGAAAGAAGGCATTCGCCGGATGATCGCGCACATGGAACAGCAATCGACCCATTCTTGATGTAACGTATTGAGCACTCCACAGGTGATACATGGATCTGGAAACACGCATTGCCCGGCTTGAAGCCATTGAGGCTATTCGCCAATTGAAACACCGCTATTTTCGTGCCTGTGATACCAAGCAGGTCGATATCATGCGCGAGTGTTTTGTCGATGGGGATGCCCATATCGATTACGGCGCGGTGGGTACCTTCCAGCATCGCGATGCCTTGGTGGCGCTGTTTGAAAAAGTGGGTTGCCATCCGCACATGGTGGAAATGCATCATGGCCAGAACCCTGAAATCAGTATCACCAGCGCTGATACAGCAGAAGGTATCTGGGGCCTGTTCTATTACCTGATCAATACCGAAGAAAACACCCTGACCCAGTTAGGGGGTTTCTATCACGATGAGTACCGTTGTGAGCAGGGTGCCTGGAAAATCAGCCGTACCGTCTTCCGCGTGCACAGCATGCAAGTGCACCGTTTGCTGGATGGTCAGGTGCTGTCGGTGATGGCGGGCAATCCTGCCGTTTGATGCTATCCCGATCGAGGTATTGGCCAGGGTGTTGCGGGCTTCAGCGTCCCTGCTTTTTTCCTGACCAGTGATTGAGGATTTTGGCCAGCTGCTGCAGGCGCACCGGCTTCGCAATGTAATCATCCATACCACATTCGAAACAGCGTTGCCGGTAGGAATCGATGGCGTGTGCGGTCAAGGCAATGATGGGGATGTGATGTCCCTGCGGTGTTTCTTGTTCACGGATGTGGCGGGTAGCCGTAAACCCATCCATCACCGGCATTTCACAATCCATCAGGACGACATCAAAAGATGGTGATTGCTGCATGATCTCCAGTGCCACCTGGCCATTTTCGGCAACGGTGTAATTCACCTTGAGTGTGGCCAGGATGTGTTCGATCACTTGCTGGTTAATCGGGTTGTCTTCCACCAGCAAGACATTCATACCGGTCAGGTCAGGCAAGGCCAGCATTTCCTGGGTGTTGCCGGTGCCCGGGCTTTTCTTGCTGATCACAAACGGCAGGCTCACTTGCACGCTGGTGCCTTGGCCGGGTTGGCTGGTGAGATGCAAATGACCGCCCATCAATTGGCAGAGTTCCTTGCAGATGGTGAGGCCTAATCCGGAACCGCCGTAAATCCGGGTAATCCGGCTATCGGCCTGGGTAAAGGCTGTGAACAGGGTTTCCTGTTGTTCGCGTGAAATGCCGATACCCGTGTCCGAAATCAGGAAGCCCAGCGTGACACGCTCTTGTCCCGCAGGATTCTTGCCGGCCGCACGCACCGTTACTTCGAGACGGATTTCGCCTTGTTCAGTGAATTTCAATGCGTTGGATAGCAGGTTAACCAGGATTTGTGCGAGGCGATTCGGGTCGCCGTTGACCAGTGGCGGAATGCGATCATCAAAATACAGGCGGAACCAGAGATTCTTCTGCTCAGCTTGCGGCTGGATGATGCCGGCAATGCGTTTGACTTCCTTGACCGGGTCAAAGGCAATGTTTTCGAGCACCACTTTGCCGGCTTCGATTTTTGAGTAATCGAGAATGTCATTGATGATGTGCAGCAGGCTGTTGGATGCGGTGTGGGTGATGTCCAGGTACTTGCGCTGTTCATCGGTCAGCCGGGTATTTTCCAGCATATCCAGCATGCCGATGATGCCGTTCATCGGCGTGCGGATTTCATGGCTCATGCGTGCGAGGAAATCACTTTTGGCAGCAGCCTGGGCGGCGGCAATTTCCGCCTGCTGTGTTTGTATGGCGGCAGTGCTGCGGTATTGCCGGATGCGGTCGGATACCACGAATGCCAATACCAGGCACTGCATGGTCAGGCCAAACTCATAGCCGTAGCGGATGAAAACGCTGGTCGGTATGTTGGGTGAACCGCCCAGGGCGGATGCGGTTGACATCAGCAGGAAGGTGCTCATGGCAATGGTGACCGGCCAGCCTACAGGATGCTTGTGGGCGATCATGTAAATGCCCGTTGTCACCAGGAAGATTCCCAGGGCCAGTGACAGCAGGCTCAGCAGGTGAACGACCATGTGGAATGGTATGAGTGTCCAGGTGAAAATCCCGGAGAAGGCCGTTACCGAAAATACCAGCAACCCTTTATTGATTGATGGATATTGGGATGGGGTGTCGAAAATCTGGCGAACCAGCAATGGGTATAAGCCCAGGAAAACGGCCAGCACGATGCAAAACAGTGTTTTCTGGGTGTCGGGGTCGTCCGGCAGGCGCATGAAAGCAAAGCCGTTGAAGATGTATACCGTGGCAATGCCACTGGCTATGAACAGGCAGCATTCCGTCAGGGTTTTATATTCGCGGCTATGCAGGATCACAAACAACAAGTACAGCAACACGCCCACCATCACACCCATGAACGTATGCGATACGGATGCAGCAAATTGGGTTTGCTTGTAGAAGCCTGTTTGTGTGCGCAGTAACGGATTTACAGGAGCCAGGTAATCATTCTTGATGCGCAGGAATACCGTCAGTGTTTCCTGTGCCGGGATATTGACCGGCAAGGCGTGGAAACGGTAATAGGGGATGGGGCGTATATCGAAACGGTAATCGCTGCCCGCCAGATGGTGTGTGATATCACCTGCCTGTGTTTGGTAAAACAGTTCAATCTCATTGGGCAGGTTGACATCAAAATCAATGATGCGCGTGATGGGCGCGTCACTGTGGTTTGTGATGTTGAAGCGAAACCAGTTGTTTTTGGCGCGCCTGAAATCTTTTGCGCTGTTGTAGGCATGGAATCCTGCCAGCGAGGGGTCAGCCAATACGGCTTGCCAACTGGCGGTGTCGGAATAGCCGACCTCCCAATGGTCCAGTATGCGAATCGCACCAGCGGCATCTTCATCGGGTAACGCAATACTGGCCCATGACGGGCTGGCAAGCAGCCAGCCTGCAACGCACATGACCAACAGGTGATGGATAAGCCGGAGCATCGAATCCGTTCGTATCGTTATTGTTATAGGTATTGGCCAGTATGACGATAAAACGGCAGGTCGCCAAGCGCGGGCCGGATCAGCCGTCGACCCGGATTACCTTGTCACCAGCAGGGTCATGGCTGGCGCGATACTCGCCCAGGTAGATCCCGAAACGGCCTTCACGGACTTCCCGGTAAAAACAGCGAACCTGGTCGGCAATTTCCGGGAATGCGAGACTCTCCCAGGGCAGTTCGGGTTCGCTAAATAGCCGGATTTCACTGACTTCCGCGTTGGGCTTGCAATTCGCATGCTCCAATGTGGTGCGGAAGGCGACATACACTTCGTTGATACTGACGAGGCTGCCAACGGCGTAGAGCTGCATGGCCTCGGGGGGCAGGATAATGCCGGTTTCTTCAGCGAACTCGCGAGCGGCAGCTTCCTGTAGCGATTCGCCGTGCTCCATGAATCCGGCCGGGATAAACCAGTAGCCGGCGCGAGGGGGCTGGGCGCGGCGTACCCATAGCAGGCGGTCACCGACATTGGCCATCACCGACACCAGCACTTTCGGGTTTTCGTAATGGATGGTGCCGCAGGCATCGCAGACGCAGCGCAGGCGGTTATCGCCGTCCGGGATCCGGCAGGTGACGCTGTGACCGCAATGGCTGCAAAAGTTCATGGGCTGTCCTGAAGGATGGGGCGCTGCCAGTATGCCGCAAGCCTGGGGGTGGAAAAAACGGCGCATGAAAAAGGCCGGCATGGGCCGGCCTTTTCCGGGGCAGGTGTCAGCGCTTGACGATCACGCAGCTGCCATGGCCGAACAGGCCCTGGTTGGCGGTCATGCCAACACGGGCATTAGCCACTTGGCGACCTTCCGCCTCGCCACGCAATTGCCAGGTCAGCTCGCACACTTGTGCCAGTGCCTGCGCCGGTACTGCCTCACCAAAACAGGCCAGGCCACCGGAGGGGTTCACTGGCAGGCGGCCGCCGAGCTTGGTCTCGCCACGGCGCACCAGGTTCTTGGCTTCACCGCGCTCACAAAAGCCGAGGTCTTCGTACCAGTCCAGCTCCAGTGCGGTGGACAGGTCATACACCTCGGCCACGTTGATGTCTTTGGGGCCAATACCGGCTTCTTCGTAGGCTTTTTTCGCCAGCGCCGGGCGGAAGCGGTGGGCTTCAGCGGCAACGGCCGAGTCGGTAGCGATATCCGGCATTTCCACCACTTCGCTGGCGAAGGTCGGGGTAACCGTGGAAATGGCCGAAATGCGTACCGGGTCTTTCTTGCCAATACGTTTGGCGTAATCGAGGCTGGAGACGATGATGGCCGCACCGCCATCACTGGTCGCGCAGATGTCCATCAGGTGCAGCGGATCGGCCACCATCGCCGAGGCCATCACATCGGCAACGGTGAAGGCTTTCTTGTAGCGCGCATAGGGGTTATTCAGGCCGTTAGCCGAGTTCTTCTCCTTCACCAGCGCGAAATCTTCGGAGGTGTCGCCGTAAAGGCCCATGCGGCGGCGGGCGTACAGGGCGAAGTAGGTCGGGTTGGTGATCCCCAAGCGAAAGCGCACCCAGTCCGGGTCATCCGGGCGTTCGCCCTTGGCAGGGGCCAGGAAGCCTTTGGGGGTAGTGTCGGCACCCACGACCAGCGCGACTTCACATTCACCGGAAAGGATTTTTGAGCGGGCCGCGGCGAGCGCTTGTGAGCCGGAGGCACAGGCGGCATAGGAGGTGGCGACTTGTGCGCCTTGCCAGCCCAGTGCCTGTGCAAAGGTGGCGCCAGCCACATAGCCGGGGTAGCCGCAGCGCATGGTGGCCGCACCGGAAACGAACTGCACGTCCTGCCAGGGCACGCCGGCATCCTTGAGGGCAGCACGGGCAGCGTGCACACCGTATTCCACGAAGTTACGGCCCCACTTGCCCCA
>SBFY01000128.1 GCA_006227085.1 Gammaproteobacteria bacterium
ATCACACGGTATTTCCCGGCACGGTGGTGATCACCAATCCGGAAGACGCGCAGATTATCCGGGTCGAACCGGGCGCGCATCCCGGCCATTCCATTGTGTATTACAGCGGTGTGTGCCGGCGCGCCGAGAACATGGACGCTGCGCGCAGCGCCTATGAATTTGGTGGTAAAGTATTTGAAACCGAAGACTTGCCGGCCGCCGCCGAATGCCAGCAAGGCTTGTCCATCACGCGGCAACCGATGGTGATTGGCAAAAATGAGCCGGTGGTGCAATTCTGGCACCGGCAGTGGCAACAGGCGCTCAACCCCAACCCCCTTTCCAAGGAAACGACATGATGAAAAAGCAATTGATGGTTCCTGTACTGGCCTTCCTGCCAGTGACCGCGATGGCCATTGAGCCAATCCCGCAAGAGTCCGGTTTCAGTGGCTATATCAACCTGGGGGCCGGCGGCGTCAACATGAAGAGCAATATGGTGGCGGGCATCTTCGGCCAGGAATTCTCCGACGCCAAGGTGTCATCGTTCAGCAGTGAACCGGATGCAGAAACATCGTTGCTGCCGATGGTTGCAGGCGAAATCCGTTACACCCTGGGTGAGTCCCGCACCCAGTTCTTTGTCGGTAATTTGCTGGAAGATTTCCTGCGCTTTGACAGTGCTACCCAATTCGGTGTGCGGCAGGAAGCAGGGCAGGTGGGTACTTTCGGCGTTGCATTGCTGAACAGCCAGATACCGGCGGAAGTCTGGAAGGATCCGTATGTGATTGGCGTCAGCCGCAGCACGACAAAACAGAATGCGTCCGGCTACCGCATCAGCTGGGACAAGGTATTTGGTACCAACCTGGAATTGACCTATACCCAGCGGGAACTCGAGATTGATGAGGAATGGAGCGGTTTGACCCAGCTGGGCGTGCCGTTTGCCGCATACCAGACCCTGCAGCGTGAAGGCACCGTGAAATCCCTGGAAGCAGCCTATGTGTTCAGGCTTGGTGACACCATGACGCTGGTGCCATCCATCAGGGCTGTGGATCGTGACCTTGACGGCAAGGCCATGGCGAATGATGGCTACACCTTGCTGGTCACCCACACCTGGGCAGGTGATCAATGGGAGCTGTTGAGCAATATCAGCTGGGGCAATTATGAGTATGACGGCATCAACCCGTTATTCCTCGATACTGATGAATCTTCCCGCATGGGGGTATCGGTCACCGCTTTCTACAAGGAGCCGTTTGGCTTGAAAGGCTGGCGCGCTGTATTTGGTGTTGCGCATTTCAATGAAGAAAACGATATCGACTTCTATGACAGCGAAGCGACCATGCTGTCAGCAGGCATGTTGTACCGGTTCTGAGCCACGCTGTAACACGGCCCCGCTCCGGCGGGGCTGTTTATTTTGTAGCCAACACCATCCGCTTGCTGTATCCTGCCGCCACAGTTTGCGTTTGACACACCATCTGTTACACCGTTTTGTCGCATCTCGCGGCGTTTTCTTGAGTAAATCGTGAATGTCTTTTGATACCCTCGGCTTGTCCGAACCCCTGTTACGCGCCATCGCCCGCCAGGGCTATGAAAATCCCACCCCGATCCAGGCCAAGGCCATCCCGCCCATTTTGCAGGGCCGTGATGTGGTGGCAGCGGCACAAACCGGCACCGGCAAAACGGCCGGCTTTACCCTGCCGATGCTGCAACGCCTGAGTGAGGCCAAGGAACACGGGCGCCGCGTGCGTGCGCTGGTGCTGACCCCGACACGCGAGCTGGCGGCACAAGTGCAGGAAAGCGTGCGCGATTATGGCTGCCATTTGCCGCTGCGTTCTGCGGTGGTGTTTGGTGGCGTGAACATCAACCCGCAAATCGACACCCTGCGTAAAGGCGTCGACATCCTGGTGGCGACACCCGGCCGCTTGCTCGACTTGCACGGCCAGGGCGCCGTGAACCTGCGGCATGTGGAAATCCTGGTGCTGGATGAAGCCGACCGCATGCTCGACATGGGCTTCATCCATGATGTGCGCCGGGTGTTGAAGTTACTGCCGGAGCAAAAACAAAGCCTGCTGTTCTCGGCAACTTTCTCGACCGAAATCCGCGCCTTGATCGCTGACTTGCTGCATGACCCGGTCACGGTGGAAGTGAGCCCGCGCAATACCACGGCCGAAATCGTCGAGCAGTGGGTGCATCCGGTGGATAAATCACGCAAGGCGGAATTGCTGGCCGACCTCATCCATCGTAACGGTTGGGAACAGGTGCTGGTGTTCACGCGCACCAAGCATGGTGCCAATCGCTTGGCAGAATATTTGGAAAAAAACGGCGTCGATGCATCGGCCATTCATGGCAACAAAAGCCAGGCGGCGCGCACGCGGGCATTGGCCAATTTCAAGCATGGTGAAATCCGCGCGTTGGTGGCCACCGACATTGCGGCACGAGGCCTCGATATCGAGCAACTGCCCTTGGTGGTGAATTATGAATTGCCGAATGTGGCGGAAGATTATGTGCACCGCATTGGTCGCACCGGCCGTGCCGGTTGTCCCGGTCAGGCGGTGTCATTGCTCAGTGCCGATGAACGCGGTTACCTGCGGGATATCGAACGCCTGATCAAGCAAACCCTGCGGCAGGAAATCGTGGCCGGTTTCGAGCCGGACCCGAATGCGCCGGTCGAGGCTGCGCCGCATGTGTTGCAACAACAGCGGGCGCGTGAGCGTTCCCAGCAACGGCGCCGGCCGCGCCCGCAAGGCAATGCCGGTAACGGTGGTGCGGCAAGAGGCAACAGCAGTGCAGCAGGTAACAGCAATGCCGCCAGCAGGGATGACAGTAAACCGTCTTCTGCCAAGCCGCGTCGCCGTCGCAAACCGGCGGCAGGCAACCGTGGTGTTGAACGCGGCAACCAGCCGCCGAAACGCATGGGATCGCCTTCCGGCAACCGCTCAGGAAACCGTTAATCCTCCAGCCGTAACTGGAAGCGGTATTCATTCGCGCGCAACCAACGGCGTTGCACGTGATGATCGGGGCAGATACTGGCCACCGTTTGCCAATAGGCCTTGGAATGGTTCGGGTGCAGCAGGTGGCTCACTTCATGTGCCATCAGGTAATCGGCCACCGTGGCAGGCGCCAGCATGATCAGCGGGTTGAACTGCAAGACACCGCGATGGGTGCAGTGCCCCCATTTCGAGCGGGTGTAGCGGAAATTCACTGCGGCCAGTTTGTGCGACACACCCAGTTGGTGGGCAAACTGTTCACTGCGTGGCACGAGATACGCACGCGCTTGTTCGCCCAGCCATTTCTGGAACGCTTTCAAGGTATAGGCCGGGGTGGTCTCACGTAATTGCATCAGCAGCCGGTTGTCGTCGATCGTGATGCGGTTGCGGCTGGCCGTTTCGATCTGCACCTCACGCGGGTTGCCGAGGAACGGCAGCGCATGGCCATGCATCAGGCGGTAGCGCTCGGTATGGCGTTCCGCTTCTTCGGCGAGACGGCGTTCAATCCAGTCGGCTTTTTCCTGCACAAAGGCATTGATCCAGTACAGCGGAACGCGATTCGGTGCGCGTACCTCGACATCCCCGTGATGCACGACGATGGCAACCGAGCGGCGGCGTGAGCGCACCAAGCGGTAAGGAATGCCTGTTTGCGGTTTGGGTGTGATCACCGGCTTTCCGTTTTCAGCTTGGTGATCAGCCCGGTGAGGCCATTGGATTTGATTTCCAGCGCGAGCGAGAGCAGTTCACCGAGCTCACCCTTGGGGAAGCCCTTGCGTGCAAACCACAGCAGGTATTCTTCCGGCAGGTCGATCAGTAAGCGATCCTTGTATTTGCCAAACGGCATGCGCATGCGCGCCAGTTTCAGCAAGTGCTGCTCATTGAGCATGATCGTCACCGGATAAACGCACGGGCTCGATGGTGACCGCGTGCTGTTCATCATTGAACCAGGCGCTGCCCTCGCTCAAGGTGGCGGTGATGCGCATGGTGCGTTCGGCCATCGCAGCAAGTGCTTCGCTGGTGTCCTTGTCGAGCTTGAACACCTGCAGGTTGCCAAAACGGGTGAGGCTGTCATGGATGCCTTCCCACCAGATGTCCACGGTGCGGCCGCCGTAGGCATACACCACCACTTGCCGTGAACGGTTACAGGCCTTGCGGATGCGCTTTTCATCGGGCAGGCCGACGTCGATCCACAGGTCGATATCGCCGGTCAGCGACTTCTGCCAGAGATCGGGTTCATCTTCCGTCGATAAGCCTTTGGTGAATTGCAGCGCCTCATCGGCATGACGGGCAAACGCGAACAAACGCACCATCATGCGCTCATCGGTTTCCGAAGGATGGCGGGCGATGGTCAGGGCATGGCTGCCATAGTGATGGCGATCCATGTCCGAGATGGTGAGTTCGGCTTTGAAAATGGTGGCTTTTAATGCCATGCCAGGGAACCTGTCGGGAATGCAGCTGTGCAGGGCGCAGTGTGCGGCAAATGGTGCAGCGAGGGAAGGGCGGGACCTTTATACTGTGGCCGTAGCCAAGGGGTGAACGATGAGCGAAGCGGACGATTTCTTCCAGCAGCAGGAAGCGGATGAGCGCAACAAGATCATCCGCGAAACCGCGCCGATTGCCTGGGAAGCCTTGCTGCCGCATTTTGCCCGCGGTGATGTGGTGGCGGTGGCCACGGGCCTCGACCTGGTGGCAGTGGCGGAAGCCATCAGCCGTGATGAGTCGGCGCAGGTCAAAGACTGGCTCGACTCGGGCCAGATTGGCAAGGTGAGCGATGCGCAAGCGCAGGATTGGCTGGCACGCCAGGTCACGGTCTGGGCGGTGGTCATCAAGCCGTGGGTGCTGGTGCAGGAAAGACTGCCGGAGCGCGCATGAGCTGGTTTGTCTACCTGCTGCACTGCGCCGATGACAGCTATTACACCGGCATCACTACTGACCTGCAGCGCCGTGTGCGCGAACATAACGGGCAGGGCAGGAAAGGCGCCCGCTACACCCGTGCCCGCCAGCCGGTGACATTGGTGTATCACGAACAGGCCGCTGACCGTTCACAGGCCAGCCAGCGCGAATACGCGATCCGCATCCTCTCGCATCGGGAAAAGCAGCAGCTGGCCAAACAGCCGCTATAATCCGCGCCCATGATTACCCTCTCGCACATCAGCCTGCGCCGTGGCAGCCAGTTACTGCTGGATGACACCAGCCTGCACATCCTGCCCGGTCGCCGTATTGGCGTGATTGGCCAGAATGGCACTGGCAAATCCAGCTTGTTTGCCATGTTGCGTGGTGAGTTGCATGCCGATGCCGGCGAACTGTCGGTGCCGGCACAGTGGCGTATTGCCCATATGGCACAGGAAGTCGCTGCCAGCGACCGCAGCGCGGTCGATTATGTGCTCGATGGTGATGTGCGCCTGCGCGAAGCCGAAGCGGCGATCGCGGCGGCGCAAGCCAGAGGCGATGATGCGGCACAGGCGCGTGCCTGGGCGGATTACGAAGCCTTGCACGGTTACACCGCGCGCAGTCGTGCCGAACAGCTGTTGCATGGGCTGGGTTTCTCGCAATCACAGGTCGATACACCGGTCAGTGATTTTTCCGGCGGCTGGCGCATTCGCCTGAACCTGGCGCAGGCCTTGATGTGTCCTTCCGAACTGATGTTGCTTGATGAGCCCACCAACCACCTGGACCTGGATGCCATCCTGTGGCTGGAGCAATGGTTAAAGCAGTATCCGGGCACCTTGTTGCTGATTTCACACGACCGCGATTTCCTTGATGCCGTCGCCGATGAAATGATCCATCTCGAACATTGCAAGGCAACGCTGTACCGCGGCAATTACTCGGCGTTTGAAGTGCAGCGCGCTGCGCGCCTGGCTGAGCAACAAGCCACCTTTGAAAAGCAGCAGCGACGGGTGCTGGAAATCCAGCAGTTCGTCAACCGTTTCCGTGCCAAGGCTTCCAAAGCGCGGCAGGCGCAAAGCCGTTTGAAAGAACTCGAACGCATGGAAAAAATCGCGCCCGCACACATCGATTCACCGTTCCATTTTGTGTTCCAGCCCGCACAGAAAAGCTCTAACCCACTGATGGATTTGCGACACGTCGATATCGGCTATGACGGTGCCACTATCCTGAAAAAGGTCGATCTCTGTTTGCGGCCCGGTATGCGCATTGGCCTGCTGGGACCGAACGGTGCCGGCAAATCCACGTTGGTGAAAACCCTGGTGGGCGAGCTGCCAGTGATCAAGGGTGAGCGCATCGTCGGTGAAAACGTGAAGCTGGGGTATTTTGCGCAGCACCAGCTGGATGCCCTCGACATGCAGGCCAGCGCACTGTTGCATATCCAGCGATTGTCCCCGCGTGCCACCGAGCAGGAGATTCGCGATTTTCTGGGTGGGTTCAATTTCCATGGCGACAAGGCGCTGGAACCCATCGCACCGTTTTCCGGTGGCGAAAAAGCGCGACTGGCATTGGCCATGGTGGTATGGAATCGACCAAACCTGCTGCTGATGGACGAGCCCACCAACCACCTCGACCTGGAAATGCGACATGCACTGACGATTGCGCTGCAGGCTTACGAAGGCGCCTTGCTGGTGATCTCGCACGACCGCCATTTGCTGCGCAACACCGTCGATGAATTTGTGCTGGTGGCCAATGGTTGTGCCGAACCTTACCAGGGCGGTCTCGAGGAATACCACCGCTGGCTGAAAAACCGTGACGAGCCTGCAGTGGCACACACCCTGGAGTCGGCGCCTGCGCATGACCGTCGTGCGCAACGCCAGCAATCGGCCGCGTTGCGCCAGCAGCTGAGCCCGTTGCGCAAGCGCATCGAGAAGCTGGAACAGCAGCTGGAGAAACTGGCGCAGCAATTGGCAGACCATGAAGCCCGTTTGGCAGATGCCGGCTTATATGAGCCGGAGCGCAAACAGGAGTTGCAGCAATTACTGCAACAGCAGGGAGATTGCCAGAAGCAGGTTGACGCCATCGAGCGTGAATGGATGACGGCAGTGGAATCGCTGGAACAGTTACAGGCCGAATTGGGTCTGTAAGGTTATTGCAGCCAGTTGCCGCAGCCGCTGAATGTGCGATCGCCCAATGTCACGGTCACGCGTGTGGTGTAAGTGATATCGGCCATGCTGTCATTGCAGCGTTTGTTTTCCAGTTCAGCCCGGAACGTGCCCTCGTCATCGGAAGCGTCATACTGCGTGATGCCATGATGGCGTTGTGCTGGCGGCAGCGCAGCCATTTTTTCGTGACCATCCTGCAAACGAAGTTGCATGTGTTGTGGGTGTAATTCCAGCACCCAGCCCGGTTCATTGCCGTTGGCGCGGAACACCACGCCGCGGCGTTGCGCTTCTGCCCAGATGGCGCGTTGGCGGTTGTTGCGGCAATCCTTGGCATTCAATAACGGGCTTTCAATCAAGGCTTGTTCGCCTTTCATCCAGACGATGATGTCACCTTCCTGGTATTTGCTGCCGGAGCCGGAGGGGGCTTGTGATAGCACGTGGTATTCCTCATCCAGCCACACGGCGAGTTCGCCCGGCCCGCTGCGTGCGACGAATTCGCCATCGCGGCATTCAAACAGGAACGTCTGGCCTGATGGCAGTGATGCATCCGGCGATCGTTTGGCGGCAACGACCGGAATCGCAATCGGACCGGATGGGTCGTTGGGTCCCAGCACCGGTATGTGGGTGTCGGAGATGAACAGCAGGCGACCATCGGCATCGGTCAGCCTTGCGCGCAGGCTGTAGCGGTGATTGGGCTGCACATCTGCCGGCGCATAGGCGATGCTGAATGGTAACGGCACTTGGGCTGAAACCGTTTCATGGAATTCCCCCAGCACCGTGGCCGGGGCGTCCGCACGACTGGTGTCTTCCAGGGTGACCTGCAATTGGCTGCCGGGCGGCAAGGCGATGCGTTCGCGGTAACTCTCCGTGCCTGACAGGGTGGCAATATCCGGTGTGCTGGTGCAGGCGGCGAGCAGGACGCCAGTGAGGAGGATGAGGATACGCACGGGATTCTCCTTGTTCTTGCCAATTGCATGTTCGCTGCCGATACTAGCCGCCCCGGATTACCAGCCCAGAGCCGCAGGAGCCACCATGCCCATTGAAGCCGATAATGTCGTCCTGTTCCATTATTGCCTGCGCGATGCGCAGGGGCAGGAAATCGAAAGCTCTGATCGTGACGGTGAGCCAGCGGCCTACCTGCACGGCCACAAGGCCATCATCCCCGGCCTGGAAGCGGCCATGGCCGGGCGTGCTAGCGGTGACCGTTTCACGGTGACGGTGAAAGCCGCCGATGCCTACGGTGAGCGCCACGATGGCCCGACCCAGCGCATCCCCCTCAAGCATGTGCATCTCAAGGGCAAGCAAAAACCCAGGGCAGGTTCAGTGGTGTGGGTGGAAACGGACCAGGGGCCGCGGCAGGTGACGGTGGTGAAAGCCGGCCAGTTCATGGTGGAGGTGGATACCAACCACCCGTTGGCGGGCCAGGACATCACCTTTGATATCGAGATCATTGACGTGCGTGATGCCACGCAGGAAGAACTCGATCACGGCCATGTGCATGGCACCGGTGGTCACAAGCATTAAGCGAAAGATGTGTGCGGCGGGCTCAGTAATGCAAGCCGCACTCGGTTTTCGGTTTACCGGCCCAGCGTCCGCTGCGGCCTTCCCCGGGCACGGTGCAATGCGTGCAGCCGATGGAGGAATAGCCTTCTGCCACTAGCGGGTGGAAAGGTAATGCGTGCTCGCGGATGTAGGCATCACGCTCGGCTTGCGTGACATTGATCATCGGGTTGAATTTGATGATGCCGCGCCGCTCTTCGAACACTTCCAGTGTTGCGCGGTGATCGGTTTGCCAGCCCATCAGGCTGGATACCCAGATGTCGTAATCCGGTTTGATCGCTTCCAGTGGCTGCACTTTGTTGATCGAGCAGCAGAAATCCGGGTCGGTTTCGTAGAGGCGTTCGCTCACGCTCCACTGGTGTTGCTGGGCATCGGCGCGCAGGTCTTGCACGATGAGGCCGAAGCGGCTGACCAGCTCGTCCTTGTAAGCCAGGGTCTGCGGGAAATGGAAACCGGTGTCGACAAAGGTGATGACCTGGCTGGGACGAATGCGCGAGATGATGTGCAGGAAGTAAGCCGATGTCGCGGCGAATGACGAGGTCACCAGCACCTTGTCGGGTGCAAAATCGGTGTACAGGCGGCGGATGCGCTCTTCAAACCCGAGCGGCGCATAATCGCGGTTCAGTTGTGCAATGGCAGCGGCAGAAAGGCCGGCACTGTTGGTGCTTGACCCGAGAACGGCTTCGGCTGGCATGGGGGCTCCCGTGAATACCCGTGTACCTGTCAGGGCGGGCAGGATAGCGAAACGGGGTGTAAACGCCAAAGAATAAAACGCTACATGCATATGCCTGTTTTATTCGCCGGACATTCTCCAGTCATGGTAGGCATCCGCAGCCATCCCCATGTGCTTGTGGTTCTCATTGGGCAACTTGAAACAACCACCGGCGCTGGCAATGCGCCCTTTGGGACTGGTGATGTCGGCGTTCACGAAAGCGACCAGGTTCCGCAACTCCACCGACAGGATGTTGACCTGTATCCAGTCACCGATATGGGCCGGCGACATGAAATCGACATGGAAGGAAATGGTCGGTGTCGCGGTGTAATTGCCCAAGGCGTTGCAGACAGCACCCGACAGGGCGATATCCAGCAAGGTCATCAGGCAGCCGCCATGGGCGAACTCACCGTAGTTGCAATGATGCTTTTCCACCCGCATGCCGATAATGGGTTGGCCATCGTCCAGCCGCATGTATAAAGGTGCGATGACATCATTGAAGGTGTTGTCGGGGCGGTAGGGCCTGAATCCCGCGGGGATGTTATCCATGGTGTTTCCTGTCAGTGTTGGCAGGCCATATTGTAAGCGGCCGGTTTCCGGTATTCACGCCTTGCCGCGGAGCTTGGCCCACCACCACGCCAGGCCAACGAACAGGAAGCGCCAATCCTTGAGGAACTCTGGCGGCTTGCCTTCCACCCAGTGGCCCGTGAACTGGAATACCCAGCCGAGCACAAACAAGGCGACTGCCCACGGCAGGATGGCCGGTAAAAAAGCGCCCGCCATGAGCAGGGCGATGGAGAATGCCACCAGTGGGATGCCGACCATGTGGCAGGTGCGGTTGACCGGGTGCTGGTGGCTTTGCTGGTATTGGGCGATCCATTCGGCCCGGGATTTGCCTGTAAACATCATGCTCACCTCATGGCTTGCAATATGGTGCAGCTCCCCGGGGATGTCAAAGGCCATCAGGGACGATTGCTAGACGCTATACGTGGTTTCTTCTAATATCGTTAAGTCAACTTCTCGCCATATTGGGGCGTTCATTCCTGTGCTGCTGCTAGAAATTAATGAATTCAGCCCCGAGTTGATGCGCTGTGTTGCCGAACGATATCGGCTGCCACATTTGCAGCACTTGCTGTCGATGCGTCACTCCACGACCACAACTGATGATGATAAAGAGCGCTTTGGGCTGGATCCATGGGTGCAATGGGTTTCTATACATACCGGCGTCCCATCCCCGCAGCACGGCGTTAAACATTTGGGAGAGCCGCCAGAAAATCATCCGCAGATATGGGAAATACTGGACGAAGCAGGCCATTCAACGGCGGTTTGGGGTGCCATGAATGCAAAGCCAGGAAAAGTTGGACGCCAAGCGTGTTTTTTCCCGGACCCATGGACATTTACTGAACAGGCTGCGCCGTCACAACTTAATGGCTTTCTTGCCTTTCCACGCTATTACGCCAAACACTATGGACATGTCAGCTGGCAGGCTTTATCAGGTTCATTGCTACGCCTGCTGTGTTTTTTTGCGCGCCCATCGATGTGGGAGACGGGCTTGCGCAGTGCCATATTAGCTGCGAGAACTGTGTTGCGGCACGGCCTCAGGCATCACATCCTGTTTGCCTTGTTTGATTGGGTCAGCACACAAGTGTTTCTGCGCTTTCATAAAAATGAGCCAGCGCATTTTTCCATTCTTTTCCTGAACTCATTGGCGCACCTGCAGCACAACCAATGGCCAGCCAATGACGAATATCCGGATGACTTCCTGGAGTGCTTTCGTCTGATGGATGATTTGTTAGGCGATGTTTTTCGTGCATTCGAAGGAGAGCCGATCATCGTGGCAAACGCTTTTTCACAAGAGAATTGTGTTGCAGCCAACGAATACCTGTACCGGCAAAAAGAGCCTATGGATTTTCTTCAGGCAGCAGGTATCGAGCCGGAATCTGTTGAGCAGCTGATGACTAATGATGCGCACGTGTTTTTCCAAAACAAAGAAAAAGCTGCAGAAGCCACACGTGTATTGAATGATGCCAGGATAAACGGAAGCCGGGTGTTCCAGGCTGAGCAGTCAGGTGTTCGTGTTTTTTACCAAGTGGCAAACTGGGAGCCATCACCAGAAGATGCTTTTCTGGAAATCAATCGGAAGCAGCTACTCTTCTCGCAGTATTTTGACAAGATTGTCCGGCGAACAGGGTCGCACATCCAGGAAGGTGTTGTTTTTTATAAAGGCCTGCAAATCCCGGAGCAGCTTAAAAACCATGGACTGTTTGATGTGGTGCTCCAGTGTTTTGTGCCAGATGCCGGGAAGGAAAAATAAGCATGTCCTTGCCAGTGCTTCTGAGTGTTGATTATGAGCTGACGGGCTATGATTCAGATCCAGAGGCTTTTAAGCGGATAAGCAGGCAGGTTATCGATTGGTTTGACCAAAAAGGTGTTCGGGCCACATTTTTTTGTGTCGGAGATGTTTTGGAAAGGCATCCGGATCTTGTTTGCCAGATAGCGCAAAAAGGGCACGAGGTTGCATGTCATGGCTGGAAGCATATGCCCCTGGAACAAATGGATGCCTGTTCACTGGAAAATGATTTGCGCAAGTTTTTGGCTGCCCAGGAAAATTTGGGGCTGCCACGTCCGCTTGGTTACCGGGCGCCTTTTTTCAGCTTGACTTACCGTACCCGCTGGGCTTTGGATGTGATCCGGCATATGGGGTTTGTCTATGATTCAAGCCCGATTCCTGCAAGAACCATGTTGTATGGTTATCCAGAAATCAATCAAGATATTCACCAGATGGCTAACGGACTTATTGAAATACCTGTCAGTGTTGCCAAAGGCCCACTAAAAACAGGTATCCCTTTGTTGGGGGGTACGTATTTGCGTTTGATGCCATGGTGGCCAATACGCTTGCTTATTTCCCGTTTTCAAGGAATGCCCGTGGCATATTGCCACCCATATGACCTTGATACGAATGTCAGGGATATCCATGCATTCCCGGGTAATCCGTTCTATAACTTCTTGTTGGGCCTTGGCCAAAAGCGGATGAAGTCCAGGTTGGAGAGTATTATCCAGACCCGTAAAACCATCACTTTTGCAGATGCAGCAAAGGATTTTCTTGGGGGAAGCAGGTGAACATTCTTGGCTTGATCGGCTATGGATATAACCCGGGAGCCGCTTTGGTAGTGAATGGCCAATTAGTGGCACATGCTGAAGAAGAGCGATTTACGCGGTTGAAGGGATCGCATTTTGTTTTTCCGCGCAAATCAGTTGCCTGGATGCTGCAAGATAATGGGCTTTCAATGGATGACATTGATGTCATTGCCTGGGGTTGGGACCAGGATTTGTATCGCTTCCAAATGCCGTTGTTTTATGCGCGTAACTTTGTGCGGCATAGCTTGTTTCGTGGACATGGCGGCAGCTCGATAGCCAATGTAATTTCACAGCACTGGTTAGAGCAGTGGCCATCGGTTATCAGGGAAAAAATCAAGCTTGAGCTGCTGTCCAGCGGTATCCCGGGAAGGATTCCGCCTATAAAGTTTGTATCGCACCACTTGTCGCATGCTGCAAGTGCTTTTTATCTTTCAGGTTTTCCGGAAAGCAATATCCTGGTCGTGGATGGGTCAGGTGAGCGATATTGCACATCACTGTACCATGCGGATGGCGAAGGCATTCATGAGCTGGAGCACATTGAAATGCCCAACTCTTTGGGCTGGTTTTATGCGGCAATGACGGAGTATCTCGGTTTTATTCCTTATCGGGATGAAGGCAAGGTAATGGGATTGGCGCCTTACGGGGAGTGCGATAACGCTATTCTGGAAAGCCTTTCACAGGTTATCTGTATAGAAGAAGAGGGATACCAGGTTAATCCGGAATATACGTTATTAGGCAAGCATAATTCGGGCAAACATTTTAGTGATGCATTGATTGGCTTGTTGGGTCCGGCGCGTCGTTATGGCGCTGAATTATCACAGCGGCATAAAAACATTGCGTTTGCTACCCAGTATTGTCTGGAGAAAGCCATACTCGCCGTCCTCAAGCGAATCAATAGTCTTCACCCCGGCGATCACTTGTGCGTTGCCGGTGGGGTTGCATTGAATTGTAAAATGAATGGCGTTTTGAGAAAGCAAAGCGGCATCAAGGGGTTTTTTGTGCAGCCCTCTTCGACGGATGCCGGCTCCGCGCTCGGTGCAGCCTTGTGGTATGCCAGGCAGCAAGGGGAAAGGCTGGGCGAGACGCTGGTCCATACTTATTACGGATCCGGCTATTCTGATGAAACAATAGAAACGATACTGAAAAATAACGGGCTCTCGTATTCTCGCCCGGAAAATATTGCAGCCACTGTCGGGCTGGCATTGTCGCAGGACAAGTTGGTTGGTGTTTTCCAGGGGCGCGCGGAGTTTGGTGCCAGGGCGTTGGGGCATCGCTCCATTTTGGCGAATCCGTTGAAAAAGGATGCCCGTGATCGCGTCAATGCCAGGGTAAAATTCCGCGAAGCCTGGCGCCCCTTCTGCCCGTCTGTCCTGAATGAAGAACGGGATCGTTATATTGAAGAGGCCTGTTTCGCGCCATTTATGGCTACGGCGTTCCAGCTAAAAGCTGAATATCGGGAATTGCTGGCAAGCATCGTTCATGAGGATGGATCGATCAGGCCGCAAACGGTTGATCGTGATGCCCATGCATTTATGTGGCAGTGCATCGATGCGTTTCGCCAGCATACCGGCCATGGTATCGTGCTGAATACTTCATTTAATGTGCGCGGACAGCCAATAGTAGAAAGCCCCGGGGACGCCATAGGCTGCTTCTTTTCATCTGGATTGGATGCATTAGCCATAGGTCCATTTTGGCTTGAAAAAGGTACTCACTGATGTGTGGCATTTTCGGGATTTTTTTCCCAGACAGCGGCCAAGGGTTTGATGCAAGGAAAACCCGCCGCATGCTCGACTACTTGTTCACGGTTTCCCAAAGCCGGGGGCAGGAGGCAGCAGGGTTGATGATAAGGTCAGGCGATGATGTCTTGATCCACAAAGCCACCCTGTCAGGCAGGGAATTTATCCGCCAACCTTTCTACAAGGGTTTTTTTGCTGAGCCCGGCTTCTGGGACAGGCACGTTGCCAATGATGGTTTCATGGCAATAGGCCATGCGCGGCTTGATACTAATGGGTCTAAATGGGATAACGCCAATAATGCACCGTTGGAATATGAAAACCTGATAGGTGTGCACAATGGCATTATTACTAATGTGGATGCCCTTTGGGCGCGCAATCCGCATTTGGCCAGGCATGTGACAGTGGACAGCGAAGTCATTCTCGCACTTTATGATGAACAGCTTCGCCACCAGGATGCGATGGCGGCGCTGGAAAATGTCCTGAAGCAAATCGAAGGTTCAGCAAGCGTCGCTATTTTTGATCGCACCCGGAAGACAGTCGCATTGGGAACCAACACGGGATCGCTCTATGTGGCTGATTATGCGAATGAGCTTTTTGTGTTTGCATCCGAAGCATATATCTTGCGGAGTTTCCACGAAAAAATGCGATTCTTGCATGGCTTGAAGCCATATGCTTTACGGCAGGTCCTGCCAGGAACCGTGATGATTTATGATGTCCAGCGCCATCATCATGGCGCATACCAAGGGCGATTAGTCAGTGAAGTATTGTAAAAAATGTATTCTGCCAGAATCGATGCCGCTCATTACATTTGATGAGAATGGGGTGTGCAACTATTGCCGCCAACATCAACCTATTACCGTGCAAGGGAGAGAGGCTCTAGAAAGACTGGTCGCCCCCTATCGCAGCAAAAATGGCGAGCCCGATTGCGTGATCGCGTTCAGTGGTGGCCGTGACAGCGCTTATGGCTTGCATTTCCTGAAGAAAGAACTGGGCATGAATCCAATCGCTTTTACTTACGATTGGGGGATGGTGACGGATCTGGCAAGACGCAATCAAGCTAGATTGGTGGGCAAGCTCGGTGTTGAGCATATCATTGTTGCTGCAAATATCGATAAAAAACGCCGCAATATACGCAAGAACGTCTCGGCCTGGTTGAAGCGACCGGACCCCGGGATGGTCACATTGTTTATGGCCGGAGATAAGCAATGTGAATATTACATGACGAAAATCGCCAACAATAACAACATAAAACTCAAGTTTTTTTGTCGCGGAAACCGTTTTGAAAATGAAGAGTTCAAGTGGGGGTACTGCAATATCAGTGATGGTTCACCAGAAGGGGTTTTGCATAATCTGGCATTGGCTGGAAAGGTAAGGATTTTGGCGTATTTTGCAAAACAGTATCTGCTCAATCCTTCGTATATCAACATTTCGATATGGGATACCTTCTTTGCTTATTGGGTGACATATATGATGCCCCTGGACTTCACATACCTGTGGCATTACATCCCTTGGGAAGAAGAAAAGATTGTTTCGACCCTGCGAGGCCAATACGGCTGGGAGACTGAGCCAGGATCGAAACAAACATGGAGAACAGATGACGGAACATCGCCGTTTTATAACTATATTTACGATGCAATAGGCGGATTTACCGAAAATGATACCTTCCGTAGCAACCAGATTCGCGAAGGTTTGCTAACTCGTGAAGAAGCTTTTGCCTTGGTCAAGGAAGAAAACAAGCCAAGGATGCAAGCGCTGCAATGGTATTTCTCGGCCATTGGCATGGACTGTGAAAAAGTGCTGGCCGCTGTTGATGCGATTCCAAAAAGGTACGATCCGTCACAGCCATTGCATGAAGAATGATGGTGGATTAACTCCCAATGCGATCTTTTAGCATTTTGCGCAACGCTGGGATTGTATGCATGCCTAGATAGTGGATAAAAATAGCACTTCCGACCAATGTCACCGGTATGACAATAATGGCATGAATCAGGATGGCATACTGGATGGCCGATATTGTTTCGATACCGATTAGCTCCAGTGCCATGCGGCATAGATAATGAAAAGTGCCTATATAACCAGGCGTACTTGGCAGCAAGGTTGAAAATGTCGAAATGCTCATGATGAGCGCGCTTCCCTGGGGATTGAGTGCAATAGCAAGGGCGCGCCCAACGCACCAGAACATGGCGATTTCCGTTAGCCAGATAGCGATCGATGTGACAAACAGTTTACATAACGCCCTGGGGTTTCCATGAAAGAACAGTCCGGTAATGACGTCATCAATGAACTGGACAATTAATCTCACCTGATTCGGGATGTTCGCGTGTGCAGACAGGGAGCGCAGTGATCGGGAAATTTTTTGTTTCATGGCTATTACGACCAGTGTGCCGGCTGTAACCACGCAGGCTACCGACAAGATATACGAAAAAAATGGGCCGCTAGCCATCAGGGGCATGGCACCAAGGCCGATAAAAAAAATAAGAATCAGCGAAAAAAAATCCAATAAACGTTCCAGTAACAAAGTGGTGGTGATTGTTGCTGGTTCCGCAATCAATATTCTTTTGAATAACGTGATTCTGGCGATATCACCAAGACGAAATGGCAGGATGTTGTTGATGGCGAATGCAGACAAGATGGGTGCAAGGCAGTTACGAAGGGTTACGTGGCTGCCGTGATTTTTTAAAAGTTGATGCCAGCGCCACGCGCGCAACAGAAAGCCCGGGACTAATAAAAAGCCTGCTGCTACCAGGTAGTGCCATTGTGTTTTCGAGGGAAGTGAGGCAATGGCATGCCACCCCATGTCACGAAAGAATAGCCAAAGAAATAGCAAGGTAACGGCGGTAGAGAGCAGCAGGTAAATCAGTGAGTAAGATTTTTTGTGCGGAAGAAGCCGCATTATTCATCGCCTTGCAGCATTTGTAATGGCCACTTGGGGACATTCTGTATGTCATAGTTAATGGCGGAAAGGAGTAATTGCATTCCAAGAATGACGGTCAATGCCGGTAGCATAACGACGCCGCTTGGCGCATAAATGTCATTCATGACTGAGGTAACCCAATGAAACCCGCCATAAACCATGCCAAAGGTAATTAGCAGCAAACCAAATACAAGCTCTATGCTTGCAAAGCTCACGTCGCGCACAAAATAGGTGTAGCCGATGCGCTTCAGGAAATTCTTCATGTGCCCAAAAAGAAATGGGATTAAGACCTTGTGTTCCTGGAGGTTTGATTTTTCGCTGCCATAAATCGCTTTGATTGGCACATCAATAACAACAGCGCGAATACTATTTAGACGAAACAACATGTCGTTTTCAAAAAAATAACCTTCGCTGATTTTTTCCAATGGCAGCTGTGATAACGCTATCCGGTGAATAGCGGTATAGCCATTGGCAGGATCAACGATATTCCAGTATCCACTAGATAGTTTGCTTAAAAAAGACAGGGCGCCATTCCCGATCAAGCGAATGGCTGGCATGTTCCCCAGGTGTTCATAGCTGAAAAAACGATTGCCCTTTGTGTAGTCCGCCCGGCCTTTCAGGATGGGCCGTATTAATGACTGGATGTGCGCGGGATCCATTTGTCCATCACCATCAATCTTGATAATGATGTCCATGCCATCATGCATCGCAGCCCGGTAGCCAGTTATGACGGCTCCGCCCACACCCTTGTTTTCGTTATGGTACAAAACATGTACGCGAGGATCTTGGCACGTGGATGCAATCTTATGGCCAGAATTTTCCGGGCAATGGTCATCAACCACATAGATCCGGTCAATGTCACTGCCGATTCCAGAAAGCACGTCGCCTACCAGATTGGACACTTTGTAACATGGGATGATGACACCGATTTTCATGCTTGGCCTTGCGTATTTTTATCTATTGCCAATCCGTTTACAGGGCGACTATAGCAGATTTGAGCCTTGTCATCCCTTGCGGCCACGAGTCTGAAGGTGGGTTCTATTTTGCCTTGGGGCATGCCATTAACATGCCTTTTGCAGAATGCTGCCGCCAAAAATCCCGCATATCCTCTGTTTGGCTGTCATACAGGTTAAAAGCTAATTGGTCGGCTGGCTGGAATTCCCATAAGAGCAGGCAATCTTGTTTCGGTAATGCACCACAACGTTCGTGGTGAGGTGTGCATGAGCCATAAAAAACGATGTCGTGAGTCATGCCATGGGTTTTCCGAAAGATTCTTTCTTGTTGGTAAACATCATTCATGATTGTCGCATTCTTGAGCGCTAATGCGTTCACAAAATAGCCAGGAATGATACACGCCAATATCAGGATCTGTTGCCAAGCCGTACGCCGATACAGGATGCAAGCTGACAGAACACAGAAAAAAGGCACCATCATTTTGGCAATTCGGCCATAAACAACAAACTGCCCTAACAGGTTTGAGGAGATCACTAGAATCCCATATATCAATGAGATTCCGGCGATGCAATATTGCATGGTTTTATTCGCGCGGTGGAACGAAAACAAAAAGCACAGGCACCATAAGACAAATAAGAAGCCCTCGGTGTTCCAGAAAAACGCAAAAGGCACAATATGGCCAAGATTGAAATCACCCATCGTTATGGATTGGCTAAACCCAATAAAGTGACCAATATAGTCAGCACCATAGTGATTGCCGATCACAACGAACGCAATAAGGGGCGCAAAAAAACCGATGGATGCCATGCCGCCTGATAAAACGAAATCGCGCTTCCGCTGAATGCCATGGATAGTGCTGAATAACAAGCCGATAAAGGCAAGGATCCAGTAGCCGTAATAAACAAAAAAGCACATAAACTGGAACAGTCCAGACAAGGCAGTGGCGGATGTATTTTGTGGCTTTTTCAAGGTAACCAATATCCCCATCATGAAAAACATCATGGAGAGCTCTTGGGGATGTACATAGCGGATGTGATAAATGGCACTGAAACTGAGCGTGTAAAGTGCCGCGGCAATCAATGCAGCGCGGTGGTTATTCTCAAGGCGTAGCGTTATGCCATATAACAGGAGAATGTTGATGATGCCTGGCAACGCGAAAACCAACGCAAACATTTCTTGCTGGTTAAGCCAGTCTGGCAGAAGGAAAAAAGCCAGTGTGCCGAACAGGATGCAACCCCAGTGAGCATATACCGGCGTCGACAGGGCGTCTTGCCAGGAATGCGTAGATAGTTGGTTATACACTGCGAGGGCATTACCAAAATACTCTGGCCCATCCATGCCAAGCAATTGCCCACTGCCAAAGATCAGCCAGATGCGGATCGCGATGGCAAACAGGATCAGTCCGCCCAAGGCGAGGGACACGGGAACAGGCCTTGGCATGTGGCGAATCGGCATGGTGACTGGGTGCTTTTGGTGGATTGGGCCAAAGTAGCAGTCCGGCGTGGGGTGCGCAATGGCTTAGGGAGGGGCTGGTCCGGCCCGGGATGGGCGGGGGCAAGTGCAGGGGGTGTATTCAAGCTCACCCAAAAGTGTGACATACTCGCCAAATTACATAACCAATAATTAATGTTCAGGTCAAGGAGGATCGCATGCCACTGTCGTTCCGCTGCTATTCCGGGATTCCACGCTTGATGCCGCTGGTGCTGGCCACGGTGTTGGCGCTGTTGCTATCCGGATGTGACAAGTTGTCCGGCTCGGATGCATCGGCCAGCATCGAAATGGCCGACACCATTTACACCGGCACCATCATCACGATGGACGATATCGTCAAATCAGCAGAGGCCGTTGCGGTGGCCGATGGCCGCATCGTGGCAGTCGGTAACCGCGCCGCGGTGATGAAGCATAAACAGGCGGGCACCCGCATGGTGGAGCTGGGCGAGCAGTTGATGCTGCCGGGCTTTATCGATGTGCACAGCCATTTCATGCAGGCCGTGATTGACGCCGGCGGTGGCATGGCGGCGATCCAGGCGGTCCAGGAAACCTATGCTGCCAATGGCTATACCACCATCACTGAAGGTTCATTGCAGGTAGAGGCCTATCGCACCCTGCGTCAGGCGGCGGGCAGCGGGCTGTTGTTCCTCGACGTGGTGGGAGTGGCCCGTTTCGAGGACATGCAGGCGTTCCGTAAGGAAGGCGTGGACCTGGCATCGCGTGACTATACCAATCGCCTCCGTATCGGCGGCATCAAATTGGTGATTGATGGCTCGCCAGCAGAAAAGCAGGCATACCTGAGCTTGCCGCTGCTATTGGCCGATGGACCGGATGGTGAAAAGAGCTGGCGTGGTGAAGCACGCTACAACGCTGACGAACTGGATAAGGCTGTCCGCAGCATCATCCAGCAAGGCGCACAGGTGTTTGCGGAAGCCCATGGTGATTCCGCGATTGGCCTGATCGTGGGTTCACTGGCCGTGAATGGCGTGAATCTGGAAAGCGATCGCCGGGATGTGGTGGTCCATGCATCCTTCCTGCGCGGGAGTGACCAGATGCGCGAACTGGAGCGGATGGGTGTTGTGCCATCGTTCTGCACGAACCGCATTTACCAGGAAGGGGATGTTTACATGCAAACGATTGGCGGCAAGCGCGCAATCAAGGCGCAGCCGGTCAAGAGTGCCTATTACGTCAAATTCAGCCTGCACACGGATTATCCCGAAACATCGCTCGAGCCGGGCTATTTGTTATGGACAGCAGCGAATCGCCTGACCCAGTCCGGGCAAATGCTGGAACAGTGGCAGAAGCTGGATGTCTTGAGCGGCCTGCATGCCATGAGCATGGATGCGGCCTGGCAGCTGCATGAAGACCAGCACAAAGGTTCGATCACGGTGGGCAAGCAGGCGGACCTGGTAATCCTTGATCGCAACCCGGTGGACATGGATCCCACTGCGCTGCGGGATGTGCGAGTGATGGAAACCATCAAGGCGGGCAAGACGGTTTACCAGCGCAAGGAATAACACACGTTGGGATGATAAAAAGCCGCCCTCGGGCGGCTTTTTTATTGCCACCAACGCAGCAACAGGCTTTGCCGGCTGAACCATCGGCTCGCGACAGACGTATATCAACAAAAGGAGTTCGATGATGCGTCATCTGGTCTGGTTCCGTAATGACCTGCGCGCTGCGGATAACACGGCTTTGCATGAGGCATGTCGTGACCGGGAGGCGCAGGTGCTGGCGGTGTTTATTGCCACGCCAGCGCAGTGGCACGAACATGACATGGCGCCGGTGCGTGAGCGATTCCTGTGGCGTAACGTGGCAGCCTTGTCAGCGCAACTCGACGCCCTTGGTATTCCCTTGCTGGTACGAACGGTCGATACCTTTGCGGATGTGCCCGCCTGCCTGCAGTCCCTGTGCCATGAACACGCGATCAGCCAGGTGTTTGCCAATCGCGAATACGCCGTCAATGAAGTGGCGCGTGACACACATGCCAGCCAGGTCCTTGCCGCCGATACCATTGCATTGCAGCTGTATCATGATGCTGTCATCCAGCCGCCGGGCCTGCTGACCGGCGCCGGCTCCCCGTACACCGTGTTCACCCCGTACAAGCGTGCCTGGTTGCGGCAATTGTTGTCGGCACCGCCAGTGGTGTTGCCGCTACCCAGGCAACGTCATGCACGCTTTCCTTGTCAGGCGGATGCGGTATCGCTGCCGTCATCATTACCAATGGATGTGTGGTGGCCAGCGGGGGAGCATGAAGCCAGCAAGCGCCTGCAACAGTTTGTGGATGAGCGTGTCAGTGATTATGGTCAGCAGCGTGATCGTGCCGACCTGGAAGGCACCAGCCAACTGTCACCGTGGTTAGCGGTGGGTGCCGTTTCGGCACGCCAGTGCTGGCACCTTGCCTTGCAAGCCAATCGCGGCAGGATGGAAGGTGGCGACGAAGGCATCCAGGCGTGGATCAATGAATTGGTCTGGCGCGATTTCTATACGCATGTGTTGGCCAGCTTCCCGCGCGTCAGCCGTGGCAAGGCGTTCCGGGAAAGCACGGAGGCGATTCGCTGGCGTGATGATGAAGCCGGGTTTGCTGCATGGTGTGAAGGCCGTACGGGTATCCCGATCGTCGATGCCGGCATGCGGCAGTTGCAGCAAACCGGGTGGATGCACAATCGCCTGCGCATGATCACCGCCATGTTCCTGTCAAAAAACCTGTTGGTCGACTGGCGTCGCGGTGAGCGGTTTTTCATGCAGCAGCTGATCGATGGTGACCTGGCCGCTAACAATGGCGGCTGGCAGTGGTGTGCCTCAACCGGTACCGATGCCGCGCCGTACTTCCGGGTGTTCAACCCGGTATCGCAATCGCAGAAATGTGATCCGTCGGGAGCGTACATACGGCGCTACGTGCCCGAACTGGCAAGCCTGGATACGCGGGAAATGGACACGCGGGCCATCCACAATCCACCGGATAGCTTGAGGATTGCGCTGGGGTATCCCTTGCCAATCGTCGATTTGTCCGCATCACGGCAGCGCGCGATCGAGGCCTTCCAGCGCCTGCGTGGCTGATTTTGCCCTTGTGCATCCGCCACGGCGCTTGTGGACCCGCCCCGGCGCCTGTGGACATGGACAAGCGCCATGCTTGCGCCTAGCATGGCGGTGTCCAACCCATCCATGGAGGATCGTCATGAAGCTTGTCACCCGTTTATGCCTGGCAGCCTGTGCTGCGCTGCTGTCCCTGCACGTTCACGCGGCCAGTGAGTCTGGCGAGTATTACATCCAGCGCATGCTGTCCGGAGGCCCTGCGTCAGTGCGCGATGTGGCGAAGACGCTTTATAACAACGGCAGCCGTGAACAGGAAGTATTGGATGTGTTGGCCGAAGTGATGTTGCGCGATTACCGTCGCGAGGATCGCACGGCCGCCGATGCCGTGGCATGGGGTGCCAAAGCCCTGGGCGCTTCCGGTAATGCGCGCTACCGCCCGGTGCTGGAAGAAATCATCAATGAAGCCCCGAACCGCAAACTGCGCGGGCATGCCGAGAAAGCCCTGAAGGACCTGCCGAAGCAAGCCAGTGACCAGCCGTACAAGAAAGGCATGGTGAACCTGGATAAAAAACGCGAATCCGGCAGCAAGAGCCAGGCATCGCAACAAGGCAAAGCCTCTTCAGCCAGTCATTCAGCGGCTGCACGCAGCGGTGGTGGCAAGTTTTCCGAGATCCATCAGGGCATGACCACCACCGAGGTGATTGCCCTGTTAGGTGCGCCGACTTCGGAAACCTCGCACATCACTGGCAAGCAGTTCCGGCCATTCAATTTCAAGGGCGATGATACGGTGCGTATCGTTTATCTCTACAAGGGCAAGGGCCGCATCATTTTCAATAACTCTTCCCATTACACCCATATCTACCGGGTGCTGGAAGTGATCGAGGACAGCAACGAGCCGGGATATCCCTGACCGGTGATTGCCGCGCATGAAAAAGCCGCCCACAAAGGCGGCTTTTTTATTGGCCCATGATGGCGGTAATCAACGCCCCGGCAACATCCGCAGCAAGGTGTTGTCACGCAGCTTGTAATGATGGAACAGGCTGGCGGCCGCATGCAGTGCAATCAGGGCATACCCGGTCTGGCCCAGCAGCTCATGCACTTCTTTTAACTGGCCGGCGAGATCCTTGTTTTCGGCAATCAGTGCTGGCAGCGACAGGCCGAAGAAAGGGATGGGTTTGCCAGCAGCACTCAACACCAGCCAGCCGATCAGCGGCAAGCTGATCATCCAGCCATACAGCGCCAGTGCCATCGCCTTGGCCACCCATTGCTGGGCGGGCGCTTGTGCCGGCACGATGGGCGGGGTGGTGGTGATCATGCGCAGGCCGATGCGAATGCCGGTCAAGGCCAATACCGACAACCCGATCATGAAATGCCACGTCTTCATGGCTTCACGCGGGTCGCTGCCCTTGGGGTAGATTTCGCGCAGCTCGATACAGGCATAGGCGGCAGCAATCAACAGCAGCATCAGCCAATGCACGGTGATGACGGCGGTATGGTAACGGGTGGTTGTCATGGCGATCCCTGTGAACTGGTGGATAATGGATAGCGTATATACCAAATCTTAATGCTGGCTGAAGAGGCCCACCATGATGTTGATCAGGATTGTATGGCTGTTATGCCTTGCCGGACTGGTTCACGCCGCTGACCCCTTGCCGACTGTGCCGGCACTGGATTTGCAGCGTTACCAGGGCCAGTGGCATGAGGTTGCCCGGCTGGATCACTGGTTCCAGCGTGGCTGCACCCGGTCCACCGCGGAATACCAGTTGCGGGACGATGGTGCCATCGCCGTGACCAATCGCTGTGTCACGGAAAAAGGCAAGGCCAAGGCAGCCGAAGGGGTGGCGAAACCGGTGGCCGGGCGGCCCGCACAATTGGGCGTCAGCTTTGGCCTCATCAGCAGCTGGTTTGTGCCATCCGATGGGAACTACTGGGTGATCGCGCTGGACGACGATTACCAGTGGGTGATGGTGGGTCACCCGAACCGCAAATACCTGTGGCTGTTATCCCGCACGCCGGAATTGCCGGCCAACATTCGCGAACAGCTCACCGCGCGTGCAGATGCATTAGGCTTTCCTGTCGATGCGCTGCGCTGGGAAGCCGCCAAGCCAAAGTAAGTGATTCAGGCGCGCTGCACGCGCACGGTAATGCCGGTCAGTTGCGCCATGCCGGACAAGGGCTCGATCGCATCCGGCCCATCACTGGCCAGGATGTTGGCATTCACCCCCGTCGTTTGTGAAGCGACCGACAAACCGGTTGCCTGCTGGTGACCCCAGCCATGTGGCAATGCCACGCTGCCGGGCATCATGTCGGTCGTGATCGCGAGTGGCACCACCACCGCGCCAGCGGCTGAAGCCACTTGTACTGTCTCGCCGTCATTCAATGACAGGCGGTTGGCATCGTCCGGATGCATGTATAAATAATTGGTGTGCCGCTTTCCTTTCACATAGGCCGGGTCATTGTGTGTCCAGCTGTTGTGCGAGAAGCGTTCACGCTTGGTGATCAAGCGCAGTTGCTCGCGGGTGTCCAGGATGTCCTGGTAGATCGCCGGCAAACGCTCGCGCGCCAGTAACAGGAATTCGGGTGGCGCGAGATGCACTTTTTTATCATCCGTGACAATGCGCTTGCCTAAATAGTTATTGTCTTGCAGTGGCTCGCGCAGCTTGCCATGCGGGTGCTTGCGCAATGCCCGCAAGGAGCCCTGCTTGCTCATCAGGCAGGTGATGCCTAACAGGGTTTCGCCCATCGGTTTCAGGAAGCGGCCGAGCAGCGGCAAGGAGCGCAGCCAGCCACCGGTATTCACGAACAACTGGAACAGGCGCGAACCGAACAGCGGTGCATCGCAGGCCTTGCCCAGTTGCGCCAACGTCCATAACTCATCGCGACATTCATTCGGCATCGTCACCAGCCGGTCGGTGTACTGGAACCACGGTGTCGGCGACAGGCCCGCAAAGCTCACGAACATGAACGGGATATCCGGGCGTTCTGCCCAGTGCGAGCCGGGCAGGATGTAATGCGCGTGGCGAGCCGTTTCATTCGGGAAGGTTTCGATGCTGACCATCAACTCCAGTGCATCGAGGGCCTGCTCCAGCTTTTGCGTATTCGGTGAAGTGATGACGGGATTGCCGGACAGCACAAACAAGGCGCGGATCTTGTCATCACCGGGCTGCAGGATTTCATCCGCGAGCACACCCATCGGTAACGATGACAGCAGGCTGGGCGTGTTGCCGATGCGTGAATGGAAGGTCGGGAATTCTTGCCGGCTCATCAGCTCGGCATAATCAAGGATACCCAGGCCCATCAATGAGCTGCCTAAACGATCGAGGTTGCCGGTGATGGCGTTGATCACCTCTAAGGCCCAGAACGCCAGCGTACCGTTGCGACCCATGTTCACGCCGGTCGACAAATACAGGGCCGCACCATCGGCTGCGAGGTATGCGGTGACCAGTTCGCGCAGCTGTTGTGCGCTGATGCCCGTGACGGCTTCCGCTTTTTCCGGTGTCCAGTCGCGTACTGCATCGGCTAATTTTTCAAAGCCGGTCATGTGCGCCTTGACGATGTCATGCTTGACGGCATCGCGTTGCAACACCTCATGCAGGAAGGCGAACAGGAAGAACACATCAGTATCTGGCCGGATGAACACCTGCTCGCCCACCGCTTTCGCCGACTCGGTCAGGCGCGGGTTCACGAACACCACGCGACCGCCGCGTTCAGTGATGGCTTTTAACCGGTCAACCGGATGCGGCAAATGGATGAAACTCATTTTCGAGACAGCAGGGTTGCCGCCAATGATCATCAGGAACTGGTTGCGATCGACATCGGGGAAGGTAAGCGCCATGCCGGCGCCATACATTTTTTCGCTGACCAAAAACTTGTTATTGCAATCGATCGAACCGGTATTGAAAAACTTTTTGGTGTTGAGGCCCGTCACAAGGCCATTGACGAACATCGGCACCAAAGTGGTGAAGCTGATCGGGTTGCCGAAATACAGGCCGACCGAATCATCACCATGCTGCTGGCGCAGCGAACGCACCTTGCTGCCGATTTCCGACAAGGCCTGTTCCCAGCTGATGCGTTCATAACCGCTGGCGGTTTTTTTCAGGGGGTACTGCAGGCGATCCGGCGAGGCGCGGAAGTTCTCGAAGGTTAGCCCCTTGATGCAGGCGTAACCCTTGCTCACCACATGGTCGGTATCGGGCGTGACTTCGGTGACGCGGTCACCATCGACAGTGACCACTAGCCCGCACTGGGCTTCGCAGATCCGGCAAAACGTGGTTTTTTGTACTGTCATGGTGCCGACCTTAGCAGTGCCGATTCGTTATTACTGAGTGGG
>SBFY01000118.1 GCA_006227085.1 Gammaproteobacteria bacterium
CATGGGGTATTGGCATGGTGCTGCCGGGGATGGTGCCGGTCTATTACCTGCTGGTGATGGGAATGCTCTGGGTGGCCGGTGCGCTCTGAAAGCGAGTAAAAAAAGCCCCGCAAAAGCGGGGCACACGTCATTTCCACATTGGGGGTGTCGCAAGCCAAGTATTCCTTGTTGGTGTTTCAGGAATATGACACTGCAATGACACTGCGGTGGTTCAGGTTTCCATATCCTCAAACGCCGCCACATCAAAGCGCGGTGTGCACATCGCGAGGAAGACCAGTTCACCGCTGCCGGTATTGGTGATGCGCTGTGCCACACCGGGCGGGATCAATACACTGTCACCGGCGCGCACGATCTTTTTCAAAGTATCGCCAACTTCGACGCGACCTTCGCCTTCGGTGATCAGGTAACGCTCGGTGATGCCATGCAGCTTGTGCCAATGCGTGGCAACGCCTACCGGCACGCGGCAACGTGCAATCGATAATGCCGGGTCATCATCACGGCTGTGCATTTCGAGGATGTAACAGCCTTCCTCGAAAAAGAACTCGTTGGCGGGTGTGTATTCGGTAATGACGGGTTTCATGCCTTGCCCTTGCGCTCACGGAAATAACGAGGTTCGCTTATGATACCCATGATGTCACGGCGGATCACATCCAGCCCCAAGGCGGCGACCAGTGACTGGAAATTGCGGCGACCCAGCGGGAAGAGCAGGCAGCGTGTCTTGATGTCACCGCGTTTGCCCCAGGCAATCCAAACCGTGCCGGCTGGTTTTGCTTCTGTGCCACCATCGGGGCCGGCAATGCCGGATACGGCCACCGCGTAATCCGCGCTCGAGTGGGCGAGTGCCCCTTCAGCCATTTGTCGCACCACCGACTCACTCACGGCACCCTCTTTTTCCAGGGTCATCGGGTCAACGCCGAGCAATTCCGTTTTCATCGCATTGGAATAGGTCACAAAGCCGGCTTCGAACATCGCGCTGGCACCGGGTACTTCGGTGATCATGGCCGCCATCAGGCCGCCGGTGCAGGATTCGGCGGTGGTCACTGTCAGTTGCCGCTCCGTTAATAGCCGCACAAACGCTTTCGCGATGCTGTCATCGCCTTCGGCCACCACATGATCACCGATCACGGACAGCACCTTCTGCTTCCATTGTTCGTGCAAGTGACGGCTGGCATGGCCATGGCTGCGCAATTTCACTTCGAGGGTTGGCAGGCCGGCACGGAAACCGAGTTCAATCGCATCGGGCCATTCAGGAAAGGTGTCGTTCAATAATTGCTGGATGCCGGATTCGCCCATGCCAAACACATGCAGGCGCGTTTCCAGCACGGGTTCAATGCCGGGAAAGCGTGATTGCAGCAGCGGGATGATGCTGTCGGCCAGCATGCGCCGCAATTCCGATGGCACACCGGGTGTGCAGATCACCAGGCATTGCCCCAGCATCAAACGGAAACCGGGTGCGCTGCCCACCGGGTTATCCACCAGCTCACAATCGGCGGGTAGCATCGCCTGTTTGCGATTGGCCGCATTCAACGGCACGCCGCGAGTGGCCAGCCATTGCGTGACATGGGTGAGGGCATCGGGGTGTTCGGCCAGTGGCAGGCCAGCGGCCTTGGCGAGCGCCTCGGCAGTCAAGTCATCCACGGTCGGGCCCAGCCCGCCATTGACGATCAACACATCGGCAGTGGTCGCCAGCCGTTGCAGTTCGCTGACCAGCAAACCCTTGTCATCACCAATCGTGCTGCGGGCGTGCACCGCCAGCCCCAGGGGCGAGAGTGCCTGCGCGATCATCGCGGAATTGCTGTCGACGGTGACGCCGCTCATCAACTCGTTACCGGTCATCAATAGCTGGATATTCATGGGCTGCCTCAGGATTCCTGTGCCTATAATACGCGCATGGACGCCAACGGTTTTCTGCAACAACTCGATCAGGCCATTATTGCCTGCCTGCAGGCCATGCGGGATGGGCTGGATGTGCCGCCGGCTACCCGTTACCGGCTGGAAGGGCAGATTGAGGCAGCGATAGCACTGGGCTTCCTGACCGCCGACACGGCCCGGCAACGCGTCGATGGGCATTATCGTGCCGTGCTCGGTGAGGTGCCGCTGCAACCCGAGCAAGACGGTCGCGTGCGCCTGCCATTGCGCATGCGGGTCGCGCCGGTGTATCCCTCCACCAGGGATTGACCTGTTCCCGCTTGTCGCGCGGGCATATTCCCAGTCGCCGGCTTTTACGGTCTAATGCGCCATCCTTGCCGGGTGTGCATCATGCTCGCTGAATCCCTGAACCCTCTTGACCTGCCATTGGCCGAAGGCCTCTACGAGCGTGGCTGGGTGGTTGTGCCCGGTTTCCTGTCGCCGCAGGAAGTCACCGCCTTGCGGGTAGAGCTGGTCGAACGCAGCCTGCGTGCCGAACTGACACCTGCCGGTGTTGGCCAGGGCGATGAACACCAGATGGATCGCAATGTGCGCCGCGACCGCACCCGCTGGCTTGAGGGTGACACGCCCGCGCAGCAGCACTTCCTCGCCCGCATGGAGCAACTTCGGTTGGCGATCAACCGGCGCCTGTTCCTCGGCCTGTTTGATCTTGAGGCGCATTTTGCGCATTACCCGCCGGGCGCGTTTTACCGCCGCCATCGTGATGCCTTCCGTGACAGCGACGCCCGCGTGGTCAGCGCGGTGTGTTACCTGAATGAGGATTGGCAGGCCGGCGAGGGTGGTGAGCTGGTGCTGTGGCCGCAACCGCGTTCACGCACCGTGGCGGCGACCGTATTGCCGCAGGCCGGCACGCTGGTGTGTTTCCTCAGTGAGCAGGTGCCCCATGAAGTGCTGCCCACCCAGCGCGACCGCTACAGCATTGCCGGCTGGTTCCGCCGCAACACCAGCATTGACGGGCGGGTAGACCCGGCCGGTTGAGCGCCAGGGCGCTGCCCGGCAATCAATCTATAAAATAGATTGATTAACAATAAATAATCAATTTCAGGTATTCCTCACTGCGTGTTTAGATAATACGAGTGAAAGCAGTCTGTGTTCCGGTACGCGCGGTAGGTGCCGAGGGGGTCGCCTGCTTTCCATTCAGTCCATTTGGAACACCTATCCACGGAGGATTGTTGCCATGTTAAGAAAAACCAAGCCCCTGGTGATGGCCATCGCCATCGCGCTCACCCCGGTGAGTGCCACACTGGCCAGTGAACCGACCACCAACCAGTTCTGGTGGCCGGAACAAGTCAACCTGAGTCCCTTGCGCCAGCACGCCGAGTCATCGAACCCGCTGGGCAGTGATTTCAATTACGCCGAAGAGTTCAAGACGCTGGATCTCGCAGCCGTCAAGAAAGACATCGAAGCCTTGATGAAAGATTCGCAGGACTGGTGGCCAGCCGATTATGGCCACTATGGCCCGTTCTTCATCCGCATGGCCTGGCACAGCGCCGGTGTGTATCGCATCGCCGATGGCCGCGGTGGTGCTGGCGGTGGCCAGCAGCGTTTCGAGCCGCTCAACAGCTGGCCTGATAACGCCAACCTCGACAAGGCCCGTCGGCTGCTGTGGCCGATCAAGCAGAAGTACGGCAGCAAATTATCCTGGGCCGATTTGATGGTGCTGACCGGTAACGTCGCGCTGGAATCCATGGGCTTCAAGACCATCGGTTTTGCCGGTGGCCGCACCGATGACTGGGAAGCCGAGATGGTCAACTGGGGTTCCGAGAAGGAATGGCTGGATGACAGCAAGCGCTATCGCGGTGAGCGCAAGCTCGATAACCCGATGGCAGCCGTGCAGATGGGTTTGATCTATGTGAACCCGGAAGGCCCCAACGGTAATCCTGACCCGCTGTTGGCCGCGCACGATATCCGTGAAACCTTTGGTCGCATGGCCATGAACGATGAGGAAACGGTTGCGCTGATCGCCGGTGGCCACACCTTCGGCAAGGCGCACGGTGCTGCCAAGCCGAAAGATTGCGTCGGTGTTGAACCGGCAGCGGAAGGGCTGGAATCGCAAGGCTTCGGCTGGAACAACAAATGCGGTAGTGGCAAAGGCAAGGACACCATCACCAGTGGTCTTGAAGGTGCCTGGACTGCCAGCCCCGCCATGTGGACCACGCAGTTCCTCGATAACCTGTTCAACTACGAGTGGGTGCAAACCCGCAGCCCGGCCGGTGCCATCCAGTGGGTGCCGAAGAACGCCGACCAGCTGAAGTTTGTGCCGGATGCCCACGTGCCGGGCAAGACCCATGCACCGATCATGCTGACGACCGACCTCGCACTGAAGTTCGACCCGTCCTACAGCAAGATCGCCAAGCGCTTCCAGCAGAACCCGGAAGAGTTCGAGCTGGCCTTCGCCCGTGCCTGGTTCAAGCTGACGCACCGTGACATGGGCCCGCGTGCCCGTTACCTCGGTGCGGATGTGCCGGAAGACGTGTTCATCTGGCAAGACCCGGTACCGGCCGTCGATCACCCGCTGGTGAACAGCCAGGATGTCGCACAGCTGAAGAAGCAGGTGCTGGATTCCGGCCTCACCACCAGCGAACTGG
>SBFY01000030.1 GCA_006227085.1 Gammaproteobacteria bacterium
TTACAATTGCGATATTTGCCATAAGTATTACTAGCCACGAAAACCGGTCGATTGGCGATTCATGCAACATGCATCAGTTGATGGTGATTATAAGCAAAAAAGAGAATGTGAGCGTGTAAAAGCCAGTATGCTTTGTAATGGCATTTACTAATGCCCCCCGCTGTTTTCTTTTCTTGAATTCGGCTGGTGATTTTTTGTATTACAACTGCGTTGGTGAATTTGGTCAGACTGCTCCCGACCCGTTGCTTTCTCCGCTATGCATGATGACTTCAATAGCAGCACCCATGGGTTATAAGCAGTGCCTTTGGGAATGCTCAGGATATGCAATCGTACCAAGGGGTACGGAAGGGTTTTTGTGCAGGGCGACAGGAAAGCTGTCTAAGGCCTGGTCCAGGCTTGATCAGGCCCTGTTTCCTGGCTATCCCGCTACCATGACGAAATGCCAAAAAGTCCGCAGGTCTCTTGCCAAGGCAATTCGGCGGGTTGAAAAGCGATCCTGTTCACATGTTCATGCATTGGGTTTTGCAGGTCACGGAAATGTGCTTTATTTCCGGATTTTTTGCAGGGGCTGCCGTTACTCTTTGGCCACCTAATAATAAACAGCCTGGAGCTTCCTTGATGACAACCATGATGCGTCGCTTTGGTGATTCCCCCGACCAGTCCGTGTTCCGTTCCGAACGCTTTTTCTGTATTGATGGCCAATGGTTTGCCTATATTCGTGAAGGCTCACCTTTGGGTCCGTTCGACAGTCGCCAGGAGGCTCGTGTGGAGCTGGATTTCTGGTTGCGCGACAAGGGTGTTTTTGATCGCAGCAAAAAAGATTACGGCAAATACTATGCCTGATCAGGCATCAGCCGGATCGTAACAAGAAACCGCCTTCGGGCGGTTTTTTGTTACCTGTGCTCAGGGGTTCAGTGCTTGCCGGTAGGCCTGGATGGTGTGGCTGAAGCCATTCAGCAGTGCGTCCACTGTCAGGGCGTGACCGATAGACACTTCGAGCAGGCCGGGCCAGTCGCGCATATGGGGAATGTTCACCAGGTTCAGGTCGTGCCCGGCGTTGACACCTAGACCCAGATCCACAGCCGTTTGGGCGGCCTCGCGATAGCGGGTGCCGATGGCCTCCGGTGAGTGCCCTTGATGGCAGGCGGCAGCAAAGGGGCCGGTATAGAGCTCGATGCGATCGGCGCCGAGATCGGCGGCCCGGCGGATTTGCTCGCTATCCGGGTCCATGAACAGGCTGATCCGGCAGCCCCAGTCCCTGAGCTGCTGGATCACCGGCTTGAGCCTGGCGCCATCGGCGGCCAAATCAAAACCGTGGTCAGACGTCAGCTGCGAGTTATTGTCCGGTACTAACGTGCATTGCTGGGGACGGGCGTGTTCCACCAGCGACATGAATCCCGGGTAAGCACTGATGCCTGCGCGAGGGCTGGGCATGGGGCCTGCAAACGGGTTGCCCTCGATATTGAATTCCACCGGCAGTTGGCCGGCAAACTGTTCAACATCACTGACGCGGATATGGCGCTGGTCCGGCCGGGGGTGCACGGTAATCCCTTCTGCGCCCGCAGCAATGGCGAGTTGGGCAAATGCCTGGACATCGGGGAAGTTGCCCTCGCGCGAATTGCGGATGAGCGCAATTTTATTCAGGTTCACACTCAGCGCAATCATTCGGCGGACTCTTCGCGATAGGCCTTGATGATCGTGAGCGGGTGTTCGGGCACATCATCCATGCCGTTGCGTTCGGCGCGCGGGGATTTGGATGCGTTTTCGAGCAGGTCCTGCCCCTCGAGGATTTCAGCAAACACCGTGTAGCCAGGTTTGCTGTAACTGAAGTTCAACTCAACGTTGTTGGCCAGGTTGATAAAGAACTGGCTTCCGGCGCTATCGGGATCGCTGGTGCGTGCCATCGCGACGCTCCATTTCTTGTTGGACAGCCGGTTACGTGATTCGTTGGGGATGGTGGAGGCAACCGGTTTTTCGGTGAGTGTTTCGGTAAAACCGCCACCCTGGATAATGAAGTTCGGTATCGCGCGATGGAAAATGGTGCCGTTATAGAAACCGCTATCCACATAGGCCAGGAATTGGGTCACGGTTTTCGGGGCTTTCTCGTCAAACAATTGCATGACGATGATGCCTTGGTCCGTTTCCATGACGACACGGGTGTGTGCCGTTTCGGTATCGTTGGCAAGGCCAGGGTTGCTGATGCCCAGCAGCAGTGCAAGCAGCAGCATCACGCGCATGCGGTTATTTCCATTCGCCACGACGACGACGTGGTGCAAGGCGTGGAATAGCCAATGCCAGCACGACACCAAAGCCCACCGCGATGACCCCGTTGAGGAACCATTCCTGTTCAGTGCGTTCCTTCAAGCGCTCGACTTCACTGGAAAGCACGGTAACTTCGGTGCGCAATTGTTCATTTTCCTTCACCAGCTGTTTGTTGTTTTCATTCAGCTGGATGGAATTGGTGGCGATTTTCTTGATTTCAGCCAGCTCTTCCACGGCTTGTTTGGCTTGCTGGTTACTGTCCTGGGATTGTTTTTCCAGCAGCTTGTTGTTCTCTTCCAGTGTGCGCACCAGTGAACGCAGTTTGCCGGCATCTTCTTGCAGGACTTTCAATTGTTGCTGCGCTGCTTCCAGGCGTACTTTGGCAATGGGTTCGTCCAGCAGGTACTGGGAGGGAATCCAGCCTTCCAGGCTGCCCATGCGGATTTTGGTAAAACTGCCATCTTCGTTGAGTTCGACCACTTCCAGGGCGGTGCCGCTTTTCAGCCCCTTGTGGATGATGCGGCCATTGGGGCTGTCGGTTGCGCGCACGGGTACGTACAGGCTGTCAATGACATAACGTGTTTCTGCTTGCAGGGGCAGGGCCGCGAGAAACAGCAAGGCAGGTATCAGCAGTTTCACGATAATCATCCTCAGGTCAGTTGCAGGCATTCACTCTAATGATCGTTTGCCGGGTGTCAACTTATGGCAATACGTGTTTGAAGGGTTTGATGGTAACACTGTGGTAGACCTGTTCCTTGTGATACGGGTCGCTTGCTGCCCATTTTTCGGCCTCAGCCTGCGAGGGAAATTCCGCCACAATCAGGCTGCCGGTAAAACCGGCCGGCCCAGGGTTGTCACTTTCCACGGCCGGGAATGGGCCTGCCAGCAGCAGTCGGCCTTCCTGCTTCAGGGTTTCCAGTCGTGCCAGGTGCGCGGGTCGGGCTTTCTTGCGACCTTCAAGGCTATCCGGGTTGTCCTGGCAAATAATGGCAAACAGCATCGGGTGATCCTTCTGGTATGCGGTGTGTTAGCGGGGTTCTTCGGTCGCCGGTTTGTCGTGTGGCATGTAGGGGGCAATGACCGCGACGGTGGCCAGCGAGATCAGGATGGTAAAGCCGATCGAGCTGTACAGTTTGAAGGCAATCCAGGCGGCCTCACTGAAAGCGTAAGCCACATACAGGTTGATGAAGCCGACAATCAGGCAGTTGAAAAACCACAATACGTCGAGTCGCCACCAGGCTTTGTCTGGCAAATCCAGTTGCTTGCCAAGGGTGAGTTTCATCAGGCTCTGTTTGAAGGCCAGTCGGCTGCCGAGCAGTGCCAATGAAATCCCCCAGTTGAAAATGGTGGGTTTCCACATGATGAAGTGACTGTTGTTCAGCAACAATGTCAGGCTGCCCATGATCAGCACGATGAGGGTCAGGAACATCAGCCGTTTCTCGAGATGACGATGTTTCAGCCATACCGCAGCAGCCACCACCGTTGTGGCAATCATGAACACCAGCGTGGCGCTCATGAACCCATCGAACGCGATCGTGAGCGGGCCAAGCTCGATGACGTGCCCCTTGAGGAAATAGGTGCCAAAAAAGAACACCAATGGAATGAGTTCTGCCGCTTGTTGCATGGAAAGGCCTGCAGTCCCTGGGTCGCTAATGATACCCTACGCATCCTATGAGCGCCCGTATTGACCTGCACCTGCATACCACGGCTTCGGATGGCACCTTGTCGCCAGCCGAATTACTGGCATTGGTGGCGGAAAACGGCATTGCCCTGATGGCGGTGACCGATCACGACACGCTTGCCGGCTATCGTGAATTGGCCGCGATGGGGACCGGTCAGGTGCAACTGTTATGCGGTATCGAATGGTCCGCACGCTGGAGTGGTGGTGAAGTGCATGTCGTTGGCTTGGGGATGGATCCGCAGGCGCCGGCGCTGCAGGCCACCATTGATCGCCAGCAAGCGCTGCGACCGGAGCGGGCGTCGCGGATGGCCGAGCGCCTCGCCAAATGCGGTATTGCGGATGCCCTGGCCGGTGCCTCGGCCATTGCGGCTGGCGGCTCCATCGGGCGAGTGCATTTTGCCCGCTACCTGGTGCAATGCGGGGTCGTGCACAGTGAAGACGAGGCATTCCGGCGTTACCTCGGTGATGGTGCGCGCGCCCATGTGCGTTGCGAATGGCCAATGCTGGATGAGGTGATCGCCTGGACGCAGGCGGCGGGAGGGGTGGCCGTGCTGGCACACCCCATGAAGTACCGGCTTACCCGTACCAAACTGGCTGGCTTGATGGCGGAGTTTGCTGAAGCTGGCGGTGATGCCGTGGAGTGGCCCTTGTTCCCGGCCGGGCAGCAAAAAGACACGCAGCGCTGGTTGGCCAAACAATTGCGCAGCCATGGTTTGGGATTGTCCGTGGGCAGTGATTTCCACGGCCAGGATAGCCGCTGGAATCGCCCCGGCAAGGTAGCCCAGGTGTTGCCAGAGGGCATCGAGCCGGTCTGGAGCCGTTGGCTACCGGTTGATGGGGTGGCCAGCCCATGAGCCAGTTTTTCGTCATTCACCCCGAGAACCCGCAGGTGCGCCTGATTCGCCAGGCGGTCGACATCCTCAACGCGGGGGGTGTCATCATCTACCCGACCGATTCGGCCTATGCGCTCGGTTGCCGGATTGGCGAGAAGGATGCGCTGGAACGCATCCGTGCGATTCGCCGCCTTGATGAAAAACACAATTTCACCCTGATGTGCCGCGACCTGTCGGAGCTGGCCACCTACGCCCGTGTCGATAACCCGACTTATCGCTGGTTGAAGCAGGCGACCCCGGGGCCGTACACCGTCATCCTGGAAGCCACCAAGGAAGTGCCACGCCGGCTGATGCACGCCAAGCGCAAGACCATTGGCCTGCGGGTGCCGGATCACCCGATCTGCCAGGACTTGCTCGCGACCCTCGGTGAGCCCTTGATGAGTGTGACCCTGATCCTGCCGGGCGAAGACTTGCCGCAAACCGACCCTTATGAAATCAGGCACTTACTGGAACATGCGGTAGACCTGATCATTGATGGCGGCTATTGCGGCTTTGAGCCGACCACGATTGTGGACCTGTCCGGCGAGGCACCGGTGGTGGTGCGGCAGGGCAAGGGGGATGCCGGGATTTTCTTGTCCTGAAGCCGTCTCCAGGGTGCTGTCAAGGCTGTTATCGGCAGGGGATGCCGGTATAATTTGCCCATCATAAAAATCACCCCCTGACTGCCGGTTCCCCATGAGCGACACAGACCAGCCCGTTGATGTTTTGCCCGAATCGGCTGAAGCCCATACCGGGACCCATAAGGGCCCACAGCCCCAGCAGGAAGAGCTGCCCTTTGCCATCGTGCAGGGCCAGGCATACACCGAGCTCCCGAAAGACCTCTACATTCCGCCCGATGCGCTGAAGGTATTCCTGGAGGCGTTTGAAGGCCCACTCGACCTGTTGCTGTACCTGATCAAGCGACAGAACCTCGACATCCTCGATATCGATGTGTCGGAAATCACCGACCAGTACGTGCGCTATGTCGAGCTGATGGACGTCATGCAGTTTGAACTGGCGGCCGAATACCTGGTGATGGCGGCCATGCTGGCTGAAATCAAATCACGCATGTTGTTGCCACGCAGTAATACCGGCGAAGAAGGTGAGGAAGAAGACCCGCGTGCCGAACTGATTCGCCGCTTGCAGGAATACGAACGGTTCCGCCAGGCTGCCGAAGACATCGACACTTTGCCGCGGCTGGATCGCGATGTGTTTGATGCCTCGGCACAACCGCCGGATTACCATCGCCCGCGCCCGCAGCCGGAAGTGGACTTGAAGGAAATCCTGATTGCGTTGGCCGAAGTGTTGCAACGCGCACAAGTGAACCAGAGCCACCACATCCACCGTGAAAAACTCTCGACCCGCGAGCGTATGACGCAGGTGCTGGAACGCCTGAGCCTGACCGAAGGCTTCGTGCCGTTCATCAGCCTGTTCCGCGTCGATGAGGGTCGTCTCGGTGTGGTGGTAACCTTCCTGGCCATCATGGAATTGATCAAGGAATCCCTGGTGGAAATCGTACAGACCGAGGCCTTTGGCCCCATCCATGTGAAAGCGAGAGCATCATGAGCGACGAGAACGACGTACTGGACGCGATTGAAGACGAGGAAACCAGTACCCCGGATACCCGTGTGCAAGGCCAGGTGGCCGTGGATGATCCGGTGATGTTGCAGCGTATTATCGAAGGTGCCTTGCTGGCGTCGGGTCGCGCCATGAGCGTGCAGCAGTTGCAGGAATTGTTCGATGAAATCCATCGGCCGGAATTGGCGGATATCCGTGATGCGCTGAAAGTGATCGGTGAAGCCTACGAAGGCCGCGGTGTTGAACTGAAAGAAGTGGCGAGTGGTTTCCGCTTCCAGGTGCGCCAGGACCTGGGCCCGTGGGTCAGCCGCCTGTGGGATGAGAAACCACAACGCTATTCCCGTGCCCTGATGGAAACGCTCGCCCTGATTGCCTATCGCCAGCCGATCACCCGTGGTGATGTCGAAGCCGTGCGGGGCGTGGCGGTGAGCACCAACATCATCAAGACCTTGCTGGAGCGTGACTGGGTCAAGGTGGTGGGGCACAAGGATGTTCCGGGTCGCCCGGCCCTGTATGCCACCACGCGCAATTTCCTTGATTACTTCAACCTGAAAAGCCTCGATGAGTTGCCGCCGTTGGCTGAAATCCGTGATCTCGATGAATTGAGTGGCAAGCTCGATTTCGGTGACGCACCGGTACCTGCGCAAGTGCCAGCCAGTGATGCCGATGGCCATGACGAAGACATCGATGATGGCTACGATGACGATGACGACGATGATGATGTGAATGATGACGACATGATCGATGGCGATGAAAGCACCGAGAGTGGCGAATCACCCGCTGATGACACCCGTGAGGCTGACTGACGCATCATGACCGAAAAGCTCCAGAAAGTGCTCGCCGCAGCGGGTTTGGGCTCCCGGCGCGAGATGGAGCGATGGATCGAGGAAGGCCGCATCACCGTCAATGGCAAACCGGCCACCCTGGGTGACCGGGTTTCTGCACAAGACCGCATTGCCGTTGATGGCCGCCTGCTCACCGCCGAAGAACGCGCTACCCAATCCATTCGCGTGTTGCTGTACAACAAACCCGAAGGTGAAATCTGCACCCGTGATGACCCGGAAGGGCGCGTCACCGTGTTTTCCAAACTCCCGAAACTGCAAAACGAACGCTGGGTGGCAATTGGCCGTCTCGACATCAACACCAGCGGTTTGTTGTTATTCACCACCGATGGCGAATTGGCCAACAAATTGATGCATCCCTCGCAGCAAGTCGAGCGCGAATACTCGGTGCGCGTGCGTGGGGATATCGATGACGGTGTGTTGCAACGCCTGACCGAAGGGGTGTTGCTGGAGGATGGCATTGCCAAATTCAGTGCCATTGTTCCCGGTGGTGGCACGGATGATGGCAGCAACCGCTGGTTCTATGTCACTCTCGCAGAAGGCCGCAACCGCGAAGTGCGCCGGCTGTGGGAATCACAAGGTATCCAGGTCAGCCGCCTGAAGCGCGTGCGTTATGGGCAAGTCACCATCCCGCCCGTGATCCGCCGTGGCCAGTACATGGAGCTCGACAAGAAAACCGTGCATGGCCTGTACCAGTTGGCAGGCCTGCCGCCCAAGCCGGTGCATGCGGAAACCCTTGATGAAAAACTGCGACTGGAACGCCAGCGCCGCAAGGTTGTGCGTAACAAACAGCAGAAGCGCGTGGTGGCGCGGAGAAGGCGGTAAGCGATGAAGATCGTGACGGCAGCCTTGCTTGTGGTGGTTTTTGTGATTGCCTACTTGTTGGGTAGTTTTTTTCCGCTTGAGGATTCTCAAGAGGATGCAGCGGCTGATCGTTTGGTGATTGCGGCATGGCATCTGGAACCGCTGTATGTGGCGTTGGAAAGGATGGATGCAGGTGATATTGATGGGGCGAAAGACTCATTGCGGACTTCAGTTTTCGGAATGGTCACTGGAATGACCATGATCTGCACAACAGAAGGACCGCTTGGTCTTTCTGAAGAGTATCAGCGAGTTGTTATTGAGAATGTGGCGCGATCAAAATCTACGTTGAATGAGTATATTTCCAAAGGTATAGCTCCCGGGGTTAAAGATTTTTTGGATAACCCAGCAGGGTGCTTCAAGTAAGCCATTACCGCACATCCAGCGCCTTGCCAGTCACGCCTTTGCTGTCCTTTCCCATCAAATACAAAAACGCGGGTAACAAGCTTTCCGGTGAGGGGTTCACTTCCGGTTTTTCGCCGGGATAGGCACTGCGGCGCATGGCGGTGTTGGTGGCGCCGGGGTTGAGGCTGTTCACGCGGATGTGGCTGGTGTTTTCCAGTTCATCGGCGAGGGTTTGCATCAAGCCTTCGATGGCGAACTTGGATACCGCATACGCGCCCCAGTAAGCGCGGCCCTGGCGGCCGACGCTGGAGCTGGTGAACACGACCGAGGCATCGTCGGACAGGCGCAGCAACGGCAGCAGGGTGCGCGTGAGCAGGAACGGTGCATTCACGTTCACCTGCATCACATCATTCCACAAGTGTGGTTTGTAACTCTCGATCGGTGAGCGGTCACCGAGCATGGCGGCGTTGTGCAATAAGCCATCCAATTTGCCAAAGGTTTGTTCAACCCAGTCAGCGGCTTCTTTCGCGAGTTCCGCTGTGAGCGTCTTGAATTCCAGTGGCAGTACGGCGGGTTCGGCGCCACCAGCGGCGAGGATGCCGTCATACACGGCATCGAGTTTGTTGGTATCACGCCCGTGCAGGATGACAGTGGCGCCATAACGGGCAAAACCTTCGGCAGCTGCGCGGCCAATGCCATCACTGGCGCCGGTGACGAGAATGATGCGGTCTTTCAGCAAATCCGCCGGGGCCTGGTAATCGAGCAGTGCGTTCATGAGTGATGCCATTGTGTGAGTAGGGAAGGGAGTTCTTCAGCGGAGTGCACCATGTGATGCGCTTGCCAGCTGGCCGCGTCGTCATCGCCGTGCACATAGCCGTATGCCGCAGCGATGGTTTTCAAACCCGCGTTGCGGCCGGATTCGATATCGCGCAAATGATCGCCCACATACACCGAATGCGCCGGGCGCGCGCCGGTCAATTCGCAGGCGCGGAACAAGGGCTCCGGGTGCGGCTTGCGATTCGTGACATGATCCGGGCACAGCAGCACGGCATGGGCCGGTTGCAGGTCCAGCGCTTGCATCAGTGGTTCGGCATAGCGCACCGGTTTGTTGGTGACGATGCCCCAGTGGATATTGTGATCAGCGAGCCAGCGCAAGGTATCCGTGATGCCGGCAAACGGTACCGAGGCTTGATGGCCTTGTGCTTCGTAGAGGGCCAGTAAACGCTGGCGTGCCGGCTCAAACGCCGGGTCGGCATCGTTCATCGACAGTGCCATGCGCACCAGTGCTGCCGCACCATCGGAAACGGTGGCGCGAACCGGCGCGTAATCGAGCGCGGGCAAGCCGTGTTCGGCGCGCAACTGATTGACGACGACATGGAAATCCGGCGCGGTATCGACCAGCGTGCCATCGAGATCAAAAAATACGGCATCAATCGGCATGGGCTTAACCGGGCTTGCGGGCGCAGGCGAGGTAATTCACATCGATATCACGACCCAGCCAATAGCGTTTGGTGAGCGGGTTGTAACTCATGCCGGTGACATCAAGGAGTTCCAGCTCCGCGTCACGCAGCCAGCGTGACAGTTCGGAGGGGCGGATGAACTGTGCAAAGTCGTGCGTGCCCGGCGGCAACATGCGCAGCAGGTATTCGGCACCCACAATCGCAAACAGCCAGGCTTTCGGGTTGCGGTTGATGGTCGAGAAATACAGCATGCCGCCCGGTTTGCACAGGTCGGCACAGGCGCGAATCACCGAAGCGGGATCCGGCACATGCTCCAGCATTTCCAGGCACGTGACGACGTCATATTGTCCGGCGCGCTCCCTGGCGATCTGCTCGGCGCTGGTGTGCAGGTATTCCACCTGCACGCCGCTTTCCAGTGAATGCAGCTTGGCTACTTCCAGTGCCACATCGCCCATATCGATACCGGTGACGGTGGCGCCGCGCAGGGCCATCGCTTCGGAGAGGATGCCGCCGCCACAGCCCACATCAATCACTTTCAGGCCGCCAACGGGTGTGCGCTCCTCGATGTAGCCCAGCCGCAAGGGGTTGATGTCATGCAGTGGCTTGAATTCGCTGTTCGGGTCCCACCAGCGGTGGGCAATGCGGGCGAACTTGTCGAGTTCGGCTTCGCTGACGTTGTCGTGGTATGCGTTGTTCATCGTTTATTCCTTGCTGCCGGCAATGGACTGTTGCCATTGGCGGGCGCGCTGCAGTAAACCGGTGCTGTCGGCGGCCAGTAGCTGGTGGTTGCTGACGCGTGCCTGGCCGGCAACCCAGACATGGCTGACGCGGGGCGCGCTATTGGTGTACACCAGCTGCGAGACGGGGTGATACACCGGCAGCGCTTCCAGTGTGCCAAGGTCAATGGCCGCGATATCCGCAGCCTTGCCGGCTTCGAGGCTGCCGATCCGGTCTTCCTGGCCGAGCGCGCGGGCACCGTTGATGGTGGCCATCTCCAGTGCCGTGGTTGCCGGTACGGCAGCCGCATCACCGGCCACGGCCTTGGCAAGCAGGGCAGCGGTGCGCAGTTCACCGAACAGGTCGAGGTCGTTATTGCTGGCGGCGCCATCGGTGCCCAGGGCAACATTCACGCCGGCAGACAGCAGGCGTTGTACCGGGCAAAAACCACTGGCCAGTTTCAGGTTCGATTCCGGGCAGTGAATGATATGGCTGCCAAACTGTTGCAGCAGCGCGATATCGCTGTCATCGACCTGTGTCATGTGCACGCACTGCGTGCGCGGACCGAGCAGGCCCAGTTCCGCCAATCGTGCCAGCGGGCGCTTGCCATGCAGTTGCAGGCTTTCAGCGACTTCGTGCGCGGTCTCATGGGCATGGATCTGGATCGGGCTGTCCAGTTCGGCAGCCAGCGTGGCGATGCGCTGCATCGGCTCATCGCTGACGGTATAGGGTGCGTGCGGGCCGAAGCCGACGGTGACCAGCGGGTGATGCTTGTATTCATCATGCACGGCCAGCCCTTTGTGGATGTATTCCGCCGCATCGCGTGCCCACACGGTCGGGAAGTCGAGGATCGGGAACACCACTTGTGCCCGTATGCCCATCTGGGCCGCCATGGCCGCGGCAGCATTGGGGAAGAAATACATATCACTGAAGCAGGTGGTGCCGGAGCGCAGCATTTCGGCAATCGCCAGTGCGGTGCCATCGCGCACGAAATCATCGCTGACCCAGCGACCCTCAGCAGGCCAGATGTGCTCCTGCAGCCAGGGCATCAGCGGCAGGTCATCCGCCAGGCCGCGGAACAGGCTCATGGCGGCATGGCCATGGGCATTGATGAGGCCGGGGATCAGCACGTGCTGTGGCAGCTCCAGCACGGTCGTGGCAGACAGCTGCTGGCGGGCATCGGCGCTGGGCAGGAGGCTGTGGATCTTGCCCTGGTGGATGGCCAGTGCGTGATCCTTCAGCACCA
>SBFY01000177.1 GCA_006227085.1 Gammaproteobacteria bacterium
ATCAGGTGCAAGACGGTTTTCTCGCCGTTGATCACCAGTGTATGACCGGCGTTATGGCCGCCCTGGAAACGCACGACAGCAGCGACGTTTTCCGTCAACAGGTCGACGATCTTGCCCTTGCCCTCATCACCCCACTGGGTGCCGAGCACGACGATATTCTTGCCCATGAATTTTCTCTCAATCACACTTCAGGAGATTCAGCTGCGCGCACGCACCTGCCACAAACCATCCAGGAACACGAGTTCCCGGTCACATGCGGGCATATCCGTTTGCCCCGGAAACACACTCACCACCCGTTCGCCGTCCGCACGCAAGGCGGCCACGGCTTCCCACAAGCCTTCCGCATCTTCTGCCGGTGCCGCGATTGCACCACCCGCAGCATCCTCATCCGGCAGGTTCGACAGCAGGGTTTTCAGATCGGTGTTAAAACCGGTTGCCGGACGCGCACGCCCAAACACCTGGCCCACATCATCGTAACGACCACCATTCGCCAATGCACGACCAAACCCCGGCGCATACGCCGCGAACACCAGACCGGTGTGGTAGTGATACCCGCGCAATTCACCCAGGTCGAAGAAAATGTCCGCTTTCGGCAGGCGCGCACGCACACCGGCTGCCACTGCAGCCAATTGCGACAAGGCCGTTTCCACCGCTTTCGGCGCATAGGCCAGCAAATCCCGTGCACGCTCCAGCACTTCCTCGCCACCGTGCAAACGCGCCAGACCCAGCAAGGCATCGCGTGATGCCGCCGGCAAGCGCTCGGCCAGGGTTTTCAATTCCGGCATCGACTTGCGCTGCAGGGCATCGAACAATTCCTGTTCCAGTTCGCGATCCAGACCCGCCGCTTCAACCACGGCACGGTAAATACCCACATGACCCAAATCGAGGCGCACACCGCCAATGCCGGCCACCGACAAGGTTTCCAGCATCAGGCAGATCACTTCGATATCCGCGTGTACGGAAGCCTCGCCGTACAACTCAGCACCCACTTGTATCGGGCAACGCGAAGCCAGCAAGGATTTCGGCCGCGTGTGCAACACACTGCCGGCATAACACAGGCGCACCGGCCCTTCGCGATTCAGGCTATGGGCATCCATGCGTGCGGTTTGCGGCGTGATATCGGGACGAATGCCCAGCATGCGGCCACTCATCTGGTCGGTCATCTTGAAGGTTTGCAAATCGAGATCACTACCGAGCCCGATCAACAAGGAATCGGTGAACTCCATCAAGGGCGGCATCACCAGCTCATAACCCCAGCAGGCATACAGGTCCAGCAAACGACGGCGCAAGGATTCCACTTTCGCCGCTTGCTGCGGCAAAAGCTCCTCGACGCCATCCGGCAACATCCATCGCTCTGCTTTGCTCATCTGTTCCCGCTACCTTGCTTAACGCACCCAATACAGCAACAGCACACCCACCAACATACTGCCAAACCCGACCATCCGCACGCTGCGATCATCCAGTGTGATCACCAGTCGCAGGGTCTCTTTCCATCGCGCCGGCGCGATAAACGGCATCACGCCTTCCAGCACCAATACCAGGCACGCCGCCGTTGCCAGGTCCTGCCAATCCATATTCATGGCGACTGTTTACTTGCCGCCCTTCTTGTTATCCAGGTAACGGAAGAAATCCCCTTCCGGGCCAATCAGCAACAGGTTTGACCCGCTGGCAAAACTTTCGCGATAAGCCTGCAAGCTGCGCAGGAAGGCATAAAACTCCGGATCCTGCTCATAGGCTTTGGCATAAATCGCAGCCGCTTCAGCATCGCCTTCACCGCGCAGGGTTTCAGACTGTCGATACGCTTCGGACTCGATCACCACCTTGTCGCGATCCGCTGCGGCGCGAATCCCTTCGGCCAATTCACGGCCCAGTGAACGGTGCTCACGTGCTTCCCGTTCACGCTCGGCACGCATACGGTTATACACCGATTCCGACACATCCGATGGCAGCTCGATCTGCTTCACCCGCACATCGATCACATTGATACCGATTTCCTCACCGACACTCTTGTCCAGCGAGGCAATCAATACATTCATCAGCTGGTCACGCTCATCAGACACCACCTGATCCAGCGTGCGCTCACCAAACTGGTTACGCAGGCCTTCATTGACGCGCTGCGACAACAGGGTTTCCACCCGCGCCTCTTCACCGTTGGTGGCCTTGTAATAAGTCTCGACGTTGTCGACTTTCCATTTGATGAACGAATCCACCATGACCACTTTCTTTTCCAGGGTCAGGAACGGTTCCGGCCGCACATCCACCGTGAGGATACGCGCATCAAACTTGCGCACTTCGTTCACGAACGGGATCTTCACATGGATACCCGGCTGGATATCAGCCACCTTCAAACGGCCGAATTCCAGCAACACTGCACGCTCGGTTTCACGCACGATGAACACACAATTGGCCACCACTGCCAATGACAGTACCGCTACCATCAACCACGGCATTGAACGATTCATCAGCGACGACCCTCCCCGCGGGTTGTGGCACTCTGGGTGCGCATCTGCTCCAGCACGCGATCACTGAGCTGGCGCAACTGGTCTGCATCCAGCTGCGTGCCTTGTGAAGGCATCACCGCACTCGCAGCACCCAACTTGTCCAACGGCAAATACATCAGTGAATTGCCATTGCTGTGATCAACCATCACTTTCGGATTGTTCGCCATCACCGACTGGATGGCATCCACATACAAACGCTCACGCGTGACCGCAGGCGCCTTGCGATATTCAGCCAAAAGCTGAGTGAAACGGCTGGCATCACCTTGTGCGCGCGCCACCACCTGCTCCTTGTAACCGGTGGCTTCCTCGACCATGCGCTTGGCTTTACCGCGTGCTTCCGGCACCACCATGTTGGCGTACGCCTGTGCTTCATTCTTGAAGCGCTCTTCGTCTTCACGCGCCTTGTTCACGTCCTTGAACGCATCCTGTACCGGTTCCGGCGCACTGGCGTCACCCAGGTTCACCTTGGTGATGCTGATGCCAGTGTTGTAGCTGTCGAGGTAATCCTGCAGGCGCTTCTGCACTTCCACCGCCACATTGGCACGACCCACGGTAAACACCTGATCCAGCGGCGTGTTACCGACCACATGCCGCAACGCGCTCTCGGCAGCCTGACGCAGGCTGCGTTCAGGGTCACGCACTTCCAGCACAAAGTTTTTCGCATCGGCAATGTTGTACTGCACCGACAACTCTACCTGCACCAGGTTGACGTTGCGGGTCAGCATCAGGGCCCGTGAGGAATGGGAACGCAGGCGGGTGGTGTTCACCTTGGTCACGCTATCGATCAAGGGCCAGTTCCAGTGCAAACCGGGGTTCACCGTTTCCTTGTACACACCGAAACGCAGGACAACCGCACGCTCCTGTTCATTGACCTGGTAGATGCCGAGCAGGCCATAAGCCAGCACCAGCAACACGAGGAATACCGTGACGCCGGAACCGCCACCACCAAACAGGTTGCCGAAGCGCTCCTGCAGGTCACGCAGTGCCTGATCCATGTCCGGGCCTTTGCCAGCCGGTTTGCGCGAGCCCCACGGGTCGCGACCATCACCCTGGTTACCGGGTTCATTCCATGCCATTGCTCACAGTCCTCTTGGGCGTTGTGTGTTGGCCTCGGCGGCCACTCAGGGGCAAACAGCCGGGCATTTTATCAAATTGCCCCTTCAGGGGCAGCCAAATCGGCGCCGATTTGGCCGGAAATCACTTCCGGGCGCTGCAACAGGCGCTCCCATTCGGTGCGCGGCAACTTGACCTGCAACTGCCAGCGCCCCTGCTCATCGACCGACTCCGACAACACCGCCTCATCGGCATACAGGCGCGCCCGCAACTTGCCGCCGGCCGCCGACAGCTTCAGCACCCCGGTCACCGCCATGCCGGCCACCCGCTCGGCGATCGCCTGCCGCAGCAGGTCCATGCCGGCACCGGTCAGGGCCGATACCCGCACCCGCACGGGCAGTCCTTCCGCATTACGCTCAATCCGCGGTTCGGGATCGAGTGCGAGGTCAATCTTGTTGAACACATCCAGCCGCGGCACCTGACCAGCCCCGATATCCTCCAGCACCGCCTCGACCTGGGCCTGCTGGTCCAGTCGCTCGTCGCTGGCGGCATCAATCACGTGCAGCAGCAGGTCAGCTTCGATGGTTTCCTCGAGGGTCGCCCGGAACGCATCCACCAGCTTGTGCGGCAAATCGCGGATAAACCCTACCGTGTCGGCCAGCACCACCGGGCCCACGCCGGGCACGGTGAGGCGACGAAGGGTCGGATCCAGCGTCGCAAACAACTGGTCAGCCGCGTAGACCTCGGCTTCCGTCAGCCGGTTGAACAGGGTCGACTTGCCGGCATTGGTGTAGCCGACCAGCGACACCGCCGGCATTTCCGCGCGCTGCCGCGCCCGTCGCCCCTGCGCCCGTTGCGAGCGCACCTTTTCCAGCCGCCGCAGGATGCCCAGCTCACGCTGCCGCAGCA
>SBFY01000150.1 GCA_006227085.1 Gammaproteobacteria bacterium
TCACAACCTTCATCCGGGTTATCCAGGTTAATGGTTGGCGTTACCAGCTGATCCTGCAGCGATAATACGGTAATAATCGACTCTACCGAGCCGGCCGCACCTAACAGGTGGCCAATCATCGATTTAGACGAGCTGACCATCAGCTTATCTAGATTGCTGGCAAAAACCGTTTTAATCGCTTTGGTTTCGGCAATATCACCGGCTGGCGTCGAGGTGCCGTGCGCGTTAATATAACTGACCTGCTCCGGATTCACACCGGCATCATTTAGTGCATTACGCATGGCTGCGGCAGCACCGGCGCCATTCTCTGGCGGTGATGTCATGTGATAGGCATCGCCACTCATGCCAAAACCGATGAACTCGGCATAGATTTTTGCACCGCGCGCCTTGGCATGTTCATACTCTTCCAGCACCAGCACACCGGCACCGTCGGCCAACACGAAACCATCACGATCACGATCCCACGGGCGACTGGCGCGCTGCGGGTCATCGTTGCGGGTCGACAGTGCGCGAGCCGCTGCGAAACCACCCAGCCCCAACGGCGTTGCTGCCTGTTCTGCACCACCAACGATCATCACATCGGCTTCATCGTACTGGATCATGCGCGCGCCGAACCCGATGTTGTGGGTACCGGTTGTGCAGGCAGTGGTGATCGCGATGTTCGGACCCTTGAAGCCATAACGGATCGACAGGTTGCCGGAAATCATATTGATGATCGCACCCGGCACAAAGAACGGGGAAATCTTGCGCGGACCGCTGGCATGCAGCAGCTCGGTATTCTTTTCAATAAACGACAGGCCGCCGATACCGGAGCCGATGGCCACACCGATACGGTGGGCGTTGTCATCCGTTGCAGCAATGCCAGCATCTTCGATGGCCTGGATACCCGCCGCCATACCGTACTGGATGAATGGATCCATCTTGCGGGCATCCTTGACACTCAGGTATTGCTCGAGGTCGAGGTTGCGGATGGTGCCGGCAAAGTGCGTAGTGAATGCCGAGGCATCGAAATGCTCAATCGGGCCAATGCCACTCTTGCCGTTGAGAATGCCATCCCAGGTGTCTGCCACGGTATTACCCAGCGGCGTCAACATCCCCATTCCGGTTACGACTACTCTTCTGCGTGTCACTGCTGTACTCCCGACATTGTTTGCCATCTTCCCGAGCGGGTTCCCATAAATAGAAAAGCCGCTCTGAGCTAGGCCAGGAACGGCTTTCCGGGTACATCAACGGGCTGTTGAGGCCTTAGCTGTGTGCTTTGACGTAATCAATCGCCTGCTGAACGGTGGTGATCTTTTCAGCTTCTTCGTCCGGGATTTCGGTTTCGAATTCCTCTTCGAGAGCCATCACCAGCTCAACAGTGTCCAGGGAGTCGGCGCCCAAGTCTTCTACAAAGGAAGCAGAATCCTGGATGTCTTCTTCTTTCACGCCCAATTGCTCGGCGACGATCTTCCTGACGCGTTCTTCGATGCTACTCATGGTCTCTACTAGCTCCTAATGGATGGTACATTTACTGCGTTGCTTACCCCCGTCCACAGGGGTGGCCGGGCATTTCAAAGCGCGCATTTTACTCTGAAATCGGCGGAATGTAAGCACCACCCGCCAACCCGGTCTGGATACGCCCTTAACTGGTTGTTTTTAAAGCATTAGCCCATGTACATGCCGCCGTTGACATGGATGGTTTCACCGGTGATATAAGCCGCACCTTCGGAGGCCAGGAAGGCCACCACACTGGCGATTTCATCGGCCGAACCGAGGCGCCCGAGGGCAATCTGCTTCTGCAGGGCTGCGCGGTGCTCTTCCGGCAATTCGCGGGTCATGTCCGTATCAATGAAGCCCGGTGCCACACTGTTAACCGTGATATTGCGGCCACCCAGTTCGGCCGCCAGTGCCCGGCTGAAACCCTCGACACCCGCTTTGGTGGCGGCATAGTTGGCCTGACCCGCATTCCCCATGGAGCCCACCACGGAGCTGATCGTGATGATGCGACCCCAGCGCGCCTTGGTCATGCCACGCAGGCAGGCCTTGCTGACACGGAACACGGAGTTGAGGTTGGTATTGATGACATCATCCCACTCCTCGGTCTTCATCCGCATCAGCAGGTTGTCACGGGTGATACCGGCATTATTGACAAGGATCTGCGGTGCGCCGAACTGTTCACTGATTGCAGCCACAACAGCCTCGACGTCTTCGGCATTGCCCACATCCAGCTTCATGCCACAACCTTTGTTACCCAAAGCTTTCAGGCGTTCAGTGATGGCAGCAGCGCCACTGTCACTGGTGGCCGTACCAATCACGGTGGCGCCACGAGCAGCCAGCATGTCCGCAATGGCTTTACCGATACCACGGCTGGCGCCCGTCACCAGGGCTACTTTTCCTTCGAGTTCCATGTCCTTCGCTCCTCTTTATTCGCCGTATTCGCCGCTCAGGCCGCTGACAAGGCTTCAGCGGCTTTCGCCATGTCTGCCGGCGCTTCAGTGGCCAGGCAGGTGAGATTGCCATCAATGCGCTTGTTCAGGCCACCCAGGACCTTGCCTGCGCCACATTCCACCGTCGTGGTAATGCCTTGGGCAACCATGGTTTTCACACAATCCACCCACAACACCGGGCTGTAAATCTGTTCAACCATCAACTTCTTGATGACCATCGGGTCGGATTCTGTTTTGGCATGCACATTATGCACAACCGGGATCTGCGGGGCCTTGAAATCCAGAGCCTCGATGTCCTTCGCCAATTGCTCACCGGCCGGCTTCATCAATGAGGTATGGAAAGGTGCACTCACCGGTAATGGCAGTGCCCGTTTCGCCCCGGCCGCCTTGCAGGCTTCCATCGCACGCTCGACGGCACCGGCATGACCGGCAATCACCACCTGGCCCGGCGCATTGAAATTCACTGCAGACACCACTTCATTCCCTGCGGACGCTTCGCAGGCTTCACGAATCACATCGTCATCCAAACCGATGATGGCGGCCATCGCTCCCACACCGACCGGCACAGCGGTTTGCATATAGCGGCCCCGATTGCGCACCAGCACCACCGCATCCGCAAAACTGATCACGCCCGCACACACCAGGGCCGAAAACTCACCCAGGCTGTGCCCTGCCAGCAATGCCGGGCGCTCCTGGCGGGTTTTCTCCCACACACGCCAGCAGGCAATACTCGCCGTCAACAACATCGGCTGGGTGTGCTCGGTCAGGTTCAGGGTTTCCTGCGGACCTTCCTGCACCATCTTCCACAAGTCAAAACCCAATGCAGCAGACGCTTCGGCAAAGGTGTTGCCCACCACATCATGCTCGGCGGCCAACTCAGCGAGCATGCCGACTTTCTGTGAACCTTGACCCGGGAAAACAAACGCCAATGTGTTCATTCACTCACCTTCACTGATTGATCGTTGTATGACTCATGCCCATGACTGGGCCGCGCTATTGTACTGGGCTCACCATGGAACGTGCCAATCGCGTTGCCAACCGTATGGACTGCGCCACACCTGTGGCCGATGAAGCACCATGGCTTTTCACCACGATACCCTTGACGCCCAACAGGCAGGCACCATTGAAATGCTCAGGATCCAGCTCATCACGCAACGGGGCCAGGCCCTTCCGCAACATACCGAGCACCGCAGCCAACACAGCATGCTGTGAAAAAAACCGTTTTGCCTTGACCGATATCAGGCGTGCGACGCCTTCACTGGCTTTCAGTGCGACATTACCGGTAAATCCGTCTGTCACGACCACATCCACATGGCCCGCAAACAGATCGCCGCCTTCCACAAAACCGTGATACGCAAAACCCTGGCTGTCACGCAAGAGCTGATCGGCATCGCGCAAGTACGCAGGCCCCTTGCCTGCCTCAACACCCACATTCAACAAGCCAACCGAAGGACGATCGGCCATGCCCAACTGTTTCGCCAACGCAGCGCCCAGCTGTGCATGTTGCAGCAGCAAGGAAGGCGTCACGTCAATCGCAGCCCCGACATCCAGCAGCAAGGTATACGCCTGCGGGGTCGGCAGCATCGTACACATTGCTGGCCGCTCGATACCTTCACGCATGCCCAGCAACTGGTGCGCCATCACCACCAAGGCACCGGTATTGCCGGTGCTGACCACTGCAGTGGCATGGCCATCCTGCACGGATTGCAAAGCCAGCCGCATGGAAGAATCATTTTTTTGCCGGAAAGCCTGCACCGGCGCATCGGTCATCAGCACGGTTTGCGGCGCATGATGCAACTGCAAACGGGATTCACCAGAAAAGGAAAGGCCGGCAGAGCGAATCATGCCGGCCAATTCTGCTTCGTCACCAAACAGGTCCACTGACAACAGCGGGTCTTCCTGCAACACAGAAAGTACCGCTGTGACAACAACTGCGGGACCCAAGTCCCCGCCCATCGCGTCAACAGCGACCCGGGTGTTCACGCGATATCAGTCGTCGTTGCGATCAACAACCTTGCGACCACGGTAGAAACCATCAGCGGTCACATGGTGACGACGATGGGTTTCACCGCTGACTTCGTCGACAGACAAGGTCGGGCCACTCAGCGCATCGTGTGAACGACGCATATCACGGCGTGAACGGGTTTTTCGGTTCTGCTGTACGGCCATTTTCTTTCACCTGTATTGCTATGCCGGGCAATCAGCCGGCCCGGCTCCGGCGTCTCATCATTTCTTGCGCAGTGATTCCAGTACCTGGAATGGATTCTGCCTTGGCGGCGCGGACCGCTCATCTGTTGCCGGTTTGACCACGCCATCCGTGCAATCGGTGTCGTGGTAATTCACCAATGGCAACGAGAGCAACAGCTCCTCTTCCACCATCTCTGCCAACGACACCGGTTCTTCACCGGTCACCCAAGGCTCATAGTCGTCCGGCAATTGTTTTGCCTCTTCTTCAGACCATACCGCCACCAAACAAAATGGCTGGTCTATCGTGCGCTGCATCGCCCCAAGGCAACGCTCACAACGCACTGGCAATGCAGCGACCAGCTGACCCTGCAAGCGGTAACGACCACTTTCATCACGATCAAACTGTGCCGTCACCTGCACTTGGCCATCGGTACTGACCAGGCGATCGGCCAACCGCGGCAATGCCGACAGCGGCAACATCCCTCCCACCAGCGCCCGGTGTGTCGCCAGCCGGCGAAAATCCACTCGATCAGGCAGGGGGTCGGTTCGCATAGGGGCGCCATATTAGGGGCAAGGCATGGGGCTGTCAAAGCCTTTATACTGGGAAAAACCCCGATTTCTCAAACGATTAGGAGTCTTGCATGGAACGGCTGCTGGTGCTGGCTTCCAGCTCACCGTGGCGGCGGCAGCTACTGGAACGGCTTGGGCTGCCCTTCCTCTGCCATAGCCCGGAGATTGATGAGACCCCCCTGCCCGGCGAAACCGTGAAGGCAACCGCCTTGCGGCTGTCAGAAGCCAAGGCTCGTGCGCTGGCGGGGGCTTATCCGGATGCGCTGGTGATCGGCTCCGACCAGGTTGCCAGCCTGCATGACCGCCCCATCGGCAAGCCCGGCAACCATGCGCAGGCATGCCAGCAATTGGCTGCCCAAAGCAGCCAGGTGGTCGATTTCCATAGCGGCCTCTGCCTGCTGGACACGGCCAGTGGCCTCTGCCGCAGCGTCATCGAAACCACCCGCGTGCATTTCCGGCCATTGAGCGAGTCACAGATCGAGCGCTATTTACAGGCCGAACAGCCCTATGGGTGTGCCGGCAGCTTCCGGGCAGAAGGATTGGGGATTGCCCTGTTCGAGCGCATCGAAAGCCGCGACCCGACCGCCCTGGTCGGGTTGCCATTGATCGCCCTGTGCGGGCTCCTCAAAGAAGCCGGGATGGATGTGCTGGACCTTACTGGACCGGCACAGCCATCGGCGTAAGCGCCGACTGGTACAAGGCTTTCGCGGCACCCTCGCCGGCGGAAGCACCCACCTGCTTCAGCAGCTTCTCGAACGGATCGGGATAGGTGGTGAAATCCACCACTTTATCGACACCCACGACTTCACGCGCCACAAAGTCCGTGGAGCCGAGGCCATCAATGAGGCCGCTGGCCAAGGCCTGTTCCCCCGTCCAGATATACCCTGAAAAAGTATCAGGGGTTTCCTTCAGGCGTTCGCCACGACCTTGCCGGACCTGGTCAATGAATTGCCGGTGTGTCACCGCCAACACGCTTTCCCAGAAGGTTTTCTGGTTTTCCGCCATCGGGCTGAACGGATCCAGGAAGGCCTTGTTCTCACCGGCGGTGAACAAGCGCCGTTCGATACCCATTTTTTCCATCGCACCGACAAAACCGAAACTACCGGAAATCACACCGATGGAACCCACCAGGCTCGCTTTATCGGCATAGATATCATCCGCTGCCGAGGCAATGTAATAGGCCCCCGAGGCACCGATATCACGGATCACCGCATAAATCGGTATGGAACCGTACTCGGCACGCAGGCGGCGGATTTCGTCATAGATATAACCGGACTGCACCGGGCTACCACCAGGGCTGTTGATATCAAATACCACCGCACGCGTGTGCTTGTGCTTGAGCGCCTTGCGCAAGGCCTTGATGAGGTTGTCGGCACTGGCTTCCTCATCATCCGCAATCACCCCGTTCACATAGATGACAGCCACATGGTCAGCCGTGCTGATTTCAGCCGGACCATCGGTGCCACGCAGCGGCCCGAGCAGCAGTAACAACAGGATGAGGTAGGCAAACGTCAGCAACTTGAAAAAGATTGACCAGCGACGCGCGCGACGCTGTTCGGTAAAGGCTTCCAATACCACCTTTTCCAGCAGCTGCCACTCGCGGGGATTACTGCCCGGTTTTTGCGGATCCTGTGATGGCATCTGTTCCATGTATTACGTCTCCCGGATGGCATGGCGCCATTCTAGCAATTCCGCCAAATGCCCGACACAGGCCAACGGTGCATGTTGCTGTAAGCGGTGTTCGGCATGTGCGCCAAAACACACACCCAGCCGATGCACCCCGGCACTGGCCGCCATGGCAAGATCGTACTCCGTGTCGCCGACAACCACGCTCCAGCCCGGATGGGCACCGGTTTCCTGCAGCAGCTCCAGAACCATGTCAGGTGCCGGCTTGGAAACGCTTTCATCCGCACAACGGGTGGCATCGAAAAAACCCTGCAAACCATAAGCCTGTAATGCGCGATCCAGCCCGCGCCGGCTTTTCCCGGTGGCCACTGCCAACACATCCCCCTGTGCGCGCAAGGCCTGCAAAACCTCCATGGCACCTTCATGGAAAGCACAAGGTTCGGTATCAAGGCGAACAAAGTGTTGTGAATAACACTGCCGCAGCTGCTCGTGTGCCTGCACAGGCAAGCCGGGAAACAAGCGATCCAGTGCCTCCCGCAAACCCAGGCCAATAATGTTGCGGATACTGGCGGCATCACGCGCCGGCAATGCACAGTCAGCAATCGCCAGCTGCATGCATTGCTCAATACGCCCGAGGGAATCCACCAGGGTGCCATCCCAGTCAAAAATCCACAGCCGGGCAGTCTCAGTCATCCAGTTGCTCCAGCACCGCATCCAGCTCCGGGTCCAGTGGCGCTGACACGGTAACGGCCTTGCCGGTCTGTGGATCCGCAAAAGACAAGGATGCCGCATGCAGGAACAGGCGCTTGAGCCCCTGCTCTTTCATCTGTTTATTGAAATCGTCATCACCGTACTTGGGGTCACCCGCCAGTGGATGACCGGCATGGCGACCATGCACGCGGATCTGGTGGGTACGTCCGGTCAACGGCTTGGCCTCGACCAGCGTCGCCACAGCAAATCGCCGCAGCACACGGAATTCCGTTGCCGACTCCTTGCCTGACTGGCTGACCCTGACCATGCGCTCACCGGATTGCAGCTGGTTTTTCTCCAGTGGTGCCGTCACCGTGCGGCAATGCGCAGGCCATTTGCCCTTCACCAGTGCCCAGTACGCCTTGTCCATCTCCTGCTCACGGAGCTGGCGATGCAATGACAGCAGCGCCTTGCGCGAACGGGCCACCAGGATGCATCCCGATGTATCCCTGTCCAGGCGATGCGCCAACTCCAGCGCCTCGCCCGGAAACAGCTGCCGCAGCACTTCAATCAGGCCAAACGACACCCCGCTGCCCCCATGCACGGCCAACCCCGCCGGCTTGTTCACCACCAGGTATCCCGGCTGTTCCAGCAGGATCCGGGAGCGGATGGCTTCTTTCAGGGCATCGGGCAATACCGGCTTTTCTGCGCGTGCGGCTTCGCGAACCGGCGGTATCCTGACCTTATCACCGGCCTGCAGGCGATCACTGGCCTTGGCGCGGCGACCACTGACCCTGACCTCCCCGGTACGCAACATGCGGTAAATACGGCTTTTCGGCACCCCGTTCAATTCGGCCATCAGGAAGTTATCCAGGCGCTGGCCGGCACGGTCTTCGTCAATGGTCACTAACCGCACGGCACTCGGTGCACGGGAATCAGCAGAGGGGGAATCGGACATGCAACTCACTTGCAGTTAGGGGGAAACTTGCTATAGTGGCGCCATCCAGCAGGATGCCGTGGTGCCTATTGTACCCGGCCTCGCAGCTTAATCGACATGCCCTTTCCTTTATATGGGCGGCTGTGGGTACCGGACGGCAACCGCCGACACATTCGCCAGCGATGCAACTGGCTGGATACAAAAAGAACACCGGCGCCGGCGCCAACCCCAACCTTGAAACACAAGAGCACGGGAACCAACGCCCGCCCCGGACACCGAAGTTGAGCCACCCCGCAAGGACAGGCCTCTCCGGTACAGCGACTGGAAACAAACGATTGCAACGCCAGGTCCCGCAAGGGGCTTGGCCAGGAACCAGGCCCAACTGGCATGGCTCCGGCAAGCAGGTTTTACCCGCTTGCACTGGCATAGTGATTGGCTAAAACGGCTACCGTTACCTGCCATCACCGTAGCGAACGCGCAACGCACCTTAATGGTGGTTGCACCCTGTCCTGTTCCGCACCCTGTCCTTCCGGCTGGCACTGGAAGGAATACCAACATGAAACGCATGCTGATTAACGCCGCGCAACCCGAAGAGATGCGCGTCGCCCTCGTTGATGGCCAACGCCTGTTTGACCTCGACATCGAAAACCGCAACCGCATCCAGACCAAATCCAATATCTACAAGGGTCGCATCACCCGGGTCGAACCGAGCCTTGAAGCTGCCTTTGTCGATTTTGGTGCCGATCGCCATGGCTTCCTGCCATTAAAGGAAATCTCCCGCGAATACTTCAGCCAGAAACCGGAAGGCGGTCGCGTCCGCATCCAGGATGTGGTGAAAGAAGGCACGGAAGTGATCGTCCAGGTTGATAAGGAAGAGCGTGGCACCAAGGGTGCTGCCTTGACCACCTTTATCAGCCTCGCCGGCCGTTACCTGGTACTGATGCCGAATAACCCGCGCGCTGGCGGCATTTCCCGCCGCATCGAAGGCGATGAACGCGCGCAACTGCGTGAAGCCATGAGCGGACTGGAAACCCCGGCCGGCATGGGTGCCATTATCCGCACCGCTGGTGTGGGCCGCAGCTCGGAAGAACTGCAGCTGGATGTCGACTACCTGGTGCAACTGTGGACAGCCATCAGCGAAGCCGCGGCCAGTCGCGCTGCGCCGTTCCTCGTCTATCAGGAAAGCAACGTCATCATCCGCGCCATCCGTGACTACATGCGTGAAGACATCGGCGAAATCCTGGTCGATGAAACGCAGGCGTATGAAGATGCCCTGGAATTCACCCGCCTGACGATGCCGCAGTACGAGAACCGCATCAAGTTCTACCAGGACAGCATCCCGCTGTTCAACCGCTACCAGATCGAATCGCAAATCGAAACCGCTTTCCAGCGCGTGGTCACACTGCCTTCCGGCGGCTCCATCGTCATTGACCCGACTGAAGCCATGGTGTCGATCGACATCAACTCGGCGCGTGCCACCAAAGGCGGCGACATCGAAACTACTGCCTTCAACACCAACCTGGAAGCGGCTGAAGAAATTGCCCGCCAACTGCGCCTGCGTGATATCGGCGGCCTGATCGTGATCGACTTCATCGACATGGAAAACGCCAAAAACCAGCGTGAAGTCGAAAACCGCATGAGCGAAGCCCTGGAAATCGACCGCGCCCGCGTGCAAGTGGGCAAGATATCACGCTTCGGCTTGCTGGAAATGTCACGCCAGCGGCTGCGTCCTTCATTGGAAGAAACCACCACCATCACCTGCCCGCGCTGCAGCGGCCAAGGCACCATCCGCGACACCAAATCACTCGCCCTGACGATTGTGCGGTTGTTGCAGGAAGAAGCCATCAAGGATCGCAGCTCGGAGATCCGCGCGTTCGTACCGGTGGATGTCGCCACCTACATGCTGAACGAGAAGCGCAAGACCATTCTCGATATCGAACGTCGTGAAAACGTGCGCATCCTGGTGATTCCCAGCCCGCAACTGGAAACCCCGCATTTTGAAGTACAGCGTTTGCGCGATGATGACGAAAACGCCCTGCGTTCCATCCAGAGCCATCTGGTGGAAAGCGAAAACATTGAAGAGCCTACGCTGGAAGTCCCGGAGAGCAGCCCACAAGTCCAGGAAGCTGCCGTCAAACGCATCCAGCGCCAGGCAGCTCCTGCGCCTGCTGCTGCCCCGGCCGAGCAACCCGTTGCCGCCGCCCCAGTGGCTGCACCCGTCGCCAAACCGGGCCTGATGCAATGGTTGGCCAGCAAACTCTTCGGCAAGGCAGAAGCCCCAGTCGAAACGGCCAAACCGGCAAACCGCAAAAGCCAGCCAACAGGTGAACCGCGCAAGAAGCCAGCGGCCCGCAAACCAGACAATACCGATGCCAATTCGCGCAACAAGCGCCAGGGCGATGGTGACGAGGATTCTGGTGACAAGCGTTCACGCAACAATCGTCGTCGTGGCGGCCGTAACCGTAACCGCAATGACAACCGGGATAACCGTGACAACGAACGCAGCGATGACAATCGTGACAACCGCGATAACAAGCCTGCACGCAATGATCGCAACAAGGATCAGGCCAAGGACAGTTCACGCGAGCAAGCCAAACCGGATAATCGTCCGCAGCGCCAGCCTCGTGAGCGCGAAGCCGCCAAAGCGGATGACAGCCAGGATAAAGGCAATGTGCCAGCGCGTCGGCCCAGCAACGACAATCGCCCACTGCCGGCACGCCAGCGTGGCCAACGCCAGGATGTGGAAGGCGACAGCGCTACCGCCACTACAGTAAAAGCCGAGAGCACACCGGTCGCCGGGATGGCTCCGGCCAGCAGCCAGCCGGAAGCACCGCAGGCCGCTACTGTGGCTGCAGGCACAGCAGCAGCCGCTACCGCTGCACCGCAACACGAGCCAGCCAAGCCGGCAGCCGTTGCCCACACGGAAGCACCCGCTGCACCAGCACCCAAGGCCGCTGCCAACCCTGTGACTGAAAAAGCGGCTATTGAAAAACCGGTAGCTGAAAAACCTGCAGCAAAACCGGTTGCCGAAACGAAAGAACCGGCACCGGCCAAGCCAGTCGGCCGTGCGGACAATGATCCACGCAAGAGCGCCCGCAAAGCAGCCCCCGTGGCAGTGACCAGTGAAGTGGTGGAAATCGCACCGTTGGCAGCCGCTGCGCCGATTGTCGCACCAGTACGGGAAGTGTCACGTGCCAGCAATGACCCGCGCGCTGCACGTCGTGCTGCCGCTGCTGCCCAAGCCAGCAGCACAGCGCCAGACCTTGCAGCAACAACTGCCGTTGCTGGGCCCAGCA
>SBFY01000225.1 GCA_006227085.1 Gammaproteobacteria bacterium
TGCCACATCCTTCCTGCTGTTATTGGTGATTGGCCTGTTGAACCTGACGGCCATCTATATCCGCAACCGCCTGCGTGAAACCACCAAGGCAATGGAACATTAAGGTAATGGGGTGTCGAATGAGCCACATTCATGAACAGCATCAACCCGGGAAAATTGTATGAGTCCTGAATCTGTATCCACACCACGCACCACGCCAACGCATGGGGTCAATATGGCCGCATTGGGGCGCACGGCACAAGACCGTGAAATCGGCAAGGAAGAGATTTGCCTGCGCACCGAAGGGTTGGAGCTGTTTTATGGCGACAAGCAAGCCTTGCATGGCATCGACATGCAAATTGCCAAGAAGCGTGTCACGGCATTCATTGGTCCCTCGGGTTGTGGTAAATCCACCTTGTTGCGGTGTTTTAATCGCATGAATGACCTGGTGGATGGCTGTCGCATCGAAGGCAAGATCCTGCTGGATGAGCAAAATATTTTTGATCGCTCGGTAGACGTGGCCGACCTGCGCCGCCGAGTCGGCATGGTGTTCCAGAAGCCGAACCCGTTCCCGAAAAGCATTTATGAAAACGTGGCGTATGGCTTGCGCATCCAGGGCGTCAATCGCAAGCGCGTGCTCGATGAGGCAGTGGAAAAATCGCTACGCCGTGCGGCGTTATGGGAAGAAGTGAAAGACCGCCTGCACGACAGTGCGCTGGGCCTGTCAGGTGGCCAGCAACAGCGTCTGGTGATTGCACGGGCGGTGGCGGTTGAGCCGGAAGTGTTGCTGCTGGATGAGCCGGCATCAGCCCTCGATCCCTTGTCGACACTGAAGATCGAAGAGTTGATCTATGAGCTGAAAGACAAGTACACCATCGTGATTGTGACCCATAACATGCAGCAGGCTGCCCGCGTGTCGGACTATACTGCCTTCATGTACATGGGCAACCTGGTGGAGTTTGGTGACACCGATACCATGTTCACTAACCCCAGCCAGAAGCAAACCGAAGATTACATTACCGGCCGTTACGGCTAAGGCGAGGAAGCACTCATGGATAAGGATGGACACACTCACCATATTTCCCAGCAATTCAATGATGAGCTGGAGCGCGTGCGTTCGCATTTGCTGGAAATGGGTGGCCTGGTTGAAAGCCAGGTGACGGATGCCGTGCATGCATTGCTGGAAGCCGACAGTGCACGTGCCGAAGCGGTTCGCACGAATGACAAACGCATCAACTCGATGGAATTGAGTATTGATGAGGAATGCATCCGCATCCTCGCGCGTCGTCAACCGGCGGCCAGCGACTTGCGGCTGGTGATTGCTGTAACCAAAGGGATTACGGATCTGGAACGTGTAGGTGATGAAGCCCGCAAGATCGCCGAACAGGCTATCCAGCTCTGTGAAAGTGGCCAGTCACCAAAAGGGTATGTCGAGGCGCGGCATATTGGTGGTTTGGTTGTACGTATGTTGCACGAAGCACTGGATGCGTTTGCCCGCCAGGACGTGGATATGGCGCTGAGCGTAGTGGAACAGGACAAGCGCGTTGATATGGAATACGCCAGTGCCATGCGTGAGCTGGTGACGGTCATGATGGAAGATCCCCGAACCATTTCGCGGGTGCTCAGCATCATGTGGTCGCTGCGCTCGCTGGAACGGGTGGGTGACCATGCCCGCAACCTGGCCGAGTACGTGATCTACCTGGTCAAGGGCGAGGATGTCCGCCATATCGGCCTGCAGGAACTGGCCAGCAAGATCAAAAGCTGATCCTTACCGCCGGGTAATCCCTTGCCCGGCGGCTTTCTGTTAAGGTGCTCGCCTCCACTGGCCGAGGCCTGACCCCTGTGCGGCACCCGAAAATTTCCCCCATCTGGGTATTGTTCCTGGCCCTGGTCGTGACCGGCATGGGGCAGACCATCGTGTTTGCGGTGCTGCCGATGCTGGGGCGCACGCTCGGTTTCAATGAATTTGAAATCAATTCGCTGGTATCGGCCGCTGCCCTGATGTATTTCCTCAGCAGCCCGCGCTGGGGGCGTGCCAGTGACCGCTGGGGGCGCAAGCGCGTCATCATCATTGGCCTTGGTGGTTATGTGATTGGCACGCTGTGCTTCAACCTCGTGGCTGGCCTGGGTTTGCAGGGCGTTCTCACCGGTACCACCTTGTTCATTTTCCTGATGCTGGGCCGGATGTTGCTGGCGACCATCATGTCAGCCTCGCAACCGGCTTCGATGGCCTACATGGCCGATATCACCACGGCGCAGGCGCGCGTGAAAGGTTTCAGCAAGCTGTCGGCTGCCAGCAATATCGGCACCATGGCCGGGCCCTTGCTGGCGCAATTTGCCTTTTTGGGACTGCTGTTCCCCTTGTACCTGCATGCCGGCATTGCATTGGTGGTGATGGTGCTGGTGTGGCGCTTCCTGCCGGTGCACATCACCCACGAACGCCCCAATGTCAAAAAGCTCAGTTATTTCGATCCGCGCTACCGCGGTTACCTGCTGACCGGCCTCATCATGTTCACCATGTTCGGGGTGGTGCAGCAGACATTGGGTTACTACTTCCAGGACACCTTGCACCTCGATGCCCGCACCAGTGCCAGCACCCACGGCCTGGCCATGATGGCCTCATCGGCGGCGATGTTGTTCAGCCAGCTGGTGTTGGTGCAGCGCATGGGTTTGTCACCACAAACCCTGTTGCGCGTCGGCCTGCCATTGGCGGGCTTGGCTTTTGCGGCCTTGGCACTGGCACATAATTTCACGGCGCTGGTGATGGCGATGACCCTGTTCGGCCTCGGCATGGGACTGGCTTCACCGGGCTATGCCGCCGGTGCCACCATGCGGGTGGAAGCACATGAGCAGGGCGGTATCGCCGGCTTGATTGCCTCGGCTCCCGGCCTCGGTTTCGTGATCGGCCCCTTGCTGGGCGCCGGGCTTTACAAGCTGGGGCCCAGCTACCCGTATTGGGCTGCCGCAGTGGTGTATGCGCTGCTGGTGACCTGGCTCTGGCGTCAAAAAAACGAACAGTAGGTCAACCGGCGAGCCGGTCGGGCGTTAAACCGGGGTGATGAACCGGGGAAAACGCACCATGCTATGCTCGATGACACTCCATGGCCACGATGAAGGTTGCCCCGCTGTGCATGCCCGGCATGATGCACTGAACCGCTTTCTCGGCTCCGTCGAACGGCGCGCCTTGCGCATGGCGGAACTGGCCACCCGTTCACGCGATGATGCACTGGATATCGTGCAAGACAGCATGATCGCATTGGCCGAGCGCTATGCCGACCGGCCAGAAGCCGAATGGACGCCGTTGTTCTACCGCATCCTGCAAACCCGTATTGCCAGTTGGCATCGCCAGCACAATCGCCGTCACCGGTTTTTGCCCTTGCTGGGGGATTTATTCAGCCGTGACGATGATGAAGGTGGGGAGTTGGCCGATATTGTGGCTGCGGATATTGCCTCACCGGAACAGCAACTCGCCGCCGAACAAATGGGGCAGCGCATTGAATCGGTGCTGCGCGCCTTGCCGTTGCGGCAACAGCAGGTGTTCCTGTTGCGGCACTGGGAACAGCTGGATGTCAGCACCACCGCACGCATCATGAAATGTTCGGAAGGCAGCGTGAAAACGCATTTGCATCGAGCCATGCAACGCCTGCGCGAAGCGCTGGGAGAGGAGCTGCTGCCATGAGCGACAAGATCCGCGAGTACCTGGATGAGGGCGTTGCCTCACAGGATGCTGCAACCCTGTCACGCCTAAACCGTAGCCGCCATGAAGCATTGGCGCGTGCCGGGCGGAAAGTGTGGTGGCAGCATTTGCGTTGGCCGGTGGCTGCTGCCATGGCCGGCGTGTTGACGGTGACCGTGGCGTTGCCGTGGCTGCAGCAACCGGCGATGACGGCCAGCGAAAGCGGGCAGGTGGTGGAGTTGTTGTTGCAAAGCCCGGATGCCGAGATGGTGGATGAGATGGCGTTTTATTTGAGCCTGGCGGAGTGAAAGGATCGAAAAGCGCCCGAAAAGCCAAAACATTTCCCCGGGGCCTCGCCGGCCCCGGACCCCGCATCGCGGCCCGGCGTTGCTAGTCACCGTTCACTGCATGAGCCTTCGAGCCGTCGGCCCAACAAACGTCCGTGTTTGTGGGCCTCAATTAGACATCCCTGTCTAATTGTCGGCTGGGCTTCATTCGTGCCCGGCGGCAACGCCTTAAAGGCCGGATAAACAGCCGCAGGTTATTACTTGTTCAGATGTCGTCATTCCCGCGAAGGCGGGAACCCAGTGGTTGTTATTTCTGGGCCCCCGCCTGCGCGGGGGTGACGGGGTTTTAGCAACGGCATGAGTTTGCGTGCCTTTCGCCGACATCGACAGCGCCCGAAATGACACGCAGGCAATTCGGCGGACTTTGGCCATGGACGGCCAAAGTAGGCGAGCGAACAGGATGTTCG
>SBFY01000165.1 GCA_006227085.1 Gammaproteobacteria bacterium
ATCGAGGATGCGGGTGGTCATGTTGGAATACTGGATGCCGAAGTCCTGGGCGTCCAGGCAGCCCATTTCACAGGCCAGCCGCTCTTTTTTGGACAACAGCTGGCGGAACGACTCTTCCTGCACCTGCAAGCCGCGGCGGATATCGGCGGCTTCCTTGGGCATCAGTGACAGGCCCGGGGAGGCCGGGCTGGCTGGGGTCGGGGCGACGGGTTCCGGGACGGCGGGAGGTGGCGTGTGGCCGGCCAGCAGGTCATCAATCGCCTTGATGAGCGCGGCCCCGGTCTCGAAGCGGTCTTCCGGATCCTTGGCCAGCAAGCCGTCCACCAGGGACTGGTAGCGCGCGAGGCTGCCTTTGAGTTGGGGAATAGGGCTCTGGATGTGCTGGATGGCGACAGCCATCGGGTCGGGCCCGTCAAATGGCGGTTTTCCCGTCAGCATCTCCACAAACACGATGCCCAGGGAATACAGGTCTGCCCGCCCATCGACGACCTTGCCCTGGCATTGTTCGGGTGCCATGTATTTGGGCGTGCCGACCACGGTGCCGGCCTGGGTCAACTCCATGTCGGTTTCACGCGGCCGCGCGATGCCGAAATCGGTCAGCACGGCCGAGCCGTCTTCGCGGAACAGGATGTTGTCGGGCTTGATGTCGCGGTGCACATAGCCCTTGCTATGGGCGAAATCCAGCGCACTGGCCATGTCGCGCAGGATGCGCAGCGCGGCCTTGGCGTTTACGCCTTCCTTGATACGGGTCTTGAGATCGCCGCCGCTCAGGTGCTCCATGGCCAGGTAATGGTGGTGGTCGATCACGCCGACATCAAAGACCGGCACGATGTGCGGGTGGGAGAGCTTGGCGACAATGCGGGCTTCACGCAGGAAGCGCTCGGCATAGTGCGGGTCCTGGATCAGCGAATGGTCCATCACCTTGATGGCCACCAGCCGGTCGAAGGAAGCCTGGTGCGCGAGGAACACCTCGGCCATACCACCTTGGCCCAGCGTGTAGCGTATTTGGTAGCCCGGGATGTCCATGGGGGCATTTCCTTGTTGTTATGCGTCTACTATAGGATGGAGCCGGAATGGATGCTACTGCGTATCCGCTGGATGATCATCACAAGGAACGGGTTTGATGAAGCGCCGCCTGCCCCTGCTGTTGTTGCTGCTATCCCTGGTGGGTCTGTTTTTCCTGCTGGATGGCCATCACTGGCTGAGGCTGGAGGTCCTGCGGGAGCATCTGGGTGCCTTGCAGGCCTACCAGCAGGCGCATCCGTGGTCATCCATCCTGTTGGCCTGCCTGCTGTACGTGCTGGTCACGGCATTGTCGATTCCCGGTGCCGCGGCCCTGACCTTGTTGATGGGCGCCCTGTTCGGGCTATGGCATGGCGTGGTTATTGTTTCCGTGTCCAGCACCTTGGGCGCCACGCTGGCATTCCTGATGACCCGCTGGCTGTTCCGGGATGCCATCCAGCAGCGTTTTGCCCAGCAATTGGCCACAGTGAACCAGGGTGTTGAGCGGGATGGCCACTGGTACCTGATGTTCTTGCGACTGGTGCCGGCGTTCCCGTTTTTCCTGGTGAACTGGTTGATGGCATTAACCCCTATCCGCTGGTGGACCTTCCTGTGGGTCAGCCAACTGTCGATGTTGCCGGGGACCTTTTTGTATGTGAATGCTGGCCAGCAGTTTGCATCACTGGACAGCGTGAAAGGCATCCTGTCGCCATCGATCGCTGTGGCCTTGTTGGCGATCGCGCTGTTCCCGTTCGTTGCCAAACGCATGGTGGCGTATGTCCAGTCCAGGAAGGTCCTCAAGGGTTTTCACAAGCCTGCACAATTTGATGCCAATGTGGTGGTGATTGGCGCAGGTGCTGCCGGGTTGGTGTCTTCCATGATTGCAGCCACCGTGAAAGCAACGGTGGTGTTGGTCGAGCGTGATCGCATGGGCGGTGATTGCCTGAATACGGGCTGCGTGCCGAGCAAGGCCTTGCTGGCCTCTGCCAAGGCCGCACAGCGCATTCGTGACGCAAGACGGTTTGGTATGGATGTGCCGGCGTTCGCTGTGGATTTCCCGCAAGTGATGTCACGCGTGCGTACTGCGATCCGTACCATCGAACCGCATGACTCCGTGGAGCGTTTCACTGGTATGGGGGTTGAATGCGCGCAAGGGGATGCACGCATCGTCTCGCCTTGGGAAGTGGCGGTGGGCGATCGCGTGATCCGCACGCGCAAGATCGTGATTGCCAGTGGTGCCAGGCCCGCTGTGCCTGCCATCGCCGGTATCGACAGCGTGGACTACCTGACATCCGATACGGTGTGGTCATTGCAGGAATTGCCAGAACGTTTGCTGGTGATTGGTGGCGGGCCGATCGGCTGCGAATTGGCGCAGGCGTTTGCGCGACTGGGAAGCCATGTCACCGTGGTGCAACGTGGGCCGCGCTTGCTACCGCGAGAGGACCGTGATGTGGCCGGCGTGTTGCAACAGCAGATGCAGGCAGAAGGCATTGTCATTCATACCGGCTTCACGGCGGATCGCATTGAAAGCGGATGCTTGCATGGTCGCGTCGGCGCACAGTCTGTGCAGGTCGGCTTTACCCATGTGCTGGTGGCTACCGGGCGTGCTGCAAACACACAAGGCATGGGCCTGGAATCCGTTGGTGTGGTATTGGCCGGGAATGGCACGATCGCAGTGAATGAATACATGCAAACCCGTGTGCCGACGATTTATGCCTGCGGGGATGTGGCAGGGCCCTACCAGTTCACGCACATGGCCTCGCACCAGGCCTGGTATGCGATGGTGAATGCCTTGTTCGGTGGCTGGAAGCGATTTGCTGTGGATTACACGTTGGTGCCAAGGGTGACCTACACGGAACCGGAAATCGCCAGTGTTGGCTTGGCCGAAGAAGACGCCGAAGCGCAACAGGTGCCCGTCGATGTGACACGCTACGATTTTTCAGGATTTGATCGCGCGATTGCTGAAAGTTGTACGGAAGGATTCATCAAGGTGCTGACAGCCAAGGGGACAGACCGGGTGGTCGGCGTCACTATTGCCGGTGCACACGCGGGAGAATTGCTGGGCCAATTCACGTTGGCGATAAAGCACCGGATAGGGCTCAATCAATTACTGGGAACCTTGCAGGCCTATCCCACGTGGGCAGAAGCACCGCGATTGTTGGCAGGCAGCTGGAAACGCGAACGCGCGCCGCAACGATTGTTGTCATGGGTCGGGCGTTATCATCGGTGGCTATTGAAGTAAGACAGGAAAGGAGTAAGCCATGGGAAAGAGAGTTGCTGTCGTGCTATCAGGATGCGGTGTCTATGATGGCGCGGAAATCCATGAAAGCGTGATCACCTTGTTGCATCTGGATCGTCATGGGGTGGCGTACCAATGCATGGCTCCCGATATCATGCAAGCGCATGTCGTGAATCACCTCAGTGGTGAAGTTGCTGCAAATGAAAAGCGTAATGTGCTGGTGGAGTCAGCGCGGATCGCGCGCGGCCATATCATTGACATTGCCAATGCCAACCCGGCCGATTATGACGCGGTGATCTTGCCCGGCGGATTCGGGGTGGCAAAGAATCTCAGCGATTTCGCTTTCAAGGGTGCGGAGTGTTCTGTGCAAGCCGGTGTGCAGGTTTTCGTGCAGGCCATGCACAAGGCGGGCAAGCCGGTTGGATTGGTTTGTATCGCACCAGCGCTATCAGCACTGCTGGTCGGGCCCGGTGTGCGTTGCACGATTGGCCATGATGCGGAAACGGCGGCCGCGATCAATCGCATGGGTGCCGTGCATGTGGAATGCCCTGTGAATGAAGCGTGTGTGGATGAGGACAATAAGTTGGTAACAACACCGGCTTACATGCTGGCCGGACGCATCCATGAAGCCTATGACGGCATCGGCCGCCTGGTCGATCGCGTGTTGGCGATGGTGTAGCCATGGCGTGCTCGCAGGACGGTTTCTGGCAGTTTTCATTGCGCTTCTACGGCCAGCCCACCGTGGCCAAAGCTTGCCTGGAAGCGCAGGACCGCTATGGCCTGCGTGTGAATGCCTTGTTGCTGGCGTGTTACCTGGGCCAGCACAACACCTGTCTCGCCAGCAGTGACTGGCAAAGCGTGTTGGCCTCAACCGATGATTGGTACCAGGGTGTGGTGCAACCACTGCGGGCCAGTCGGCGAGCCTTGTTACCGGGGTCGTTCCGTGAGCGCATCAAAGCCATGGAGCTGGAAGCGGAGCAGGAAGAGCAGCGGCATTTGTGGCAGGCGCTGGAGGGGATGGTGTCCGAGCCAGCAGCATCCGTGGCGGTGGCCGTCACAGATAACCTGCAGGCTGTCTGGGAATTGTCACATCCCGATCCATTGATGCCGGACTGCCTGTATGCATTGGCACGGCGCGCCGAAAACCCTGCGTAAAGCAGGCAGGTCTGTTACCCTAGGCGCTCTGGTTCGGCCGGCAATGGCGAGCCAGTCCTTATTCACTGATAAAGAGATCACCGATATGAAATACCCGATGGTTATTGGTCTGGTGGCGGCCACTGCGTTGATGGCGGGTTGCCGCAAGGACGCCGAAGCACCCCAGCTGGATTTGAGCAGCCTTGAGAGCAAGGTCAGCTATGCCGTGGGTGTCAGCGTGGGGCGTAATATCAAGAACGCTGATTTCGACGTTGACCAGGCCAGTTTCAAGGCCGGTCTGGATGATGCCCTGGCAGGTGCCGAGCTGAAAGTGAGCGAAGAAGACGCGCAAAAAGCCTTCGAGGAATTCAGCAAGCAACAACAGGAAAAAGAAGAGGCTCGTATAGCTGCCGAGGCTGCCGCCAGCGCAGAGAAATCTGCTGCGTTCCTGGCAGAATATGCCCAGCGTGAAGGGGTCACCAAGACCGAAAGCGGTTTGATGTACAAGGTGATTACCGCTGCTGAAGGCAAAAAGCCTACCGAATCGGATGTTGTCACCGTGCATTACAAAGGTACGTTGGTCGATGGTACTGAATTCGACAGTTCCTACACGCGTGGCCAGCCGGCCAATTTCCCGGTGGGTGCTGTGATTCCCGGTTGGGTTGAAGCGATCCAGTTAATGCCGGTTGGCTCCAAGTGGGAAGTGGTGATTCCGGCTGGATTGGCTTATGGCGAATCCGGTGCACCGCCGAGCATCCCGCCGCAGGCTGCACTGGTGTTTGAAATCGAGTTGCTGGGTATTGGTCCTGCCCCAGCGCCGGAAGCCAACACGAACGTTGGCCAATAAAACGACCTGCGAAAAAAACAGCGCCTCCGGGCGCTGTTTTTTTATGTGGCAGGGTCGCCTCAGTGAGTCGCTTTGGCCTGGTGTGCGGTGTGCAGGGTTTCGATCAGGCGATCTTCCAGTTTGAAGCGGTTAGCCAGTGCAGGTGCCAAGCGCTCCAGTTTGGCGGGGACACTGTGCCAGCCTTGTTCGATCAGGGCATCGTTTTCAAACGCATCATTGAAGTCGAGGGCGACATCGGTGGAGTCCTGGATGTGTGGTAGCAGCTCTTCCAGCAATGCCTCCCCGCCGTCACCAAACGCCTGTGCTTCCTTGGCCAGTTGGTCATATACCTCGAAATGGCCTGCGGAAACGTAGTCCATCAATACCTGGCAAAGGCGCCGCAATTCACGGGCGAGCGCAGGGCTGTAAACCCGCAGGGAAGGTTCATCGGCCAATTGGTAGTAGCGGGACACCAGTTCGCGGCGTTCGCCCAGCCATTGGTCGATCAGTTGGTGAACGCCACCCCAGCGTTCTTCCGCATTGGTGCAATTGTCCAGCATGGTGTCCTCGCTAACGGCTTGATAGGGGATGCCCCCATCTTACATCAGCGCCCCTGTGGCGGCGCAAGTTACCGCTTGCTGGCGAAAAAGGCCCAGCCGCTGGCCAGCAGGAAGCCCGCAAAAGCGACCAGGGTCCAGGCAGGAATGCTCAGCCCCAGCCAGGTCCAGCTGACTTCGGCGCAGTTGCCATCGCCCTGCAGCAACATGATCAGGACTTCCTGCCAGGGAAAGACATCGAACAGGTATTCCAGGCCGGGACCGCAGGCCGGGACCTTTTCGGGCGGTAAATGCTGGATCCACACATGGCGGGCGGCGAGGGCCGCACCGGCCAAGGCGCACAGGCCCATGATGCCTGCCCAGACCCGCTGGCCCGTTCGCCCGGGGTTATGCAGGCAGGCGATGAGGGCGGTGATCCCGACGGCCATCACGGCGATGCGCTGGGAAATGCACAAAGGGCAGGGGTCAAGCCCGATCCGGTGTTGCAGGTAGAGGGCAAAGGCCATCAGGCCACTGCTGGCGATCACAACGAGCAGGAAAGTCAGGCGTGCAGAAGGAAGTGACATACGCTTACCGCTGGCTATGCAGGAGGCATTCAGCATAGAGAAGCCGGAAGCGGCTTTCCAGCCATTCATCATGGGTTGCCAGCCATTGGCGGGTGACAGCAGCCAGCTGGCCGCTATGGGGCAGGCGGTGGATCGTCAGTGATAAGGCGGCTTCCACCCCGGCAGGGGTGGCATAGCTGTCCAGCACCTTGTCGCCTGCCAGCCAGCGCGAAAAGGGTAGCGCCCGCTGCGGGAAGTGGTGGGCAAACTGCAGCATGTCCTGACAGGCCTGGTGAGTGAATGCGGGTAACGGGGCGGGGTGCCAGTCATGCCATTGCCGGCTCAGGAAATGATCCCAAAGTACGTCCAGTGCCGGGCCGGACAGTCGTCGCCAGTCGGACGGGAAGCGTTGGCGGCACTCACGGGTGATGGGGTGGCGGTCAGTGAAACCATCAATGCGGCGATGAAAACGGATGCCGTCGGCGAGTGCCGCAGGCCAGTCATTGTCATCGATCACGCCCTTGACGAAATCCCCGAGCACACTGCCGGCACAGAATGACGCAGAGCTGGACCCTTCCGGGTGAGCCCGCGCCAGGTGAGCGTGTGCGAGATGATTCATCGGTAGCGATCAGTGACTGAAATAACGCGCCAGGAAGTCATCGAACGATTCGTTGTCGGTGCGCTCAATCTGCTGCTGTTCTGCGATGGAGCTGGCAGCCCATTGCCGGAACTGCTGCAGCGTGGCCTCAGGTAATGCCTGCTGGCGGAAGTTGCGGGCATGCTGTTCCGATAATTCCATGGCAAAGTCGAAATAACTGCAGCGGCGGGTGCGTAATTGTGACAGCACCTGTGCAGAAGGTGTCAGTCGCTCATCCGCTAATTTGGCCAGTTGCTGTTGCAGGCTGTTGCGGTAGGCGTGTCCACCACAGGCCATGTCCATCAGCGCAGCGATCGATTGCAAGCCGTCGAGTAATTCCTGTCCCCATTCGCGCAGGCCGCGCTCACCGTCCAGCGTCAGCAGTCGTGTCAGGGGATGGCGGCCTTCGTATACCGTGCGGCGGGTGTTTTCACGCATGCAAAGCGCTTCTTCCCGGCTTGAGGGTGGTGATTCCCAGAACAGGCAGCCGAGCAGGAAAAGATCGAGAAAACGTGCCGTATCGGCATCAATACCCAAGGGCAGGAAGGGGTTGATGTCCATGCAGCGGACTTCAACGTATTCAATACCGGATTGTTCCAGGGCAGCGCTGGGAGTTTGTTCGCGCCCGGCAACGCGCTTGGGGCGAATGCTGCTGTAAAACTCGTTCTCGATTTGCAGGATGGTGTCACGCAGTTGGCGGTATTCGCCATTGACCTTGATGCCCAGGCGGGTGAATTCCGGATGCGGGGTAGCCAGGGCTGTGCGCAATGAATGGATGTAGCTGCGCAAATCGTTGTAATTCACATACAAGGCTTCTTGCGCATTGCTCTGGTAGCCGAGATCACCCATGCGCAGGGATGTGCCCCATGGGGCATACAGGGCGAGTCCGTCCATGGTCTGGAGTTTATGTGGTCGTTTGCCCAGGAAAGTCCTGCAAATGGCGGGTGAGGCGCCGAACAGGTAAAGCAGTAACCAGGAATAGCGGCGGAAATTACGGATCAGGCCAAGGTAGCGGCTATCACGCAGGTCTTGCCAACCCATCGTCGGTGCACAGTGTCTTGCATACCATGGCCAGAACGCTTCCGGCAGTGAGAAGTTGTAATGGATGCCGGCAATGGTCTGCATGCGCTTGCCGTAACGGTTGGCCAAGCCCTGGCGGTACACCGTTTTCATGGTGCCGATATTGGAGCTGCCGTAGCGGGCTACCGGGATATCCCCATCGGTGCCCAACGGGCAAGGCATGCTATTGCTCCAGAGGATTTCGTCACCGATGTGCTGGTGGGTGTAGCGATGGATATCGGTCAGCTCTGCCAGCGTTGCCTCCGGGGTTTCATGCGGTGCTGTGATGAACTCCAGCAAGGCCTCGGAAAAATCGGTGGTGATGCACGGATGGGTGAGCGCGGAACCCAGGCTGGCCGGATGCGGTGTCTGCGCCAGGGCGCCATCGTGATGGATGCGCAGGCTTTCTTTTTCGATGCCGCGCTGGATGCGCGCAAGCCACGGCAACAGGCCTTCGCCTGCCAGTGCGTCCAAGGGGCAGTGCAGTGTTGGCAATGGGGACTCGCGAGCTTGGCTGGTGGAATCCCAGTGTACGAATCACCTGTCTGACCGACAAGTGAAAAAAGCGTTACGGCAATTCAGTGCTGGCGGTGGTACAGGTAACGGGTGAACTGGTTGACCGTGAGGCCGGGACGGCATTCTGACAGGCGGCAAGCCTCGGTCACCACGGCCTCGGTGACATCGATATTGAGGGCATTCAATTGTCGCTGCAGGGCGCGGAATGCCGGCGGAGGGCCATCCGGGTGGCGATCAAATAACCCGTCAAGGCGATGCTGGCCATCCAGGTGACGCTGTATCAGTGCAAGCATGGGCTGCTCCCTGGCAGATACTGTTCCTGAAAAAGTAGACGCCAGGATTGCTGGCCGGCGTGAACTGGCTCAAATTTATCGCCATTGCTTCAGTGCAATTGCTGCCAGGTGTCCCAGATCCGGTAAATCAGGTAGGCCCATACGGCGACCATCAGCGCCAGCCGGAAATTGCGCCGTGCCGGGGGGGCATGGGGTTCATCAGGGCTGTCCAGGCGCTTGATATTGAAAGACCCGCAGCCGGGGCAGCAGCCGCCAGGGAAGCCCTTTTCCGAGCAATAGCTGCAATCCTGGCACTGGTAACCTTTTTTGGGGACGGGTTTTTGGGTCATATGCGTGCAGTGTCGGCCTTGTGTAGAATGCTACCCATAATAATGCGTTATTGCCCGACTTCATTGTTACTACAGGATTGCCCGCATGTCCAAACGTTTGCTGACGGCACTGGCTGTGTCATTACTGGTCGCCTGCGCGGCCGAGGTTCCCCTGATCCCGCAGTCCGAAGTGGATGCGGCGCGCCAAGCCGGCACGCTGGGGTCTTTATACCAGCGACTGGGTACCGAGCTGGCCCGTGAGGATATCTCCAGCAAATCGCGTAGCCGCATTGAGACGCAGCGCCGCGATATTGGCGATTTGCTGGCAGCAGAGCGTGTCCAGCAGATCCAGGGCGCCCTGAAGGCCTACCCATCCCTGGTGCCACTGTCGGTGTTGCTGGATGCCGAACAACAGGCTGAACCGGTCAAGCAATGGAGTGCCACGCGCTATGCACCGCTGATGGCCGATCTGTCGGGCAAGCGGCAGCAGACACAGGAAGCCATTGACGCACGTTTGCTGCAGCTGAATGCCCTTGGTATCGAAGACGCGAGCACCAAGATCCAGGTCTTTAATGAACTGATTGCCTTGAACGGCGGTGAAGCCGGGGCAATGTTTGAACAGCAGAAAGCCGAGTTTGTTGAATACCTGTACAGCACAGCGGTTGTTGCTGTCGAGCGGGCACAATTTGAGGAAGCGGGCCGCTTGCTTGAACCCGTGGCAATGGTGAACCCGGATTACAAAGGCATCCGCCAATTGCAGCTGCAAGTCAATGCCAGCTTGTTTGAAAAACGTTTCTATGACGCACTTGGCCAGGGACGCCCAGAAGAGGCGTATCGCTTGTTCCTGGAGTTGGCTGAATCACCCGGCTTCGATCTTGTGCGTGACCAGATTGCACCGACAGCTGCGGAGCTTGCCAAATATTTCGCGTTGCTCGGCGACAAGCAGCGCAAGCAAGGCAATATGCAAACGGCTTTCAATTCCTTCCGCTATGCGCGCTACATCAGTAACCACTTGGGCAAAACCGCGACTTATTCCAGTGAGGAAAAGAATTTCATTGCGGCTTTGGACAAGCAATTCGCTGGTGCCCAGAAATCAGGTGATACCGTGCTTGCCTATGGTTATTTGTTGGCGCTCGAATCACTGGATCCCTCGCACTCCTCTTTGAAGCGTCACATGCGCAGTGTGCGTGAAGCGGTGCAGGCGGAGGCTGAAATCAAGATAGCAGCCATGCCGCTCAGTAATGCCAACAAGGAGCGGGCGTATGGTGGTGGTTTGGCCTCCAAGGTCAGCCAGTATTTGCTGTCAGAGATTCCCGATGACGTCGATATTATCGAGCGGGCACAGTTTGACTCCATCCTACAGAAAGCGAAGCGCCCGGACGCATCGACCTATTTATCGTATTACTACGTGCAAGGTGAAATCCTTGAGGCCAGTGTAGACACCTCAGAGAAACCGAATGATCGGCAAGTGCGCGTGGTGACGGAATATAGCGAAGCTCCCAATCCGGAACATCAGAAGTGGTTGGATTTATCATCGGGCGCACGACGCGAGCAGCCCGAGCCGCCGCGCATGATCAAGATCCCGAAAAAAGAAGACGTGACGATTCGTGGGACGGCCGTCAAGAAAGTGGGTGTGTTCTCGGTGATTTTCCGCCTGGTGGATCCGTTTACCTCCAAAGTGTTGTTTGTGGATTCGCTGACCGAGAAAAGCATGGAAGAAGGTGAGAACGTGCAAGGCATGGAGATTGGCGAGTTCCGGCAAGAAGCCAAATCCAGCGACCTGCCTTCTGACAGTGAAATGCTTGATGTGCTGGCGGATCGCGTGGCCGGCTTGATTGCCAATCGCTTGATTGAGGAATTCAAGCAGCCGGAGTTGCGTTACCGTGAATACGGCCAGCGTGCAATGCAGGAAGAGAAGCTGCAACCCGCGGCCATTAATTTTGGTTACGCAGCGATTCTCGCCGAGAAAAAGCAGGCTGAAGATGCCGCCAGTGTCAGGGAAGAATTCCTGGATGCCTTGATGCGCAGCAGTCGCTGAGGACACCCTGCATCAAGGCAGGGTGTCGATTTCGGCACGCAGTTGTTTGATGCGCGGATTGTTGGGGATCACCCGCAAGGCTTGCGACATTAATTCGCGAGCCTTGTTGCCATCGAGGCTGTCCACCGCCGCTTGCAGCTGGGATACCAGCTGCGTTTCCACTTTTTGCCGACCGGCTTTTGCAATGCTGTTACCCGGGTCGAGCTTCAGGACTTCGCCGTAACTCTCCCAGGCATTTTCACCGGCCGGGGCAGCCAATTGGTTGTTGGCGAGCTGGTATTCAGCAGACTTCAGTAAGCCAGTGATGCGGAAACGTGCCACCATGTCATCGGTTTTGTTGGCCTCACGTGCTTTTGCTGCGGCGATGCGTTCAGCTTCGCGCTGTTGGCGGGCCGCATCTTCTTCTGCACTGGCGATCGACTTTTCTGCAGAGTCCAGCCCGGCAGCATCGGCGGCGATTTCACGGGCTTGTGCCAGGAAACCACGGGCACGACGGAATTCACGGCGATCCGCTGCTTCGCGCGCCATCACTACGTAGGTGGTCGCCACTTTGCGGATGCCATTCTGTGCTTCGACGTTATCCGGATCGAGCTCCAGGATTTCGTTGTATTTATCGAGAGCACTCTGGCCTGCGGGGCTGGTGAGTTGGCGTTGCTCAATGGCCTCGCCGGCCTCGGCCAGCAAGCGATCGATCAGCGGCTGCAGGCTGTCATCACGCGGTTCCGCAGTAACGGCTTGTGCTGTCACTGGCTCGTCAGCTGCGGGAAGCGGCGCTTCAGCTGTGTTTGCGGTTGCAGCTGTTGGCATGGTCCCTGTGGTATCGCTGGCCGGCTGGGTGGGCGTACTTGCCTGTGCCATATCCGTAGTCGGTGCCGCAGCAGCGCTAGTTACCGGGGTCGTGGCAGCCTCTGGTGCGGCGGGTGTGTCACCCGTGAGAGCGGCAGTGTTATCGGTTGCAGTGGCTACCGGAGTGGCAGTTGCCGTCGTGGCTGGAGTGGTCGCTGGAACCGTGGCGGGCGAAGCCGAGGGCGCGATCGCTTCTGGCGGGGCTTCTGTGGCAGGTCCTGTACTCGCAGTGGTTGCTGGTGCAGGTAACTGGAAAGGCAAGGCCTGGCGTGCCTGCTGTACCAACGGGTGGTTAGGCAGCAGGAACAGGGCGGCCCCGATGCCAGCCAGCACGATGGTGAAGGTGCCCAGCGAAAGCCACAACAATGGGCGACCGGTTTTTTCCACTTTCTGGGTGCGTGCCGGAGTGCCTACGCGGCCAATACGCCCTGACGGGCTGGCTTTCAGGCGGCCACGTGAAGCACGGCGTGAACCATCGTCGTGCAGGTAGGCCACTTGCTCGATGGCTTCGACGAAATCACGGCCGCGCTGGTAACGATCATCCACGGATTTGGCCAGGATGGTTTCCATCGCTTCCTGGAATGCAGCGAGTTCGGCCGGCAGGGTCGGTACCGGATCCTTGATGTGCTTGATACCAATGGCAATCGGGTCTTCGCCATCAAACGGCACTTCGCCAACCAGCATTTCATAGAACATCACGCCCAGTGCATAGAGGTCAGAGCGGGCGTCCAGCTCCTGTCCGCGCGCCTGTTCCGGGCTCATGTATTTCGGGGTGCCGATCACCTTGCCAACCTGGGTCATCTGGCGGGTGTTCTTGCTGGTGGGCTTGGCGATACCGAAGTCGGTCAATACCGCGCTGCCATCTTCACGGAACAGCACGTTGTCAGGTTTCACATCGCGGTGGATGTAACCCTTGCTGTGGGCATAGTCGAGGGCGAGGGCAATTTGTTCGATGATGCGAACCGAGTCCTCAACCGACAGGCCTTTGGCGATGCGTTCCTGCAGGTCGCCACCGGGATGGTATTCCATGGCGATGTAGTGGTAGTTATCGAACTCACCAACGTCATACACCTGGACAATATTGGGGTGGGACAGGCCGGCGACAATACGGGCCTCGCGCAGGAAGCGTTCACTGAAGGTGGGGTCGGCATTCAATGCCGGCGACATGATTTTCAGGGCCACCTTGCGGCCAAAATTCTGCTGGACTGCCAGATAGACGGTCGCCATGCCGCCCTTGCCCAGTTCGCTGATCAGCGTATAACCGGGGATATTGATGGCGACTCCGCTGGGGGGGGTGGCGTTGGGGTCCAAGAACGGCTTCCTTTTTTGCGGTTCATCATACCGCTACCGTGAACCCATTCAAAGCATTTAACCGCCGGTACTGTTCATGAAACGCAGGATTTGTACTGGTTCGGCCAGGTTGAAGTGGTGGCGTTCCGGTTTTAATGCCATGGCTGAGCGGATGGCCTGTTCCAGCGCATCAGGTGCGGCAGGAGCGTCGCGCAGGATGCTTTTCAGGTCAACACTGTGCTCGTTGCCAAGGCATAACAGCAGGCGCCCCTGGGCGGTCACCCGCACGCGGTTGCACTGGCTGCAGAAATTCTCGCTATGGGGCGAGATAAAACCGATACGACTGCGGTGGCCGGCGATCCGGTAGTAACGTGCCGGCCCGCCGGTCTGGTCGGTGGCGGGTATCAATTCCCAATGCTGTTCCAGGGTCTGCCGGATCGCATGGCTGGGCAGGAATGCTGCCTGGCGGTCACGGCCAATGTCGCCGAGGGGCATTTCTTCGATAAAGGCGATATCGACGCCCTGTTCCAGCGCAAATGCGACCAGGTCTGCGATTTCATCATCATTCTGGCCTTTCAGGATGACGCTGTTCAGGCGGATGCGCCCAAAGCCGGCCCGGCAGGCTGCATCAATGCCTTGTAATACCGGTGCCAGTTCACCGGTGCGAGTCATCGCGTGGAAGCGATCGGCTCGCAGGCTGTCCAGGCTGATGTTCAGTTCACGCACGCCGGCATCACGAAGGGCCACGGCCTGCTGGGCCAGCTGTGAGCCGTTGGTGGTGAGGGCGAGTGTATCGAGTCCTGGCAGGCGGGCGATCTGACCGAGCAAGGGAATCACGCCCTGGCGGACTAATGGTTCGCCGCCGGTGATGCGGATCTTGCGGACACCGAGTGACACAAATGCCCGGGCGATACGCTCGATTTCTTCCAGGCTCAGGATGTCATGGCGCGGCAGGAACTGCATGCGGTCGGCCATGCAGTAGGTGCAGCGAAAATCGCAGCGGTCGGTGACCGATATCCGCAGATAGGAGATGGTGCGCTGGAAAGCATCAATCAGCATGGGGCTGCCTGCTGCCCAAGGTATCAACCGGGTCTAGTCTAAGTCCCGCTGGGGTGGCTGTCGAATGGTATCAAGGAAGTGCTGTGCCAGTTGCTGTGCCACGATCCGGTAACCGTCCTCATTTGGGTGCTGGTCCGGGAAAAAATAGGTCGTGCACGCATCATCCGGGCAAAGTGGGCTTGTCAGGGATTCTGCATCCAGGAAGGTCATGGAACCGTCCGAGCCCATGCTGCGGAACACCTGGTTGGCAGAGTGATAGAAGTGTTGCCGGGATGAATAGCCCAGCAATAAGAAGCTGGCGTCATGGGCCTGGCTGATATCACGGGCCATCAGGATATTCTCACGGATGGTTTTGCGTGTGTTGGTCGTCCTGGCTGGATTGGGGTCCAGATCAATCGCCGTACCATTGATGGACAAGGGGGTATGGCTTTCCAGGGGGATTCCTGTCTGCTGGTAGATTGCGAACAAAGGCGTGATATAGGCTTTGTGCAGTGCATGGATATCGTCCGGGGTCTTGCGCATGGTTTCCAGGACAGGCATTAACGGGATCACGGTCTCACGGTAATGCAAAGCAAATTCGGTGTCTGTGTGAATGACCTGCAATCCGGGTGATCCATCCACAAACGGCTGGTACATGGCTGCCAATAATGCCTTGCCGGTCGCCAGGTCAGCATGACCGATGTGCTCAAGTGTGTGCTGCAGATCATCATGCTGGTTCAATATCCTGGCATTGCTGTTGGCGGTCAGGATGGACCACAGGCGGGGCAGCTGGAAATGATCGAGCAAAAATGCACGTATGGGACGTTCGGCCTTCAGGGAGTCCGGGTTAATGGTCGTTGTGCCGAAAAGAAAATCGTTGGCACCAGCGAGAAAAATAACGTGATCCGGCTCGGTTGCCGCCAGCATCTTGGGTAGCGATAACAGTATTTTGAAGGTCTGGGTGCCAGGGAATCCCATATTGATGACCTGGTATTGGCCGGGAGCCTGTTCATCCAGTAACACCTGCAACTGCCCGGGCCAGGACTTTTCTTTGGGAAGGTAAAGGCCGTAAACGTTCGAATCACCAACGCAAAGGATGCGTACGGTTTTCGGTTGTAATAAAACGGGATCATGTTGGTATTGTCGCCGGGTATACCATCCAGCCAGCTGTAGCAATACTTCTGCCATCACCAGCACGACCAGTACGAATGCGAGCAATCGGAAAGCCCGTCGTTTCATAACCCACCGTGAATGAACACCTGGTGTGATTATACCAGTTGCTGCATCTTACTCACTGGGTTTTGGCGCATTGGGCGCAAAGGTCGGTGGTTGGCAGTGCGTGCAGGCGTGCATTTTCAATGGATTGGCCGCAACAGCTGCATATTTCGTACTCGCCGGCCTCGATGCGTTGCAAGGCAGTGTTGATGGCAGCCAGTTTTTTCTTTCCTTCGCGATCCAGTGCGAATAGCACATCAAGGTTTTCCAACTCCGTGGCTTGCTCGGCAAAATCTGCTGGTACGGGCTCGTCCCGGTGTAAATGGGCATCAATGCGATTGGCACGACCCAGTAATTCGTCCCGCCAGGTTTCCAGTTTGAGGCGGATGGTTTCCCGGTCAGTCATGGTCAGGCCTTTGTTGCGATGGTTGGTGACGTGTACTATGTGCCTGCCTGGCGCCGGCGTCATTGATGAATATCAATGAGCGATGTCCATGGTGCTTTCGGGTTGAACGATGACAGGGTCTGGGGGACGGGTAATGGACAAAGGGTACAGCAATATCCTGGTGGCAGTGGCATCGCATGACAGTGATAAAAACGTGTTATCCAGGGCATTGTCATTGGCAGGTGCAGCCGCCCATATTACGTTGTTACATGTGTGTGAGCAGGGGGCAGGTGCTTGGGGATCAGGCGCTGCTGGAGGGGTTCGTGATCCGGCAATGACAGAACGCGAAAAGGCTTTTCCGGAAATCAAGGCCTTGGCCCAGCAGTTCGGGGTTGACCTTGCACGTGTGCACATTGAGACAGGGAATGCAGCCGATCACATTGATGAATATGCGAAGCGCTTGGGCGCTGATCTGATAGTGATCGGTAGCCATGCCAGGCATGGTTGGCGCGCCCATTTGGGGTCCGTTGCCAATGCGGTCGTCAATGGTGCGCCATGTGACGTCTTGACTGTGCGATTGGCGGCATAGGAAAAGACATGAAACGGAATACCGTTATTGTGGTCGGTGCCGGCGCTATTCATGCGGCGGGCGATGCACCGCCCTTGCGTGAAGCCTGGGAATTGATGCGCGATGCCGCCATCGCGGCGGCGTCTGATGCCGGGGCTCCCGCCTTGCTGCAACGCCTGGATAGCATCCGGGTGCCGAAGGGGATGTGGGGTTACAGCGATCCGGCGCGATTGGTGGCACGGGCAGTTGGTTCGCCCAAGGCGCACACCACGCTGGCGGATATCGGCATCTTGCAGACAAGCCTGTTGGCGGAAGCCTGCGATGCTATCCAGTCCGGTGCGGAGCAAGTCGCGCTGGTGTTGGGTGGTGAGGCGAAATACCGGCAAATGCTGGCAGCACGCATGGGTGAGGTGGCGCAGGAAATATCGCAGGAAGATCCGCCGGATGCGTTCCAGCAGCCGGAAGCCGAGATCTGGTCGCAAGCCGAAGCCGCGCATGGGCTGGGAATGCCTGTCACCTATTACAGCTTGATGGAAAATGCCTTGCGGCATCATGAGCAGCAATCATTGCAGGAACATCGCGAGGCGATCGCTGGTTTGTGGCAACGGTTTAATGCAGTGGCGGGCAAGAATCCGCAGGCCTGGTTTCCCGAGCCCATGAGCCAGGAAGCGTTATTGGGCGGTAGTGACACTAACCGCATGCTGGCCTATCCCTATGCCAAATGGCACACCTCGCAATGGAATGTCGATCAGGCCGCGGCACTGTTGTTATGTTCGGAGCAGGTGGCCGATGAGTTGGGTATCGCAGCCAGCCAGCGTGTGTATCCATTGGCGATTGCAGAATCCAATCACATGACGACGGTGTCATCGCGCCAGCAGATGTACCGGAGTCCCGGTTATGCCTTGGCAGCGGAGCGGGCACTGACCCTGTCCGGCGTGTCATTGGGACAGGTAAAGCACGTCGAGTTATACAGTTGCTTCCCGGTGGCGGTGCGCATCCAGGCGCGCGAAATCGGTTTGCCGGAAACACAGGCATTGACGCTGACCGGAGGCATGGGGTTTGCGGGCGGGCCGCTGAATAATTTCGTGTTCCAGTCATTGGTCAGGATGATCAAGGTACTGCGCGATCATCCGGGTGACGTGGGGCTGCTGACCGCCGTGAGTGGCATGCTGACCAAGCAAGGTGTCAGCCTGTGGTCAACGCAAAAACCGCCGCACGGGTTTGCCTATGCCGATGTGAGTGGCGAAGTGCGCGAGGCTACGCCGTTGTGCACCATGGTCGACGAAGCGAACGGCCCGGCAGTGATAGCGAGTTACACCGTGTTGTACGACAAGGCTGGTGCACCAGTGCGGGGTGTCATCGTGGCCGATTTGCCGGATGGTCGCCGCACGGTGGCCCACAGTGATGATGCCGCGTTGGCACAGGCCATGACCGGTCAGGAATTCTGTGGCCGGGCTGTACAGATCCAGGCAGGCAATGTGTTCGTGATCGCGGACCGGCCATGAGCCAATCTTGCCATGGATCAACCGTACGGGCAGGCAAAATGCTAGGATGCGCCCAAAGGGATGACCGGGTAATCGCTGCATGAGCCTCGCTAATCATCAGGCATTTCCTGCCGATGCAGATGTGCTGTTGCGCTATGGCGTGCTGCGCCAGCATGCGGATCAATTGCCAGCCGGTTTCACATCCATCAAGCCTGTGCCTCATACCTGCTTGCCAGTGCTCACCAAGCCGGGTGTCTGGGAATCCATGCGACTCGCGACATTGGTGGGGCAGCCCGTGGTCATTGCGCAGCGTGATTCTGCGTGGTTGAACCAGCTGTTATGGGAACTGGCATCGGGAACGTTTATCCGCGGTCTTGAAAATGTCACGGGCTTGCAGCATCTCTTGCCCGATCCTGCCTTCCATCAAGGCGGCTGGTTGCCGGCAAGTCATGCACAGGTGCAGGCGTTACATCCCGTCTGGCGTTTGTCGGCATGCCTGGTGCTGGATGTGCTGTTATCTGCCCAGGCTCGCGCCAGCATCGGCGATCACACGCATGCGTTGGCGGCGGGCGAATCCTTGCTATGGCAAATGACCGATGCTGGTCCGCAACCAGCATGGGATGATGCCGCGCAACTGCTCAGGGTGGTGTATTACCGTGGAGCAGAAGACGCATGACGCCGCTGGCCCCCCTGTTTGATTACGCACGATTGCGCGCATTTGTTGAAGCGAATGCCGCGGGTTACCAATCCGCGCATCCGTTCCCGCATATCGTGATTGATGATTTCCTGTCAGCTGACACCGTGGCGGAATTGGTGGAAGCGTTTCCCGAGATCAAGAAGCAGGAAAGCCAGTACGGTGACGAACTGAAAATGGAAGATGGTCGTTACGCACAGCGCGAAAAGCGCTGGTTGTCATCGCCCGTTGCGGTGAAGCCGGTGATCCGGCGTTTGTATTGGGAACTCAATTCGGCGGACTTCCTCGAATGCCTGGAAATCCTGACAGGCATTGATGGCCTGATCCCCGACCCCCACATGTTTGGCGGTGGCCTGCACGAAACCCGCAAGGGTGGTTATTTGAATGTGCATGCGGATTTCAATAAGCACCCGTGGTTCCGGCTGGATCGCCGGCTGAACTTACTGGTGTATCTCAATCCTGGCTGGCAACCCGAATATGGTGGTGACCTGGAATTGTGGGAGCGCGACTTGAGTGCGTGTGTCAAAAGTGTGAGCCCGATAGCCGGTCGCGCTGCGCTGTTTTCTACCACGCGCGACAGCTTCCATGGCCATCCGCATCCGCTCACTTGTCCTGAAGGCATGTCGCGGAAATCCCTGGCGCTGTATTACTACACGCATGGTCGCCCGGCGAATGAAGATCCTTCCGAACACAAGACACTCTGGAAAAGCGCCGGCAAGGACTGAGCGGACGACAAGCATAAAAAAGGCCCCTCGAAAGGGGCCTTTTTTATTCGCTGATGCATCAGGCTTTCGGGCCTGCCGCCACGATGGCGGGTGCGGCTTCAAACTTCTTGATGTTTTCCTGGAACAACTTGGCCAGTTCTTTCGCTTGCGCGTCATACGCGGCTTTGTCTTCCCAGGTGTTGCGTGGGTTGAGGTATTTGGCATCCACGCCAGGCACGCTTTTCGGAATGGCCAGGTTGAGGATATCCAGGTGCTCGGTTTCTGCTTCCAGCAGTGCGCCACTCTGGCAGGCAGCCACGACAGCGCGGGTCACCGGGATCGGGAAACGCTTGCCTTTACCGTCGACACCGCTGCCGCCTGTCCAACCTGTGTTGACCAGGTAGACATGGCTGTTGAAGGCATCAATACGCTTCATCAGCAGGTCAGCGTATACGCGTGCCGGGCGCGGCATGAACGGTGCGCCGAAACAGGTGGAGAAGGTCGGGTGAATACCTGCTTTCGCGCCGACTTCGGTTGAGCCCACGCGTGCGGTGTAACCGGACAGGAAATGGAACGCTGCCGCTTCTTTCGACAGGATGGAAACCGGCGGCAACACACCGGATACGTCGCAGGTCAGGAAGATCACCACCTTCGGTTCGCCGGCGCGGTTTTGCACCACGCGTTTTTCCACATGCTCCAGCGGATAGGAGCAGCGGCCGTTTTCGCTCAACGTCAGGTCGTGGTAATCGGCATGACGGGTATCGGCATGGATCATCACATTTTCAACGATGGAACCGAAGCGGATGGCATCCCAGATCACCGGCTCGTTTTCTTTCGACAGGTTGATCGTTTTGGCGTAGCAACCACCTTCGATGTTGAACACAGTGCCTTCGCCCCAGCCGTGCTCGTCATCACCGATCAGGAAGCGCTCGGGATCAGCAGACAGGGTGGTCTTGCCAGTGCCGGACAAACCGAAGAACAGTGCAGTATCACCATGAGGGCCCACGTTGGCCGAGCAATGCATCGGCATCACGTCTTTTTCCGGCAGCAGGAAGTTCTGCACGGAGAACATTGCTTTCTTCATTTCACCGGCATAACGCATGCCAGCCAGCAGCACTTTGCGTTGCGCGAAGTTGAGCACCACGATGCCATCGGAATTGGTGCCATCACGTTCCGGTACACAGGTAAAACCCGGGATGTTGATGATGCGCCACGCTTCCTTGCCTTTCGGGTTGTAGCGTTCCGGCTGGATGAACATGTTGCGGGCAAACAGGCCTTGCCAGGCGGTTTCAGTGGTCACGACAACCGGCAGGTAATGTTCCGGGTCGGCGCCGACATGCAATTGGCTTTCAAAGCATTCGATGCCGTCGATGTATTCCTCGGCGCGTTCCCACAGGGCGTCAAATTTGGCAGCATCGAACGGACGGTTCACCGAGCCCCAGTCGATAGCATCGGCGGTGCTGGGCTCACGCACGATGAAACGGTCAGCCGGGGAGCGACCCGTGCGCTTGCCGGTGGTGACGGACAGGGCGCCAGTATCGGTCAGGACGCCTTCGCCGCGGCGCAGGGCGAATTCAATCAGTTGGGCAGAAGACAGGTTCTTGTGAACGGTCGTGTGGCTTTCCTGGGTGGCGGCGGTACTGGCAGTCATTCTTGTAAATCCTGTGTGTGATGGCTCGTGACCATGCGGATGACGATTGCCCGGGCATCCCCCGGGTGGGTTTTTGGGGGCGCCATTATGGCAGAAAAGGCCGGCCGGATTAAGCCTCCCGCAGGCACCGGTTCAGTGCAGCCGGGGGTTCTCCCCGGGGCGGAACAGGGCATCGATCTCTGGCGGGCTGAAGCGGTACAGGTGCTGGCAGAACTCGCAGCGCATTTCCACCATGCCCTGCTCCGCCAGGATCTCCCGCACTTCGTCCTCGCCCAGGTGCAGCAATGCCCGGGCGGTACGCTCCTGCGAGCAGCTGCAGCGGAAGCGCACGGGCTCCTCCTCGAGCAGGCGCACGGTTTCCTCATGGAACAGCCGGTACAGCAGCTCCCCGGTCGGCAGGGACAGCAATTCGCCCGGCGTCAGGGTCGCGGCCAGCGTGGTCAGGTGCTGCCACTGTGCCGCCCGGGTATCGGCATCCGTCACGACCTGTGCGGGCAGGGCCTGCAGCAGCACGCCGGTGGCAGTACGGCCATCAGCGGCCAGCCACAGGCGGGTCGGCAACTGTGCCGATTGCGCGAAATAGCTGTCCAGGCAGCCGGCCAGTGAATTGCCTTCCAGTGCCACAATCCCCTGGTAGCGTTCGCCCTTCAAGGGTTCCAGTGTGATGGCCAGCGTGCCTTGGCCAACGAGGCTGGCGAAATCCTGGCCGCGGGCATGCTCGCCGCCGCGCACGATGCCGCGGATGGCGCGGTCATGGGTGGTTTCGGCCAGCATCAACGGGATCTCGCCATTGCCCTGGGCCTGCAGGGCCAGCCGGCCTTCAAATTTCAGTGTCGAGCCAAGCAGGCTGGTGGCAGCGAGGAACTCGCCCAGCAATGCTGCCACCGCCGGCGGGTCCTGGCGGGGTGCCAGCACTTCCTGGTAGCTGTTTTCCAGGTGCACGATTTCACCGCGAATGTCGGTGCCTTCAAACAAAAACCGTTGCAGGGAGTCGGCCATGGGTTATTCCTGTGTGCCATGTAATGCCGGCAACAATTCATCGAAGTGATGGATGCCGGGGTAGTGCAGGTCTTCGCGCGCCCGCATCGGGCTGCCGCTATCCGGTTGCAGCAGGGTGAGCAAATGCGCAATGCCGTAATGGTGGGCGGCCTCCAGTACCGAGGGCGTGTCGTCAACGAACAGGGTGCGTGCCGGGTTGAACCCTTCCAGCGCATGCAAGGCATGCCAGAATGCCTGCGTTTCCTTGGGGTGGCCAAAATCGTGGGCGCTCAAGGTGCGATCGAACCATGGTGTCAGGTCCGCGCGTGCCATCTTCAGGTTGAGGCTGTCGCGATGCGCGTTGGTGATCAGGATGACGCGCATGCCGCGCGCTTTCAAACCGGTCAGGAATTCACGCACGAAGGGGCGTTCGGCGATCAGGTGGTCGACTTCGTGTTTCAGCGCCACGATATCGACCTGCAATTCCCGCGCCCAGTATTCCAGGCAATACCAGTTCAGCGTGCCTTTTTCCGCCTCAAAACGCGCGATCAGGCGCGCACGCGCCTCCTCCGCATCATGGCCGTGGATTTCGGCATAACGGCGCGGCAAATGGTGCAGCCAGAAATGGTTATCAAACCGTAAATCCAGCAAGGTGCCGTCCATGTCCAGCAGCACCGTATCAATGGCATTCCAGTCAATCATGGGATACATCAGTCCAGGTGAGCGGCGTATTGTAACTTGGTGCGCTGTGCATGCGGGTTTAAGATGGCCTTTCCATGACAGCCAGGGCGCCTTTGCGATAACGCAGCCGTTTCCCCCATGCAGGATTCCTTATTACAAGCCATGGTATCGATTGCCGAAGCCGCCGGAGAGGTGTTGCTGTCGGCATACCAGCGCGATGATTTGCGCGTGGACTGGAAAGCCGACCGCTCACCGGTCACCACCGCAGACCATGCTTCCCATGAGTTGATCGATGCCGGGCTGAAGCAGCTGGAAGCGATCCCGGTGTTGTCGGAAGAAGGGGATATCCCGGCATGGGAAGAACGCCAGCATTGGGAGCGCTACTGGCTGGTCGATCCTCTGGACGGTACCCGCGAATTCATCGAAGGCACCGGCGATTTCGCCGTGCACATTGCCCTGGTGGATGCCGGCATCCCGGTGTATGGCGTGGTCTACCAGCCGGCCCGGCAACGCTGCTGGGCAGGCCTGCCAGGCAGCGGGGCCTGGTGGCGCGATCGCCATGAAGCGTGGCAAGTGCTGCGGACGCGTCCGGTCGGTAGCCAGCTGACCGTGCTGGGCAGTCGTTACCGTCCCGGCAAGGCATGGCCGGAAGTGCTGCAACGGCTGGGGCAGGCCTTGCCGGTGGAAGAGCTGCGCTACGGCGGCTCGGTGAAATACTGCCGGATCGCCAGCGGCCGCGCCGATCTCTATCCCTGCCTGGTGCCCGTGTGCGAATGGGACACGGCGGCCCCGCAGGCCGTGCTCGAAGGGGCTGGCGGCAGGGTATTCAACAGCCAGCGCGAGCGGCTGGCCTACAACCGCAAGGATGATTTGCGGCAGCCGGTGTTCTACGCCGTGGGCGACCCGGAATGGCCATGGGCAGAGCATCTCGGGCTTGATGACCGGGCTTCATAACACCCAGTCCTGATCGGGCATAGGCTTATTGCCATACGGTATTTGGGAATCGCAGGTGGCAGCGGTATCCTCGCTAGTCGAGGTGATCGTCATGAAACGCATCCAGAAAGCGCAGCCCCAGCGCTGGCGCCAAACGGCGCAGCCTTCCATTGATGATGGCAGGATACTCCGGTTAATGGATAAATTAACCTTGGAAATCAATTCGTTAAATAACAATTTGCGGCGCCTGGAAGGCAGTGGCCAGCGGGACCTGTCGGCCGAGCAAACGTGCCGGGAGATGATCCGCAGCCGCGAACGCCTGTACCGTCGCCTCAGCGTGGCTGGCCCGCTTTACCGGGCCTGAACGGCTCGTTATTAACTACCGGTTTCGATGTAATGACGCAGGGCCCGCTTGTCTGGCCATTGCGTCCTTTCCACAAAGTAAGCAAGCGCTAACTGCGCCTCACACTTGTCGTCGTAGGGGCCAATGTTGGCGCCCTCACGGGTTACGAAAAACCATTGGTTGCCGCGATGGAAGAAGCGGTCACTGCGGGTATGCAGGACCTGGGGTTCACCGTGGCGGGTGGCGTGTTTCCGGGCCATGAGCAGTTTCCTCCGGCTGTATTATTTTTGATCACCCATAGTTAAGATAGCCAGTTATAGCTAAAATGTAAAATAAAAAACAGGATATTGCTGTAACTACATAATATGAATAGAAAATTTACTGTTTTCCCTGTCGGCTTCGGGTTGCTGGCTGCCTTGCTGGTGGCAATGACGACCCTGGTCATGTGGGCGCAGCTGCATTGGCATGGCCCATACAAGGACATGTGGATGTTTGTGCCCCTGCTGGACCTGCCATTCGGGGCTGACCTGCTGGCAGATATGGCCCGCATGTTCAATGGCGCCCATGTGGTATTCCTGGTGAATGCGCTTTTCCTGGCGGATTACTACTGGCTTGGCAGCCGCAATGTGCTGTTCGTCCTGGCTGTGCTTGCCAGCCAAATCACCATCGCAGGCGTTTTTATCTCAGTCATGCGGCGGCACTGCCATACGGTCACATGGCAAATCACTGCAGTCCTTTGCCTGTTGTACTTGTTTGGTGCCGGGCAGTTGTTCAATTTCCTGTATTCCTTTGATGTGCAGTGGCATTTATCAGCCGTGTTTGCTGTCCTGGTGGCATGGCTTGCCACGCAAGCCCCGGTGATTGGTGTTCGCGAAGTGGTTGTTGTGACGGCGTGTTGCCTGCTGGGCGTACTGTCGAATGCGGCTGGTTTGCTGGCAATCGTGATCATTCCCGTTGCGTTCTGGTTGCGTGGTGGCAAGACCTGGCAGGCGATAACCATGATGTGCGTGATCGGGCTCGGCCTGAAGATGTGGATACCTGGATCCGCTTCACCCATTGATTGGCAGGCGATAGAAGCGTATCTATCCCAATTCAGTTTTTGGCAAAAAATTGTGTTTGTTGCCAAAAACCTGCTCATGGGAATCCTCGGCCAGCTCAACTGGATGGGCAGGTTCCTGTCATCACCTTGGTCGCGCGAGCACGCATGGATTGGGTTGCCGTACCTTGCTGTATCGTCTGTGATCTGGGTGCTGCTTGCGAAGCGTGTCAGGGCCTGCCGCGCTGAACAGAAAGCGTTGTCGTTTTTTGTGACTGTCATGACCTGGGGATTTGCCGTGGCTTGCGCTGCCATGATGTCACGCGGCTGGTGGCCCGAAGTATCGGTCGATCCCCGATTCCAGACGATGGCCCTGCTATTTAATCTTGCCCTGTTGTGCGGTGTGCTGTGCGTCGTGAATCAACGGCCGCCAGTGCTGGCTGTCATTGTCATGGTGGTTGCGTTTGCCCAGGTTTTACCATTCCAGAAAACATTGTGGAACGAAGCGTCTTACTTGTCCTGGTCAGTCAAGACAGCGCATCAGGCTGCGGCATTTGGTGCCACTGACCGGGAGTCGGTATCCCCGAGTTTGCCGATTGATTTATTGGTTGATGGTGAAAACCATGCAGATTTATATCGTGAGCGCTTTTTGCGGGACAACCGCGTGTATCTCCCGTATGGGCAGTGGTTATCCGGTGCTGGTGTGATACAACAGCAGTGTCCTGGAGTATTGGCACAACACATACAGCCGCAGGAAGCGCGCCACGCATGGCTGGCAGGTGAAGCAAAGTCTATTTCCGGCGAACTGCTGGTGCTGGACAATCACGGCAATGTCGCCGGAACGGGCAGGGTTCAATGGATGATCGGTAACACGCCGAGGCCATGGAAGGTGGTTTATGATCCCGCCATGCTGGACGGGAACGCATGGCCGCTAAGGATCATTGCGCAAGATCAGGAAGGTCACCCCTGCTTGGTGATGACGGTGGATCAACAAGCATTGGCAGACATGCCTATTGGCGAATACCTTTGGGGGCATTCATACTGGCATGGCATCAGGGCAAAATTCCTGCGCGGTGAAATATCCTGGGATTGATAAAGGAGAGTCGTAATGGCAGCGAGTAATACCGACATCATCCGCGGCTTTTTTCATGCCATGGGTTCAGGTGATACCGAATGGATTGCCAGCAATTTCAGCAAGCAGGGGTTCTACAGTGTTGAAGGCAAGCTGGCGGGTGCCAATGTCATTACATATGACAAATTGGAGGCGGTGATCACGCATGTGATCAAGCAATTCCCGACCGGGCTC
>SBFY01000122.1 GCA_006227085.1 Gammaproteobacteria bacterium
GCCGTTGGCTGCCGCATTGGCCTGCAGTTGGGCCAGTGCCTGTTCTTCACCGGCTTGCGCGACCAGCAGCTTGCCCAGCCGCCGGTGCGCGATGCGGTGTTGCGCGCAGAAGGCATACAGGCGGTCACGACCGTCACGGCATAGCTGTGCTTTCAGTGAGGCCGGCGGGTAGTAGATGCCGGCATGGATGACTTCGCTGTTGTGGCTGGAAGTTTCCTGCCCCGGTTGCGGGTGCTGCTCCAGTAACAGCACGCGGTGCTCGCGTGACAGGGCCTGTGCGATGGCGGTGCCGATAATGCCGGCGCCCACGATCACGACATCGGCGTCCATCGGCGCGGCGGGCAGGATGGCGGTGCTCACTGGCGGCGAGGCGGGCGTACCAGCCGGTTGGGGGCATCACCACTGCGGAAGCCGTATTGGCCAATCCAGGCGCGGGTCGGCAGCGGGATGGCGAGGTCGCAGACCAGGGTGCGGCCTTCGGCGTCCAGCTGCTGGCCGAGCAGGGTCAACAGGCGTTCGCCGACACCACGGCCGCGTGTCAGCTTGCGCACACACAGTGCCCGCAGGTGGCTGCAGTGTTCGTCGTCCTTTTCCAGCCAGATGAAGGCAATCAGGTGGCCATTGAAGCGGCCGCCCAGCACTTGCTGGCGATCATCGGCGAGCAGGCCATCCAGGAAGGCATTGGCATCATCGCCGGTCAGCAAGGCGGGCAGTGTTTCCGGCCAGTCGGCCAGTACTTTCAGCAGGTCGGCACGGTCTTGTTCGGCGGGCGCGGTAACGGGTTCGAGGAAGACGGGCATGATCGGGGCCTTTGTGCGGGTCAGCGGCCAATACCAAGGTATTAAAGCCAAGGGGCATTCATTATAATAGCGGCTCTCCTGCACGAACATGACCGGGTATTCTCATGGCCAAGCGCACCGCCAGTGTTGAACGCAAGACGCTGGAAACCGACATCCGTGTTTCCGTCACCCTGGATGGCTCCGGCAAGTCCGAGCTGGACACGGGTTTGCCGTTCCTCGACCACATGATCGACCAGATCGCCCGTCATGGCCTGATGGACATCAGCATCGTCGCCAAGGGTGACTTGCACATCGATGCCCACCACACGGTGGAAGACATTGGCATCACCTTCGGCCAGGCCGTGCGTGAAGCGACCGGGGAGCGCAAGGGCATCGTGCGCTATGGCCATGCCTATGTGCCGCTGGACGAGGCCCTGTCCCGCGTGGTGATCGATTTTTCGGGGCGCCCCGGGTTGATCTGGAGCGTGCCGTTCGTGCGCGGCCGCGTCGGCGATTTTGACGTGGACCTGTTCCACGAGTTTTTCCAGGGGTTCGTGAACCATGCCCTGGTGACGCTGCACATCGACAATCTGCGTGGCGAAAATGCCCACCACCAGGCCGAGACCGTGTTCAAGGCGTTCGGTCGCGCGGTGCGCATGGCCTTGTCGGCGGATGCCGGCATGGCGGGCGTCACGCCATCCACCAAGGGTTCCCTGTAATCCTCGTCCAGGGTTTGTGAAGCATGAACACGGTCGCCGTCATTGATTACGGGATGGGTAACCTGCATTCCGTGGCCAAGGCGCTGGAGCATGTGGCTCCGGCGTCGTCGGTGTGCGTGACATCGGATGCAGAAACGATTCTTGCTGCTGACCGCGTAGTGTTTCCTGGTGTTGGCGCGATTCGCGATTGCATGGCGGAAATCCGCCGCTTGCAGATGGATCGTGTGGTGCGTGAGCTGGCCGATCGTGGCACACCGTTGCTGGCCATCTGTGTCGGCATGCAGGCGTTGATGGACACCAGCGAGGAAAACGGTGGCGTGGATTGCCTCGGCATCCTGCCCGGCCGTGTCGAGTTCTTTGGTGATGCACTGGAAGATGACGCCGGCGCGCGATTGAAAGTGCCGCACATGGGTTGGAGCCGCGTGCACCAGCTGCGTGCTCACCCGCTGTGGGCGAACATCGGCCAGGATGAGCGTTTTTATTTTGTGCACAGTTATTGTGTGACGGCTGAGCGCGCCACAGACGTGGCGGCTGAAACCGTGTATGGCCGTCGCTTTGCGGCAGCCTTGTCCCATCGCAACCTGTTCGCGGTGCAATTCCACCCGGAAAAAAGCCACACCGCCGGTTTGCAGTTATTGGCCAACTTCATGAATTGGGAAGGCGCATGCTGATTATTCCTGCCATTGATTTGAAAGACGGCGAATGCGTTCGCCTGCGCCAGGGTCGCATGGATGATGCGACGGTGTTTTCATCGGATCCGGTGGCGATGGCCACGCATTGGGTTGATGCCGGTGCGCGTCGCTTGCACCTGGTGGATTTGAACGGTGCGTTTGATGGCGAGCCCGTCAATGGCGATGTGGTGAAAGCGATTGCCAAGGCGTATCCCAAATTGCCGATACAAATCGGTGGTGGCATCCGCAACCTCGATACCATCCGTGCGTACCTGGATGCCGGTGTGGAGTGGGTCATTATCGGCACCAAGGCAGTGAAAGAGCCGGCATTCGTGACCGAGGCCTGCCGTGAATTCGCGGGCCATATCATCGTCGGGATTGATGCCAAGGACGGTTGGGTGGCGACCGATGGCTGGGCGGAAGTGTCTGGCGTCCAGGCGACGGAATTGGCGAAACAGTTTGAAGATGATGGCGTCAGCGCCATCATCTATACCGACATTGCCCGTGACGGCATGATGCAAGGCGTGAATGTGGAAGCGACAGTCACCATGGCACGGGCATCGTCGATCCCGGTGATTGCTTCTGGCGGCATCACCAGCCTGCAAGACATCAAGGCACTGCATGCGGTCGAGCAGGAAGGCATCCTGGGTGCCATCACCGGGCGTGCGATTTACGAAGGCACGCTGGATCTCGAAGATGCCCAGCAATGGTGTGATGCGCAAGGAGCGCAGTGATGGGTCTCGCCAAGCGCATCATTCCCTGCCTGGATGTCGATCGCGGTCGCGTGGTCAAAGGCGTCAAGTTTGTCGACATCCGTGATGCCGGCGATCCGGTGGAAGTGGCGCGCCGTTACAACGAACAAGGCGCGGATGAGATCACCTTTCTCGATATCACCGCCAGCCATGAAGCCCGCGACACCACCTATGAAACCGTCGAACGCATGGCGAGTGAAGTGTTCATCCCGCTGACGGTCGGCGGCGGTGTGCGCACGGTCGAGGATATCCGCAAGCTGTTAAACGCCGGTGCAGACAAGGTCAGCATCAACACGGCCGCAATCCATAACCCGGATTTTGTGCGAGAAGCCGCCGAGCGGTTTGGTTCGCAATGCATTGTGGTGGCGATTGATGCCAAGCGCGTATCGGGTGAGCACGAGCCGGGACGTTGGGAAATTTTCACGCACGGTGGCCGTAAACCCACCGGCATTGATGCCGTCGAGTGGGCGGTACGCATGGCGCATTACGGTGCTGGCGAAATCCTGCTGACCAGCATGGATCGTGATGGCACCAAAGACGGGTTTGACCTGGGAGTGGTGCGTGCGGTCAGCGATGCGGTGCCGGTGCCGGTGATCGCATCCGGTGGTGTTGGGAATTTGCAGCATCTGGTGGATGGTGTGGTGCAAGGCCACGCTGACGCGGTGCTGGCGGCCAGCATTTTCCATTTTGGCCAATACACGGTAGGCGAGGCCAAGGCCTTCATGGCCAAGGCCGGGGTGGAAGTGCGGTTGTAATCAGCTGTCGACGCCAGCGGTGTCACCGAGGAATTGCTTGAAAAAGCTGACCAGCATTTCCGGGCTGGCACTCTGGATAAACTCCAGGAACGCGATCAGTGCGTCTTCCGCTTCTTCGCGCGTATTGAACGGGCCGATGGGTTTCCCTTCACGGGTGGTCACGTACCAGAGTCCATTCTCGTTGTAGAAGCGTCCGCTGCGTACCGGTACGGGGCCTTGTTCCCCGTCACGGTTGGTTTTCGGATCCTGGCTCATGGTTTATGACTCCCCCCTTGGTCATGAAACGCGTGTTGCGCAAGAGTGCCGTGTTGGGCGCTCTCCTGCAAGTCGCCGGCCGGGTTTTCCCCGGTTGTGTGAAGCAGTTCAGAGGCCGGCACGAGTTCGATGCCCAGTGCGGGCAGGTAGCCGATAGCCTCATTCAGGTAGGCGATGGTTTCCGGGTGCGGATGCCCGATGCCGATGGCCTGTCCTTGTGTTCGTGCCACCCGCAGTAGTTTGCGGAATGCCGCATCGATGGCATCGCGATTGATTTCATGGTCAAGGAATACGTTACGGCTGGCATAAGGAATGCCTGCCGCTGCCGCTTGCTGTGCAGCTACTGACCCGGCGGTGGTGCGGCTGTCGATAAAAAACCAGCCGCGACGGTCGATGTCTTCCATCAGCCAGCGCATGGGTTGGTCCATGGCGGTGAGTTCACTGCCGGTGTGATT
>SBFY01000095.1 GCA_006227085.1 Gammaproteobacteria bacterium
CATCGCCAGATCATCCAACTCGCGTATGACATCAGTCGTATGCGTAATATGGCAGCTGCCGTCAGGCCGGCGATATGACAAGCCCGGAATATCTTCTCCCAAATCCTTGCCACGCCAATGCCGGTCCAGTGAACGCAGCAATGTCCGTTCACCAGAGCCTTCAATGATCCAGTCATAAACGGGCGTCGAATCAAAAATCATCCGGGAATTATGCAAGGCATAAGGGCCACCCAAAATGGCCAGGCAATCGGGATTGATTTCCTTGGCGAGCTCAGCAAGCCGGCGCCCTTCCGCTGCTTCACAGTTAAGCGCAGAAATACCTATGACCGATGGATGGATTCGCTCCAATTCTTCACGAACATCGTCAGCAAACAAACCGCGAACCGATAGATCCAGGAGATGCACCTTGCAACGTTCGCCATAATGCGTGCGGAGTGCACTCGCCAAATACAGCACACCCAAAGGCGGGGCGCAGGTACGGGTTGGGGACTGCAGGAACGGCTTCACCAGCACAACAGAAAAAGGTGCAATATCCCGATGATCTGCCGGAAAGTCATCCGCCATCCCCGCAGGGGCTTGCTCAATTATGTTGGTTGCCAGATTACCCATCAGCCGACCACGGTCCAGTTAATACCCAGCACGATTATACACAATTCATACCGCCGCCCATGGGTAGGAAAAAGGGGTCATAACCTTACATTTGGCGCGGATTAGCATCACTCAAGCGTCCCGAACAACTTGTCAAACAACAAGGTAATGGATGCATAGTTACCCCGGTGCATGTTCTCATGATGGACAGCATGCTTGCGGGTAATCCAGGTCAAGAGACGGAACGGGAACCGTGGCAGGTTCACCTTGGTGTGATTCACCACATTGATTTGGGTGTAGAGCACAATACAAAGCGCCGATGCAACAACATCCATATCGCCGGACAACAGCCCAACCACGGCAAACGATGCGTTAAACAAGGCCAGCCCAATAAATGTCTCCAGTGGATGCACATAGAGGGCATCAATATAGGTCGGGCTACGCGCCTGGTGATGTACCGCATGCACACGCCGGAAATACCCCTGGCCATGAAACAGGAAGCGATGTGTCAGGTAATAGAAAAAGTCATACACCATCAGGATCATGACCACATCCAGCAACACCCACCAAAACGGCTTGGCCGTGTGTAATGTCACCACGAACGGCGCAACCAGCGCGTACAGCATGAGATTCATCGCCAACCCTACCCGACTGGAGGCATCCACCACTGGCGGATACTTGGGCAAGGCACGCTTGGTTTCATCTTCTTCCAGGTTCAGGCGACGTGCTTCAGCCAGGGCCGGCACGAGAAATGCCAGTCGCTTGCCGACCACCGTCACTACAATCACCAACCCCAGTAACACCAGGGCAGCTTGCCAGTCATAGGCCATTTGCCAATCCATATCGCTATCCGACACCATTGTTGACTGAAAGAAACATACCACAGCCTTGGCCGACCTTGCGGCACAAAGGCAAGCAATTGTAGCCGGGTGAAATTCCTTTACACTGGAATGGCTGTAGATCACAGCAAACCATAATCAAGGGGGACGTATGATGACATTTAAAAAACAACTGCTTGTGCTGGGCACCTGCCTCGCAGCTGCCAGCGGCTTGGCCACGGCCGATGCCGGTGAAGGCTTCTATGTGGGCGGCGGGGTTTATGCAGTCGACACTGATGACCGTATTTCCTATAGCGACATCAAGGACACCGATACCACCGCTGCCGTGTTTGTTGGTTACCGGCCAATCGAGATGCTCGGCATCGAAGCCGGCTACTATGACCTGGGAAACATGGGCGATCGCACGCTGATTGGCCGCACCGGGTTTGATGGGCAAGCACTTACGCTGGCAGGCGTATTGACCTTCGATATCGGCCCTATCGGTATCTATGGCAAGGCAGGTGCTGCGTATGTGGATTATGAAGCCAGCCTGACGCTGAACAATGGCTTCAAGATCAAGAATGATGACAGCTCGGTGGACCCGTTCGCTACTGTCGGCGTTTCCTTTGACATCTGGGATACCTTGTATGTCTACACGGAATACCAACGCATCCAGACCGAAGTGGATGTCGACATGATTGGTGTCGGCCTACGCTTTGATTTCTAAACGATAAGCCCATAAAAAAGCGGCTGGAAAGCCGCTTTTTTATGGGTCAGCAATCCGTGGTTTGTTAGCCTATAATCAAACAGGTATTTGGCACAGGAAACGGAACCCGCCATGTCGGCACTTCGCAAACGCAAAGAACAGACACGCATGCAGATCCTGTTTGCGGCATATCAGCTGTTCACTGCTAACGGGTTTGAGGCAACCACCGTCGATGCCATCGCCCTGCAGGCGGGCGTATCCCGCAAAACCCTGTTCAACTACTTTCCGTCAAAGGACCAGTTGCTCTGGGAGATAGCCCGTGACTGGTATGAGCAGTCACCCGGCATGCCCAACCCGGAAGAAGCCGGCAAGCCGGCACTGGTGCTGTTACGCGACATTTTCATGGACCAATTGCATTTGCTTGAGCAACACCGTGGTTTCATGCAAATCGTCCTGCGGCACTCCAGTGGCATGGATATCGACAAGGCCTTGCTACACCCTGGACAGGCGATTGAGGATCGCTGCATGGCAGAAGCCTTGGGGCTTTTCCATCTGGCGGAACAGCGCGGGGAGTTGCTACCAGGTGTCTCTGCCGAAACCGCTTACCACGTCTATGCAGCCCTGCGTAACCTGATCGTACGGCGTTGGCTACTCCTCACGGAGCCAGACCCTAACTTATTGATAGTAGAGGCCAAGTGCATGTTGTCCGTGTTCTTCAACGGCTGCGCTGTGCACCCCCCCGGCTGACCTTGCCGGAATTTAAGGCCCGCAAAGGCTCCAGCGGTAGCCCACACCCTGTCAGTGGTCTATAATCGCCGCCGGCTTCGGCCCCATAAAAATCATGACCTACCAGAAATATCGGGCCTGCCTGGCCTGAAGGAAGTTGTTTGATGGCCAACACCCAGCGCGACCCCCAACTCACCACTGACCTGGGCACTGTCCTGGTCACCGGCGGCTCCGGATTTGTGGGCTGCAACTTCGTCAAGACATTGCTGGACAAAGGCTATACCGTCAAATCTTTTGACCTGGCCCCCTCGCCATTACCCGCCCAGGAAAAACTGCAAGCCATCCAGGGCAACATCTGTGATTACGATACCGTGCTCAAGGCCTGTGAGGGCGTAGACACCATCTTCCACACTGCCGCCCTGATCGACCTGAATGGTGGCAGTGCCGTAACCGAGGAGTACCGCCAACGCAGTTATGCGGTCAATGTGGGCGGCACCGAAAACATGCTGAAAGCCGCCCGCGCACAAGGTGCCAAGCGCTTTGTCTACACTGCCAGCAACAGCGTGGTGATTGGCGGAAAACCCATTTCCGGCGGGGATGAAAGCCTGCCCTACACCACCCGCTTCAATGACCTGTACACGGAAACCAAGGTCAAGGCCGAGCAAATGGTCCTTTCCCAGAATGGTGAAGGCGGCCTGCTGACCTGCTCCATCCGCCCCAGTGGTATTTGGGGCACTGGCGACCAGACCATGTTCAAGCGCCTGTTTACCGAGGTGATCGCTGGCCGCGTCAAAGCCATCATCGGCAGCAAACATGTGAAACTGGACAATTCCTATGTCCACAACCTGATTCATGGCCAGATACTGGCGGCCCAGCACCTGGTAGCGGGTGGTACGGCACCGGGACAGGCTTACTTCATCAACGATAACGATCCCGTCAACATGTTCGAGTTTTCACGCCCTGTGCTGGAAGCCTGCGGCGTCAAATACCCCCGCATACGGGTTCCTGGCGGTTTTGTAAAATTCGTGATGGTGATCTGGGAGCGCCTGCATTTTTCACTGGGGTTCCCGCCACCGCCACTGCCACCATTGGCCGTCGAGCGTATCTCGCTCGACAATTATTTCAGCATTGAGAAAGCGCGCCGGGATCTCGGTTATGAGCCGCTGTTTACCACAGAACAAGCCATGGAACGCTGCCTGCCCTATTACCGCAAAATGTTCCATGACATGGTCATGGAGTCCAAAGCCGAGCCGGCACAGGCAACCGGCTAATCCGCAGGTATCCCCGGACAAGGCGGCAAGTGTGCCGCCTTTTTTATTGCCGCATCAGCCAGCAAAGCTCCAAGACAAGAAAAGCAGGAAAGAAAAAGGGCGGCCTAAGCCGCCCTTTGAAAACATCATGTCGTTGGTTTCCGTGCCAACATTAATGCATCCTGCATGACATCCATGTCTCACCACATCCATATGGCGACGATGCATCCTTACAGGCGCCATATTAG
>SBFY01000031.1 GCA_006227085.1 Gammaproteobacteria bacterium
CACCTTGCGACGCGATTGCTGCAAGGCTGTGATCAGCATGTTCGCTTCGCCCAGGTACTTTGAAAGCCGCAGCACACGGAAAATACGCAAGACGCGTAGTAGCCGGATGGTCATGAGGTAAGTGGTTTGTGGCAGGAATAAGGCCAGGTAAGTGGGCAGGATGGCCAGCAAGTCCACAATGCCATAAAAGCTGCGGGCGTATCGCCATGGGTTGGGTGAGCAATACAGCCGTAACAGGTATTCCACCGTGAAGAGGATGGTAAAGACCCATTCAGCAACGAAAAAGAAGGTGTGGTAGCGCTGCGAGAGTTCTTCAACGGAATCCAGCATGACGGCCAGCACGCTGAGCAGGATGGCGGTGATCAGGTAGAGGTCAAAGCGCTGGCCAGCAGGGGTATCAGTGCCAAAAATAATGTTGAATAATTTTTCGCGCAGGGTGGCCGGTGTGTTCATCGCTGCTCCAGTTGTTGGCGGGTTACGCTCACCATCGCGTGACAAAGCCTGTCCAGTTCATCGTTACTGATGATGTAGGGTGGCATCACATACACCAGTTTGCCGAAAGGTCGCACCCATACGCCGGCATCCACCAGGGCCGGTTGCCACTGCATCATGTCGACCGGCTGTTCAAGCTCGATAACACCAATGGCGCCCAGGGTGCGCACATCGGCCACGCCGACGATATCAGCTGCCGGTGCCAGCCCTTGCTGGAGTTGTTGCGCAATGCGCTGGATGTTCGCCGGCCAATCGCTTTGCAAGAGCAGCTCGATGCTGCAGAGCGCTGTGGCACAAGCCAGGGGGTTACCCATGAATGTCGGGCCATGCATGAAAGCACCTGGCGCATGATCACAAATCGTACGGGCGATGATATCGGTGCATAGTGTGGCAGCCAGCGTCATCATGCCGCCGGTGAGCGCTTTGCCAAGGCAAAGGATGTCAGGGCTGATGCCTGCATGTTCACAGGCGAAGAGCTTGCCGGTGCGCCCGAACCCTGTCGCCACTTCATCAGCGATGAGCAGTACATCGTATTGCTGGCACACAGCATGCAATTTGGCGAGGTAGTCGGCGGAATAAAAATACATGCCGCCTGCGCCTTGCACAATAGGTTCAATGATCACCGCTGCCATCTCGTGGTGATGTTGCTTGATGAGATTGGTGATGTTGGCCATGTCGGCATCGGTGGCCGGTTGGCCAAAACGGCAACGGGGTTTTTCAGCAAACAATTGTTGGGGCAAGGTGTTGGCAAACAACTGGTGCATGCCGGTCACCGGATCACACACTGACATGGCGCCCAAGGTGTCACCATGATAGCCGCCACGCAGTGCCAGCAACCGATGCTTTTCCGGCTTGCCTCGCGCCTGCTGGAACTGCAAGGCCATTTTGATGGCGACTTCGACGCTGACTGAACCGGAATCAGACAGGAATACCCGGTCAAGGCCTGTGGGTGTGAGTGCAGCCAGTGTGGCACACAGGCGTGCGGCAGGCTCATGGGTGAGGCCGCCGAACATCACATGTGCCATGTCGGTCAGTTGCTCGCCAATCGCAGCATTCAAGGCCGGGTGGTTGTAACCGTGGATCGCCGACCACCAGGATGCCATCCCGTCCACCAGTTCGCGGCCATCGGCCAGTTTGATCCGGCAGCCACTGGCTGAGCGTACCGGAAATAATGGCTGCTGCGCACTGATGCTGCCGTAAGGGTGCCAGGCGTGGGCGCGATCCAGTGCCAGCAAGGCTTCAGCGCTGGCTTTGGTTTTGGCTTGATGCATGGTCGTGACTCTTGAGCAGCGGGGTCAGGTAGGGCAATACATTGTTCAGGATGAAGGGTTGGGCTTCCGCGGTCGGGTGCAGGCCGTCGGCCTGCATCATGGTGTCATTGGTGGCAATGCCTTCCAGCAGGAAGGGCATCAGGCTGGTTTTGTACTGGTGTGCCAGGCGGGTATAGGTTTCGCGAAAGCTGCGGGTATAGCGTGGGCCATAATTCGGAGGGATATACATGCCGATTAACAATACTTCAGCTTGCCGCAGTTGTGATTCCCGTATCATGAATTCCAGGTTGTCTGCCATGGCGGTGATGGGGTAGCCCCGCAGTCCGTCATTGGCACCCAGTTCGATGACGACGATGCCAGGCTGGTGTTCGTCCAGCAGTGCCGGTAGCCGTGATCGCCCGCCAGCACTGGTTTCACCGCTGATGCTGGCATTGATAATGCGGTAATGTGGGTGTGTTTTGGCCAGTTGTTTTTCCAGTAAGCTGACCCAGCCGGTGTGTACGGGCAGGTTATAGGCAGCACTCAGGCTGTCTCCCATGACCAGGATGGTTTGCTGGTGGCTGGCAGGTTTGGGTTGGGCAAGTACGGGCAGGCAAGGCAGTATCAGGAAACACAGGATGAGAAGGCGGGAGCAGGCGGAGCGCATGAACATGATTTCCCTGGAAAATGTAAGCCACTCGGTGGTATTGCCACATGGCGTGCTGACCATATTGGAAAGTATCACCCTTGAAATCAAGTCTGGTGAAACGGTGGCGATTACCGGAGCTTCAGGATCCGGTAAAACCACCCTGATGAGCCTGATGGCAGGCCTGGACGTGCCATCCCAGGGCAAGGTCACGATGGCTGGCAAGGAATTGACTGCCATGGACGAAGATGCCCGCGCCCGTCACCGGGGTGAAGTGTCCGGTTTTGTGTTCCAGCAATTTCACCTGATGCCGGGACTGACGGCGCTGGAAAATGTCATGCTGCCTCTGGAATTGCGTGGTATTCATGATGCGCGCGAGCAGGCGCGAAACATGTTGGGGAAGGTTGGCTTGTCAGCGCGTTGCGATCATTACCCACGGCAATTATCCGGTGGTGAACAGCAGCGTGTGGCCTTGGCGCGCGCATTTGTGGTGCGACCGAAAATCCTGTTTGCTGATGAGCCGACCGGCAGCCTGGATGCAGCAACCGGTGCACAGGTCATGGATTTGCTGTTTGGTTTGCATCAGGGGGATGGTTCCACCCTGGTGCTTGTGACGCATGAGCCCGGTCTGGCAGCACGATGTGACCGTGTGTTGTGCATGCAAGGTGGGCGGTTGCTGTCCGGGAGCCATGCATGAGCCTGGGCTGGCGGCTGTTCTGGCGGGAAACGCGCCAGGCGGGTTGGTGGCAAAGCCACCTGGGCTTATTAATCGCATCGCTGGCACTGTCCGTGGCCGTGATCAGCGGCATGCTGGTTTTTTCGGGGCAGGTCAAAACGGCATTGAATAGTGAGGCAGCGCAATTCCTGGCCGCTGACCGTGCACTGGTCAGCTCGCGTCCAGTGCCTCCTGAATGGGCGATGGAAGCGTCAGCGGCAGGCCTGGAAACAGCCCGCTTTGCTGTCTTTCCCAGCATGGTATTTCGTGAGGATGATAGCGCCTTGGCGGTGGTCAAGGCCGTTTCTGCCAGCTACCCACTGCGTGGCAACCTGTCTGTGTCAGCGGGCGAGGGCGATGTGGTGCAGCGTGTGCAACATGGGCCGGCTACGGGAGCGGTCTGGCTGGACGCACGCTTGCTGCAAAGCTTGCAAGCCAAGGTCGGCGACCTTGTCAGTGTCGGCGACAAGGCGTTGCGTATAGAGGCTGTGCTGGTTTCAGAGCCGGACAGTGGTAACCAGTTATCTGTCATGGCACCACGCTTGATGATGTCAATCGATGACCTTGATGCGACCGGTATTGTGCAACCGGGCAGCCGGGTGGAGTACAGCGAACTGTTTGCCGGTGACAGTGAGACGCTGGAAACCTTTGCCACCAGCCTGAAACCGCGACTCGAAAGCTGGCATCGCTGGATGGATGTCAAACAAGGCAGGCCTTCCCTGGCGCGTGCGCTGGATCGTGCAGCAGCCTTCCTGTTATTGGCGGGGGCGTTATCGGTATTACTGGCTTCGGCGGCCGCATGGCTGGCCAGTCGCCAGTATGCGCATGGCCAGCGAAAATCCGTGGCGGTCCTCAAGGCCTTGGGTGCAGATGGTTCTGTCCTGCGGGGTATTTATGCACGTGTCTTGCTGGTGATTGGTGCGTTGTCGATCAGTCTGGGGTTGCTGTTGGGCTGGTTGTTGCAATGGGGCTTGCGCTGGTTGTTTGGGCCAGTGCTTTCCATTGAATGGCCGCCAGCGGATTGGCAAGGGTTTGCATTGGGCGCGCTGGTGGGCGTGTTTTGCCTGTTGATGTTTGTGTGGCCATTCCTGCATCAGTTACAACGGGTTTCACCGGATACCCTGTTGCGTGAAGCCGGTGAGCAGGCTCGCAGGGATATCGGTTTCCTGCCTGGTTTTATCCTGCTTTGTGTGCTGGTGAGTGTGCTGTCCGGTTGGTGGCGGCTGGG
>SBFY01000131.1 GCA_006227085.1 Gammaproteobacteria bacterium
TTCATGCGGCCATGGCCGCATGAATCGGCAGGCTCCTTTCAGGAATGAACTTCAGCGATTTCAAGCGGTTGGCTTCAGGGTGTTCGCTGAAAACAGGAAATACCGCCTGATAATGGCTCGTGCTAGCATGCAGGCCATAACAACCCAAGGCGGATCATGTCCCAGACCATCCTTCTCACCGGTGCCTCCGGCTATATCGGCCGCGAAGTCCTGCAACGCCTGCTGGCGGCGGGGCATTCAGTGCTGTGCCTGTCGCACAGCCGGCCGCTGGTTCTGGATGGGCAGCAAGGCTGTGAGGCGCTGGTGCTGGACCTGTCACAGCCCGATGCGGCAGACCGGTTAAAGGGCTATGCCTTCGATGCAGTGATCCACCTGGCCGGGTTTGCGCGGGCGCAGCCGGCGCTGATGCGGGCGATCAATGTGGATGGCACCGCACAGGTATTGGCTGCGGCGAAGGCAGCGGGTGTGAAGCACTTTGTGTATGTTTCGAGCCAGGATGCGGTAGCTACGGTGCCAACGGTGTATGGCGCGAGCAAGCAAGAAGCCGAAGCCCTGGTGCAGGCCAGCGGTGTGCCGTATTCCATTGTGCGGCCGGGGTTGGTGTACGGGCATGGCGGTGGTGCCTTGGCGCATGTGGCCGGTTTTGCGAAACGCTTTCATCTGTATCCGCGCCCCGGCAGTGGTCACCAGCAGTGGCAGCCGGTGAATGTCAGTGATCTGGCGGCGTTCCTTGTGCAGCAGGTCAGTCAACCGGCTAACAATGCCGTGATCACGGTGGCCGGTTCACGGGCTATGACCCAGTCGCAGGTGTTTGCGCAGACACTGGAAGCAGCGCAGGTGCGTGCATTGCCGGTGTGTTTGCCGGTGACCTTGTTGCGTGTGCTGCGGGGTTTATTTGCCTGGCATCCGTTGGCGAAGGAGATGATCGGCAAGTTGATACTGAACGCGGGCGATCGTTTGCCACCCGCGGGCAGTGTGCTGTTGCCGAAAGGCTTCCCGGAAGAGTGATGCGTTTCGGGTGCAATAAAGGCGCAATAAAAAAGCCACCGCAAGGTGGCTTTTTTCATTGGGGTCGATTACCCGCGTTTATCAATTGGCACGTAATCGCGTTTGGTCGCACCGGTGTACAGCTGGCGGGGGCGGCCAATGCGGTAATCGCCGCTGATCATCTCGTTCCAGTGCGCGATCCAGCCGATGGTGCGGCCGGTGGCGAAGATCACCGTGAACATGTTGGCCGGGATGCCCAGCGCTTTCAGGATGATGCCGGAATAGAAGTCGACGTTCGGGTACAGCTTGCGCTCGACGAAGTACGGGTCTTCCAGTGCGATCTGCTCCAGGCGCTTGGCGATGCGGAACAGCGGGTCGTTCTCGAGGCCGAGTTCGCCGAGGACTTCATCACAGGTCTGCTTCATCACCTTGGCGCGCGGGTCAAAGTTCTTGTACACGCGGTGGCCAAAGCCCATCAGGCGGAACGGGTCGTCCTTGTCCTTGGCGCGGGCGATGAACTTGTCGATGTTTTTCTCGTCGCCAATCTCGTTGAGCATGTTCAGCACGGCTTCGTTGGCACCGCCGTGGGCAGGTCCCCACAGGGCCGCGATACCGGCAGCGATACAGGCGAACGGGTTGGCACCGGAAGAACCGGTCAAACGCACGGCCGAGGTCGAGGCGTTCTGCTCGTGGTCAGCGTGCAGCAGGAAGATGCGATCCATGGCGCGGGCCAGCACCGGGTTCACATTGCTGGGCTCGCAAGGGGTGTCGAACATCATGTGCAGGAAGTTGGCACCGTAGCTGAGGCGGTTATCCGGGTACATGAACGGCTGGCCGATCGAGTACTTGTAGCACATGGCGGCGATGGTCGGGATCTTGGCGATCAGGCGGAACGCGGCGATTTCGCGGTGGCGTTCGTTCTTGATATCCAGCGAGTCGTGGTAGAAGGCCGACAGGGCGCCGACCACACCGCACATGACGGCCATCGGGTGGGCATCGCGGCGGAAGCCACGGAAGAAGAAGCTGATCTGTTCGTGCACCATCGTGTGCTTCTTGATGGTGTTGACGAAGATTTCTTTCTGGGCAACGGTGGGCAGCTCCCCGTACAGCAGCAGGTAGCAGGTTTCCAGGTGGTCGGATTCCTCGGCCAGCTGCTCGATCGGGTAGCCGCGGTGCAGCAGGATGCCCTTGTCGCCATCAATGAAGGTGATCTTGGATTCACAGGAGGCCGTGGAGATGAAGCCAGGGTCGTAGGTGAAGATGCCTTTGTTGGTCAGGTTGCGGACATCAATGACATCCGGACCGAGCGTGCCTTCGTACTGGGGTAGCTCAAGGACTTCGGACATACCGTCAACGTGCAGGCGGGCTTTCTTGTCGCTCATGGCGGGTTCCTGTGCTGGAAAAGGCTGGAAATATCAGGCTGCCAACTATAGAGAGCTCCCCGCGATTGTCAATTACAAAGCGGTTGGAAATGGCGATTTTCTTGATGGGAGACGGCTCCTTGCACCGTGTTGGGGCAAGGGCTGGCGGGCGCGGGGCGATTGGCCGGATGTTTGTGTTTATTCACGCATCGCCCTATAATTCGCGCGCAATTTTTCCGGTCGGATTCCTGCTTTCCTGAACGGGGGCGGGCTCCGGTATTTCCATATACCTGCCCATCCCCGGGCGGGCTGACCAGGCGAGTCATTATGGCCGTACAAGACAAGCGTCCCGTTAACCTCGATATCGGCACGATCCAGCTGCCCGTCACTGCCTACGCATCCATCCTCCACCGTGTTTCCGGCGCTGTCTCCTTTGCCGGTGCGGCGGTGTTGTTGTGGATGCTGTATGCCTCACTGGCATCGGAAGCGAGCTTTACCCAATTGCAGGCATGCCTGACCTCGTTCTGGGGCAAGCTGATCCTGTGGGGTGTGTTGTCAGCGTTGGCCTACCACACGGCCGCTGGCATCAAGCACCTGATCATGGATCTCGGCATTGGTGAAACCCTTGAAGGTGGTGTGCTGGCAGCGAAAATCACGCTGGTCTCGGCGGCCGCCCTGATCATCCTGGCAGGAGCATGGATATGGCTGTAACAGCAGTTACCAACCTCGGCCGTAATGGCCTGTCCGACTGGCTGGTCCAGCGCATCAGCGCGGTGATCCTGCTGGCCTATTCCGTCTTTATCGTGGGCTACCTGGTCTATAACCCGGATGTGACCTACGCCGAATGGAAAGACCTGATGTCGCTCACCTGCATCAAGATCTTCAGCCTGGCCGCCGTGATGTCTCTGGTCGCCCACGGCTGGATCGGCATGTGGGGCATTGCCACCGACTACCTGACCGATCGCCTGATGGGCCCCAAGGGCAGCGTCCTGCGTTGGTTGTTCCTGTTGGGCTGTGCAGCGTTTTGTTTCGTATATCTGTTCTGGGGCATCCAGATCCTGTGGGGAAATTGATCGATGGCTAACATTCCAACATTGACCTTTGATGCGGTAATCGTCGGTGGCGGCGGGGCCGGTATGCGCGCTTCCCTGCAATTGGCCCAGGAAGGCCTGAAAGTGGCGGTGCTGACCAAGGTATTCCCGACCCGGTCGCACACGGTGGCGGCGCAGGGCGGTATCGGTGCCTCCCTCGGCAACATGAATGACGATAACTGGCATTACCATTTCTTTGACACGGTGAAGGGCTCCGATTGGCTGGGTGACCAGGACGCGATCGAGTTCATGTGCCGTGAAGCCCCGAAAGTGGTGTACGAGCTGGAACACATGGGCATGCCGTTTGACCGTAACCCGGATGGCACCATTTACCAGCGTCCGTTCGGTGGTCACACCAGTAACTACGGCGAAGCGCCAGTGCAGCGTGCCTGCGCGGCGGCTGACCGTACCGGCCATGCGCTGTTGCACACCCTGTATCAGAACAACCTGCGTGCCGGTACCCAGTTCTTCGTCGAATGGATCGCGCTCGACCTGATCCGCGATGCCGATGGTGATGTGCTGGGCGTGGTGGGCATGTTCCTTGAAACCGGTGAACTGGCGGTGTTCCAGGCCAAGGCGACCTTGTTTGCCACCGGTGGTGCGGGCCGTATCTATGCCGCTTCCACCAATGCCTACATCAATACCGGCGACGGTTTGGGCATGGCGGCGCGTGCCGGCATCCCGCTGCAGGATATGGAGTTCTGGCAGTTCCACCCGACTGGCGTGGCCGGTGCCGGTGTGCTGCTGACCGAAGGCTGCCGTGGTGAAGGCGCCGTGCTGCGTAACAGCAAGGGCGAACGTTTCATGGAGCGTTATGCGCCGAACCTGAAAGACCTGGCGCCGCGTGACTTCGTGTCACGTTCGATGGACCAGGAAATCAAGGAAGGCCGTGGCTGTGGCCCGAACGCTGATTACATCCTGCTCGACATGACCCACTTGGGTGAAGCCGAGATCATGAAGCGCCTGCCGTCAGTGCATGAGATTGGCTTGAACTTCGCCAATGTCGATTGCACGCAGGAGCCGATCCCGGTCGTGCCGACCATCCATTACCAGATGGGTGGTATCCCGACCAACATCCACGGCCAGGTGGTCGCGCCGAAAGATGGCAACCCGAATGCGGTGGTGAACGGTTTCTACGCGATTGGTGAGTGCTCTTGCGTGAGCGTGCACGGTGCCAACCGCCTGGGTACCAACTCACTGCTCGACCTGATCGTGTTTGGCAAGGCAGCGGGTGAGCACATCGTGGAGCAGGTTCGCAAGAGCCCGGCCGCGCACAAGTCGCTGCCCGCCGATGCGATGGACAAGACGCTGGCACGCCTGAGTCGTCTCGATAACAGCAAGTCCGGCGAATACGCGCAGGACATCGCCAACGACATCCGTACCACAATGCAGGCGCATGCCGGTGTGTTCCGTACCCAGAAGATCATGGATGAAGGTGTGACCAAGATCCTTGAGCTGGACAAGCGCGTGCCGCATATCCACCTGAAGGACAACTCACAGGTGTTCAACACTGCGCGGATCGAAGCGCTGGAAGTGGAAAACCTGATCGAGGCCGCCAAGGCAACGATGTTGTCAGCGGCTGCACGCAAGGAATCCCGTGGTGCGCACGCGCACAACGATTGCCCTGAGCGTGATGACGAGAACTGGATGAAGCACACCCTGTGGTTCAAGGACGGCAATCGACTGGACTACAAGCCAGTGCAGATGAAGCCCTTGACGGTGGACAGCATTCCTCCGAAGAAGCGCACGTTCTAAGGTTTTGGATAATCCGGGATTACGAGGTTCATCATGACTGATGTACGCACCATTGAAGTTTACCGCTACGATCCGGCCAAGGATGAAGCGCCATATATGCAGACCTACACGCTGGAGCTGGACGGTTCCGAGCGGATGCTGCTGGATGCCTTGATCAAGCTGAAGAAGCAGGACGAAACGCTGAGCTTCCGTCGCTCATGCCGTGAAGGCATTTGCGGTTCTGACGGCATGAACGTCAACGGCAAGAACGGCCTGGCCTGCTTGCTGAACCTGAACCACTTGCCGAAGCGCATCGTCATTCGCCCGCTGCCGGGCCTGCCGGTCATCCGTGACCTGGTGGTCGACATGTCGATGTTCTACAAGCAGTACGAGAAGATCAAACCGTACCTGATCAACGACACGCCGGCACCGGCCAAGGAGCGCCTGCAGTCACCGGAAGAGCGTGAGAAGCTCGATGGCCTGTACGAGTGCATCCTCTGTGCCTGCTGCTCAACGTCTTGCCCGTCGTTCTGGTGGAACCCGGATCGCTTCATCGGCCCGTCAGGCCTGTTGCAGGCGTACCGCTTCCTGATCGACAGCCGTGACCAGGCTACTGAAGAGCGTTTGGCGAACCTGGATGACCCGTTCAGCGTATTCCGCTGCCACGGTATCCAGAACTGCGTGGCGGTGTGCCCGAAAGGCCTTAACCCGACCAAGGCCATTGGCCATATCCGCAATATGCTGTTGCGCCGGGCGACCTGATCGCGGTAGATTGCACAGGAAACCTGCAACGGGGCAGCCTTACACGCTGCCCCGTTGCGTTTATAATGCACCGATCCATGACAATCTTGTCCGGGAGTGTTGATTGTGTCCCAGCAATCGATGGACCAATTATGGCGAAGCTCGCTGGTTTCCGGCGGTAATGCTCCCTATGTGGAAGCGCTCTACGAATCCTACCTGACTGACCCCAATAGCGTGCCGCAGCAGTGGCGCGATTATTTTGACAAGCTCCCCCGTGTGAATGGCCAGATCCAGGCCGATGTGCCGCATTCGACGGTGGTCGAGCATTTCCAGTTGCTGGGGCGTGCCAAGCGGCGGCCAGATGCCGTGCCACACGAGATGGGGTCAACCGCCAGCGAATACGAGCGCAAGCAGGTGCGCGTGGTGCAGATGATCCAGGCGTATCGCCAGCGCGGTCACCAGAAAGCCGCGCTGGATCCCTTGGGTTTGGCGGTACGGCCAGCGGTGCCGGACCTGGATATGCATTTCCACCAGTTAAGCGGTGCCGACAAGGACACCGTATTCCAGACCGGTAACCTGCACATTGGTAAAGCCGAAGCGCCATTGAGTGAGATTCTCGATGCGCTGGAGCAAACCTACTGCCGCACGATTGGTGCGGAGTTCATGCACATCGTGGCGACCGAAGAACGCTTCTGGGTGATGCAGCGCATGGAGTCGGTGCGGGCAGCCCCGGATTACAGCAAGAGCGTGCGCCTGCACCTGCTGGAGCGACTGACCGCTGCCGAGGGCATGGAAAACCTGCTGGCCTCACGCTACCCCGGTACCAAGCGCTTTGGTTTGGAAGGGGGCGAAAGCCTGATCCCGATGATGGACGAATTGATCCAGCGCGCTGGCAGTTATGGCGTGAAGGAAGTCGTGATCGGCATGGCACACCGTGGTCGCCTGAACGTGCTGGTGAATATCTTCGGCAAGAACCCGGCAGAACTGTTTGACGAGTTCGAGGAAAAGAAAGCGCCGGGGCAGGGCTCCGGTGATGTGAAATACCACCAGGGCTTTTCATCGAATGTGCACACACCGGGCGGTGAGGTGCATCTGGCGCTGGCGTTTAACCCTTCGCACCTGGAAGTGGTCTCGCCGGTGGTGGAAGGTTCGGTGCGTGCGCGGCAGGATCGTCGTGAAGACCACGAGCACAGCCTTGTGGTGCCCATCATCCTGCACGGTGATGCTGCGTTTGCCGGCCAGGGTGTGGTGATGGAAACCTTCCAGATGTCACAAACGCGTGCCTACAAGACTGGCGGCACCATCCATATCGTCATCAATAACCAGGTGGGCTTTACGACCAGTCGCCAGGACGATGCCCGCTCGACCGAATACTGCACCGATGTCGCGAAGATGGTGCAGGCACCGATTTTCCATGTGAACGGCGATGACCCGGAAGCGGTGTTGTTTGTCACGCAGATGGCGATGGATTACCGCCAGACCTTCCATAAGGACGTGGTGATTGATCTTGTGTGTTACCGCCGCCGTGGCCATAACGAAGCCGATGAGCCTTCGGTGACGCAACCACTGATGTACGACAAGATCCGTTCCCATGCCAGTACGCGCGAGTTGTACAGCAAGCGGCTGGTGGAGCTCGGCCTGCTGGACGACAGTGCCGCCAAAGCCATGACCGAGGAATACCGCAACGCACTCGATAGCGGCTTGCATGTCGTGAAGAGTCTTGCGAGCAAACCCAACACAGCGTTGTTTGTCGATTGGACGCCGTACCTCGGCCATGAATGGAACATGCCGTATGACACGCGCATCCCGATCAAGGAATTGCAGGCCATTGGCCAGAAAGCCAATGAAGTGCCCGCAGGCTTTGTGGCGCAGCGGCAGGTCGACAAGATCATGCAGGATCGCCGGGTGATGGTCGCTGGCGGCCAACCGGTGAATTGGGGCTGCGCTGAAGTGCTGGCATATGCCACGCTGGTTCACCAGGGGTATCCGGTGCGGCTGACCGGCCAGGATGTGGGTCGCGGCACGTTCTCGCATCGCCATGCGGTGCTGCATCACCAGAAAGACGGCAGCGTCTATGTGCCGTTACAGAACATGGCGCCAGACCAGCCGGTGTTTACCATCCATGATTCCTTGTTATCGGAAATGGCGGTGCTCGGCTTTGAATACGGTTATGCCACCACGGCACCCAATGCATTGGTGATCTGGGAAGCGCAGTTCGGTGACTTTGCCAATAACGCGCAGGTGGTGATTGACCAGTTCATCAGCAGTGGTGAATCGAAGTGGGGCCGGTTGTGCGGCCTGACCATGCTGCTGCCACACGGTTACGAAGGGCAGGGGCCGGAACATTCGTCGGCACGCCTGGAGCGGTACCTGCAACTGTGTGCCGAACACAATATGCAGATCTGTATCCCGAGTACGCCGGCACAGGTCTATCACATGATTCGCCGGCAGGCGATCCGGCCACTGCGCAAGCCGTTGATTGCGTTCACGCCGAAGAGTTTGCTGCGTCATAAGGAAGCGATTTCCACGCTGGAAGAACTGGCCGATGGCACGTTCCAGCTGCTCATCGATGATGTGTCTGGCGTGAAGCCAGCGAAGGTCAAGCGCCTCGTGTTGTGCAGCGGCAAGGTCTATTACGACCTGGCAGCAGAGCGCGACCAGCAGCGTTTGAAGGATGTGGCGATCGTGCGCATCGAGCAGCTCTATCCGTTCCCGGCAGCCGAGTTGCTGAAGTTGTTGTCCTCGTATCCCGATCTGGAGGCGATTGCCTGGTGCCAGGAAGAGCCAATGAACCAGGGCGCCTGGTACAGCTCCCAGCACCACATGCGCCATGCCTTGCAGCAGGCGCACCCCGGGTTGTATTTGCAATTTGCCGGCCGTGAGGCATCCGCCGCACCAGCAGCCGGTTACATGTCCGTGCACCTTGCCCAACAGAAGGCCCTCGTGGCTGAGGCGTTGGGGTTGGTGAATGAATCATCAAGCAGGAAGTGATCATGAGTATCGAAATCAAGGCCCCCGCATTCCCGGAATCGATTGCTGAAGGCACGGTGGCAACCTGGCACAAGCAGCCGGGTGAAGCCTGCAAGCGCGACGAAGTGCTGGTGGATATCGAAACCGACAAGGTGGTGCTGGAAGTGGTGGCGCCGGCCGACGGCGTGATTGAGACCGTCCTCAAGGCAGCGGGTGAGATCGTGCTGAGCCAGGAGTTGCTGGCCACCTTCAAGGAAGGTGCCGGTGGTACCGGGCCGGCCCCGGCCAAGCCGGTGGTGGAGGATGCCAAGCCAGTGGTGGATGCCGAGCAGATGCTGAACCCGGCAGCGCGCCAGCTGGTGGAAGAAAACAACCTCGATGCCTCGGCTATCAAGGGCACCGGGCGGGGTGGTCGCATCACCAAGGAAGATGTGCTGAAGCACCTGGAGTCGCAGCCGGCGAAAGCGGCGGCTCCGGCGCCGGCAGCAACGACCTCACCGTCGGCAGCGGTGGCAACCGCGCCAGCGCCGGTGCTGGAAGGCCAGCGCCCCGAGCGTCGTGTGCCGATGACGCGCCTGCGGGCACGGGTCGCCGAGCGTCTGCTGGATGCTACCCAGACGACCGCAATGCTGACGACTTTTAATGAAGTAAACATGAAGCCAATCATGGACTTGCGTGCAAAATATAAAGACGAATTCATGAAGCGCCATAACGGTACCAAGCTCGGTTTCATGTCGTTCTTCGTGCGCGCCTCGGTGGAGGCGCTGAAGCGCTTCCCGATCGTCAATGCCTCCATTGATGGCAACGACATTGTTTATCACGGTTACCAGGACATCGGTGTGGCGGTATCGACCGAACGGGGCCTGGTGGTGCCGATCCTGCGTAATGCCGATTTCATGAGCCTGGCTGATATGGAGCGCACCATTGCGGAGTTAGGTGAAAAGGCGCGTGATAACCGCCTCGGCATTGACGAGATTACTGGCGGTACCTTCACCATCACCAATGGCGGGGTGTTTGGCTCCTTGCTGTCGACGCCGATCCTGAACCCGCCACAGACGGCCATCCTTGGCATGCACAAGATCCAGGAGCGGCCGATGGCGGTGAACGGTGAAGTGAAGATCCTGCCGATGATGTACTTGGCCCTGTCCTACGACCATCGCCTCATTGATGGCAAGGACGCGGTAAGCTTTTTAATTGAAATCAAGGACTTGCTGGAAGAACCTGCGAGAATCCTGCTGGACCTGTAAGCGCCCGAGGGCACAACTGGGAAACTGTTATGAGCGATAAATACGATGTGATTGTGGTGGGTGCCGGGCCCGGTGGCTATGTGGCGGCCATTCGCTGTGCCCAACTCGGGCTGAAAACCGCCTGCGTGGAAAAGTGGGCCAATGCGGATGGCAAGCCGGTGCTGGGCGGTGTCTGCCTGAACGTGGGTTGTATCCCGTCCAAGGCCCTGCTGGATTCCACCTGGCGTTATCACGAAGCCAAGGACAGCCTCGGTGTGCATGGCATCACCACCAAGGGCGTGAGCCTCGATGTGGGCGCCATGATCGACCGCAAGGCCAAGGTGGTGTCGCAGCTGACCGGTGGCATTGCGCAGCTGTTCAAGGCCAATGGCGTGACCCTGTTGCCCGGTGCGGGCAAGTTGCTGGCCGGCAAGCGTGTGCAACTGACGGCAGCCGATGGCAAGGAAACGGTACTGGAAGCCGACAACATCATTCTTGCGACCGGTTCCCGTCCGGTGGCGATCCCGCCGGCGCCGCTGGCCGATGACGTGGTGGTGGATTCCACCGGTGCACTGGAATTCCGTGATGTGCCGAAGCGTCTGGGCATCATCGGTGCCGGGGTGATCGGGCTGGAGCTGGGCAGCGTGTGGTCGCGGGCTGGCTCGGAAGTGGTGGTGCTGGAAGCGCTGGATACCTTCCTCGGTGCCGTTGACCAGCAAATCGCGAAAGAAGCAGCCAAGACCTTCAAGCAGCAGGGGCTGGATATCCGCCTTGGCGCGCGGGTGACCGCTTCCGAGGTGAAGAAAGGCAAGAAGTCCTCAGTCAGCGTGACCTATACCGACAAGGACGGCGAACACACTGAGCTGTTCGATCGCCTGATCGTGGCGGTGGGTCGTCGCCCCAATACCGACAATGTGCTGGCGGTGGACTCTGGCGTCACCCTTGATGAGCGCGGTTTCGTGTTCGTGAATGACTTCTGCCAGACCGAAGCGCCGGGCGTGTATGCCATTGGTGACATCGTGCGTGGCCCGATGCTGGCGCACAAGGCCTCGGAAGAGGGTGTGATGGTCGCCGAGCGCATTGCCGGTCGCAAGGCACAGATGAATTACGACTTGATCCCGGGCGTGATCTATACCCACCCGGAAATCGCCTGGGTCGGCAAGACCGAAGAGCAACTGAAAGCCGCCGGTGTGGAATACAACAGCGGTGTGTTCCCGTTTGCGGCCAGCGGCCGGGCCCTGGCGGCCAACGATGCCGGCGGCATGGTCAAGCTGCTGGCCGATGCCAACAGCGACCGCGTGCTGGGCTGCCACATCATCGGCCCGAACGCGGCCGATATCCTGCAACAGGCGGTGGTGGCGATGGAATTCGGCAGCAGTGCCGAAGACCTTGCCATGACGGTATTTGCCCATCCGACCCTGTCGGAAGCCCTGCACGAGGCCGCCTTGGCCGTGGGCGGGCATGCCATCCATATCGCCAACCGCAAAAAGCGCAAATAGAGTTGCCGGCAGGGCCTGTTTTCTGGACAATGGGCGCCGCGCCGGCGCCCCTCTCCGGGGAGCAACGGCCCCAAAGGCAGTTCCAGGCCAACCCAAGGGCGCATAACCCTTCCTGTAACCAGTGACGGAAGTAAACAATGAATCTTCATGAATATCAGGGCAAACAGCTCTTCAAGGACTATGGTTTGCCGGTATCTGTCGGTTTTGCAGTCGACACGCCGGAAGCCGCTGCGGAAGCCACCGCCAAGATCGGTGGTAACAAATGGGTGGTGAAAGCCCAGGTACACGCCGGTGGCCGCGGTAAGGCCGGTGGTGTGAAGCTGGTCGACTCTGCCGAGGAAGCCAAGGCATTTGCAGCCAAGTGGCTGGGCAAGAACCTGGTGACCTACCAGACCGATGAAAACGGCCAACCTGTCAGCAAGATCCTCGTTGAAGCGTGCACGGATATTGCACAGGAACTGTACCTTGGCGCTGTGGTGGATCGTTCCTCACGCCGTGTCGTGTTCATGGCGTCTACCGAAGGCGGTGTGGAAATCGAAAAGGTTGCCCACGAAACGCCGGAAAAAATCCTCAAGGCCACGATTGACCCGCTGGTAGGTGCACAGCCGTTCCAGGCGCGTGAATTGGGCTTCAAGCTGGGCCTGAACCCGGAACAGATCAAGCAGTTCACCAAGATCTTCCTGGGCCTGGCGCAGCTGTTCGAAGAAAAAGACCTGGCCCTGCTGGAAATCAACCCGCTGGTCATCAAGACCGACGGCAACCTGCATTGCCTGGATGCCAAGATCAACCTCGACAGCAACGCCCTGTATCGTCATAAAGACCTGCAGGCGATGCACGATCCGTCACAGGATGACGCGCGTGAAGCGCATGCTGCAGAGCACCAGCTCAACTATGTGGCACTCGATGGCAACATCGGCTGCATGGTGAACGGTGCTGGTTTGGCGATGGGTACCATGGACATCGTTAACCTGCACGGTGGCAAGCCAGCCAACTTCCTCGACGTGGGTGGTGGTGCGACCAAGGAGCGCGTGTCCGAAGCGTTCAAGATCATCCTGTCTGACAAGAACGTCAAAGCCGTACTGGTCAACATCTTCGGCGGTATCGTCCGTTGCGACCTGATTGCTGAAGGCATCATCGGTGCCGTTGAGCAAGTCGGTGTGAAAGTGCCGGTAGTGGTTCGCCTCGAGGGCAACAACGCCGAGCTCGGTTCCAAGATCCTGGCTGAAAGTGGTTTGAACATCATTGCCGCCAACAGCCTGACACACGCGGCGCAGTCCGTTGTGAAAGCCGCTGGAGGTGCAGCATGAGCGTACTGATCAACAAAAACACCAAGGTGATCTGCCAGGGCTTTACCGGCTCACAGGGCACCTTCCACTCTGAACAGGCGATCGCCTACGGCACCAAGATGGTCGGCGGCGTGACCCCGGGCAAAGGTGGCCAGACCCACCTCGGCTTGCCGGTGTTCAACACCGTGCGTGAAGCGGTGGAAGCGACCGGTGCTGAAGCATCCGTGATTTATGTGCCGGCAGCATTCTGCAAGGACTCCATCCTTGAAGCAGCATTCGGTGGTATCAAGCTGATCGTCTGCATCACCGAAGGCATCCCGACGCTGGACATGCTGGATTGCAAAGTGAAGTGTGACGAATTGGGCGTGCGCCTGATTGGCCCGAACTGCCCGGGTGTGATTACTCCGGGTGAGTGCAAGATCGGCATCATGCCGGGCCATATCCACAAGCCGGGCAAAGTGGGCATCGTCTCCCGTTCCGGCACCTTGACCTATGAAGCCGTCAAGCAGACCACGGATGCCGGTTTCGGCCAGTCCACCTGCGTGGGCATCGGTGGTGACCCGATCCCGGGTTCCAACTTCATCGATATCCTGAAGCTGTTCCAGGATGACCCGCAGACCGAAGCGATCGTGATGATCGGTGAGATCGGTGGTTCTGCAGAAGAAGAAGCCGCAGCCTTCATCAAGGCCAATGTGACCAAGCCGGTGGTGTCTTACATCGCAGGTGTGACGGCTCCTCCGGGCAAGCGCATGGGTCATGCCGGTGCGATCATCTCCGGTGGCAAAGGCACGGCTGACGAGAAGTTTGCTGCGCTGGAAGCGGCTGGTGTCAAAACCGTACGCAGCCTGGCCGATATCGGCAAGGCACTGTCGGAAATCACGGGCTGGAAACTGGCCTCCTGATCCGCGACAGTCAAGACGACACGAACAGGAAGGCGGTCACATGACCGCCTTTTTGTTGTCTATGGAATGGGTGGCACGCACAGGTTTGGTGCGATAATACGCAGATGAATGCATTCCTGAACAACATGAGTCATTTGTTGCTGGCCAGCGCATTAAGCGTGTTGGCACTGCTGCCTTTGCGTTGGGCACAGGCCATTGGCAGTGGCATTGGTTGCTTGATTTATCGCCTGGGTCGAAAACGCGTGCACATTGCGCGTTGTAACCTGCAGGTGTGTTATCCGTCATTGTCCGATGCTGAACGGGAAGCGTGGGTGGAGCAATCCTTTCGTGAAGCCGGCAAGTGGTTTGCCGAGTTCGGCCTGGCATGGGTGTGGCCGGCATCCTGGGTGAACCGGAAGATCCGTGTGCATAACCAGCACCTGTTTGACGAGGCATTGGCACAAGGACGCGGTGTGGTGCTGATCCTGCCGCATTTGGGGAACTGGGAATTATTGAATAGCTGGGTCTCGAATCGTGCGCCGTTTGCAGCGCTGTACAAGCCGCTGGAATCGGATTGGTTCGAGCGTTTCGTGATGTGGCGGCGCAGTCGCCAGGACACGGTGATGGCGCCGGTCAGCTCCGGTGGTGTGCGCACCATCATGAAGTGCCTGAAACAGGGCTATGTCACGGCAGTGCTGTCGGATCATTTGCCATCGACCAAGGCAGGTGTGTTCGCGCCCTTTTTTGGCCGCCCGGCATTGACGGGTAAGCTGACAGGGGCATTGGCGCGAGCCAATCACTCGGTGGTGCTATCGGCCACTGTGGTGCGCAAGCCGAAGGGTGAGGGTTTCGAGCTGGTGTTCCAGCCGGTGGATGGCCTGCATGATGCGGATGAACACAAAGCCGCAGAAGCCCTCAATCGTGCCATCGAGCAATGCATTGCACTGGCACCGCAACAATACCAGTGGATGTACAAGCGTTTTTCCAAGCGCCCGGAAGGCGTGGCGGATATCTATCGCTGAAGGTGTCTTAACGCTTCCAGGCCAGCAGGGCGCCGCTGCCGATCACCAATCCCATGCCGGTCAGGCTCAAGCCATCAGGCGCGTGTTCCCATATCCACCAATCCAGCAAGCCGGCAAACAACACGCTGGTGTAGGCAATCGGTGAAACCTGTTGCGCGGGCACCAGGCTGTAGGCGTGCGTGAATAATCGCAGTGACCCGAACAGGCATAGCCCGATCACGAGCAGCCAGAGCAGGCTGGAGAACGGGATCGGCTGCCACTGCCAGAGGGCCCATGGCAAGGCGCAGGCCAGTGAGATCAGGAAATACATCATCAGCACGCGCGGCTGCGGCTCCCGTTGCACCAGCTCGCGGGTGGCATGCATGGCTATCCCGAACATGAAACCCGCCAGGCTGCCGATCAGGTGCCAGCCGCTGATACCGTCCTGGCCCGGTTTCATCATCAGCAGGATGCCGGACAAGCCAATGGCAATGGGCAGTAGTGAACGGCGTTCAACCTGCAGTCCGAGTGCCAGCCCGATGATAGGTACCCAGAGTGGGGCGGCATTACGCAGCAGCACGCTGTCAGCCAGCGGGATGTGTTGCAGGGACGCATAGAAACAGACGAAACAGAGTAAGCCGGAGGTTCCCCGCACGATATGCCAGACCCACAGCGGTGCACTGAAGCGGAAGCTGGCATGACGGGCATAGGCCGGTGCCAGTAGCAGGGCGCTGATCAGGTATTGGCTGGCCAGTAGGGTGGCCAGTCCGGTCACCGGGGTGATGTGCTTGCTGGCGGCGGCACCCAGGCTGCCCAGCAGGGAACTGGCGACCGCCAGCAGGATGGCACGTTGCAGGACCGTCATGGGGCGAAGGCCAAAAGGGTGAGGGCGCATTGTAACGGGTTTGCCGGTAAAAGGCCTTGAAACCGCTGGATCTGACCCTATTGATGGGACACGGTTTTTTTGATGAGAGGAGTGTGCCGTGACAATCGCATCCCAACAAGCAACCCCCGGCAAGGAAACCCTGGGCTTCCAGACCGAGGCCCGCCAGCTGCTGCAGCTGATGATCCATTCCTTGTACAGCAATCGTGAGATTTTCCTGCGTGAATTGATTTCCAATGCCTCCGACGCCTGCGACAAATTGCGTTTCGAGGCACTGGAGCATGCTGGCTGGCTGGCAGAAGACCCGGAGCTCGCGATCACCATCGATGTGGACAGCGAGGCCAGCACCATCACCATCAGTGACAATGGCATTGGCATGAGTCGTGAGGAAGTCATCAGCCATCTCGGTACCATTGCCCGCTCTGGCACAGCCGAATTCCTGAAAAACCTCAGTGGTGACCGCAAGAAGGATTCACAACTGATTGGCCAGTTTGGCGTAGGTTTCTATTCCGGCTTTATCGTGGCCGATCGTATCGAGGTGCTGACCCGTCGTGCCGGTGCGGCCGCAACGGATGCTGTGCGCTGGGAATCCGATGCCAGCGCTGAATTCACCGTCGAGCCCTGCGAAAAAGCGACGCGTGGTACGCAAGTCATCCTGCACTTGAAAGAGGACGCGAAGGATTTTGCCAACGCCTTCCGCGTTCGCACCATCGTCAAGAAGTATTCCGACCATATTGCGATACCGGTTCGCATGAAGTCATTGGCCGCTGAAGAAGGCAAGGAAGCTGCTTATGAGGCAGTGAACCAGGCGCAGGCCTTGTGGACGCGCAGCAAGCAGGACATCAGCGAAGAAGAATACAAGGCGTTTTACCAGCACGTCAGCCACGATTACGAGGCCCCATTGCTGTGGTCGCACAATCGTGTGGAAGGCAAACAGGAATACACCAGCTTGTTGTATGTGCCGGCGCATGCGCCGTTTGACCTGTACCATCGTGATGTGGCGCGTGGCCTCAAGTTGTATGTGCAGCGCACCTTTATCCTCGATGATGCCGAACAGTTCCTGCCCTTGTACCTGCGCTTTATCAAGGGTGTGGTGGATTCCAGTGATTTGCCCTTGAACGTCAGCCGCGAACTGCTGCAGGAAAGCCCGGTCATTACCACGATGCGTTCAGCCCTCACCAAGCGTGTGCTGGATATGCTGGAAGGCTTGGCCAAGGATTCGCCAGAGCAATACCAGGCGTTCTGGAAAGAGTTCGGGCAGGTGCTGAAAGAAGGCGTGGCCGAGGATTTTGCCAACAAGGAGCGTATTGCCGGCCTGCTGCGTTTTGCGACCACTTATACCAATGCCGCCGTGCAGGATCAGTCCCTGGCAGGATATGTCTCGCGCATGAAGGAAAACCAGTCCGCGATTTATTACGTCACGGCATCGTCTTTCAATGCGGCGAAAAACAGTCCGCACCTGGAAGTGTTCCGCAAGCATGGGGTGGAAGTGCTGCTGTTGTCGGATCGTATCGACGAATGGCTGGTGGGGTATTTGACAGCGTTTGATGGCAAACCCCTGCAGGACATTGGTCGTGGCGACCTTGATATTTCCGCATGGGCAGGCAATGACGCCCCGGCGGATGAGACGCCGGAAAAACAGGAAAGCCAATCCGCCTTGCTGGAGAAAGTGAAAGCGGCGCTGGGCGATCGTGTGGCCGATGTGAAAACCACTCGTCGCCTGACCGACTCGGCATCGTGCCTGGTACTGGGTGACCAGGATATCGGTTTGCAGATGCGGCAGATGTTGAAAGCGGCCGGACAGGAAGTGCCGGATAGCAAACCCGTCCTGGAGCTGAATCCCGACCACGCCTTGCTGGCACGGTTGCAGGCGACCACTGATGCAGCGGTATTCGATGACATGGCCGTCTTGCTGTTTGAACAGGCGGCCTTGTCCAGTGGGCAAGCACTGGAGGATCCGGCCGGGTTTGTGCAACGCACCAACCGGTTGTTACTCGGCATGCACTGAAGCCCGGCATACGGGCGGGCATGCTAGAATGCTGGCATGCCTGGAAGGGGTGCGTGCATGGCGTCGAACATAAAAAAACCGGCTCGTGTGGCCGTCATTGGCGGTGGCAGCTTTGGAACGGCCATCGCCAACATTGTTGCTGAAAATGGTCACGACGCCTGGTTGTGGATGCGTAATGCCGGGCGTGCCGAAGAGATCAATACCCGGCACACCAATAGCGAATACCTGCCGGGCTATGCACTGTCAGCACATTTGCGGGCAACGCTGGATTTGACCGAAGCCGTGGCTGGCAGTGATGTCGTGTTCATGGCAGTGCCGAGCAGTTCCTGCCGTGAAGTGGCGAAGCAGGTTGCCCAATGCATCGACAAGGATGCCATGGTGGTCAGCCTGACCAAGGGTATTGAACCTTGCGGTTTTCGCCTGATGAGCGAAATCATTGAAGAAGAAATGCCGGCTGTGCGCCTTGGGGTGTTGAGCGGCCCGAACCTGGCCCGTGAAATTGCATCACGCCAGTTGACCGGCAGTGTGATTGCCAGCGCTGACGATGAGTTATGCAAGCATATCCAGCAATTGCTGCATTGCAGTTATTTCCGTGTCTATGACAGCCCTGACCGGTATGGTGTCGAGCTGGGCGGTGCACTGAAAAATATTTACGCGATGATGGCCGGCATGGGCGCCGCGTTGGGATTGGGGCAAAACACCCAGGCCATGTTGATGACGCGTGCGCTGGCTGAAATGAGCCGCTTTGCAGTACAGCTCGGCGCAAACCCGCTGACCTTCCTGGGCTTGGCTGGTGTCGGTGATTTGATCGTGACGTGCATGTCGCCCTTGAGCCGTAATTACCGCGTGGGTTTTGCCTTGGGTGAAGGCAAGCCACTGGACGATGTATTGGCGGGCATGGACCAGGTGGCGGAAGGGATCAACACCCTGAAGCTGGTGCGTGACAAGGCGGCTGAGCTCAATGTCTACATGCCATTGGCGAATGGCTTGTATGAAATCCTCTACAACCATCGCTCCATCGCCGATGTGGTTGGCGACCTGATGGGCAGCGAACAAAACATTGATGTGGAGTTCGTGCTGGCAGGGCAGGCATGAAGCTATTCCTGCTTCGCCATGGTGAGGCAGGGCAGGCTGCCCGTGACAGCCTTCGCGAATTGACGCCACGCGGCTGGCTGGATGCCAGTCACATCGCTGGCTATCTCAACACACAACCATTACCGGATCATGCCTGGGTCAGCCCGCTGGTGCGTGCGCAGCAAACGGCGGAAGCCGTGTTTCGCGTGTGTGGCAGGCCGGTACATGTGCAGGACTGTGATGACCTGGTGCCGGAAGCCGACATTCGCCTGTTGTTGGCACGGCTTGAGCCGGTGCGGCATGACTTGCTGCTGGTTGGGCATAACCCCTTGTTGAGTGAATTGCTGGCGGTGCTGTCAGGGCAAGGTCGTCCACCGGTGTTGGGCACTGCCAACCTGGCCGTGCTCGATGGCGAGTTGATAGCACCCGCGTGCATGCGGCTGCTGGATATCAAGAGCCCTGGTCGTGCATAAGCACACCGATACCAGCTTGTCCGTTAACGGCATGCGCTACAGCCTGCAATCCTGGGGTGATGACACGGCATTGCCGATGCTGGCGATCCATGGCTGGCTGGATAACAGTGAAAGCTTTGCTCCGTTGGCTGAAAAGCTGGCGGATGAACAGCTGGCGGGGGTGCATCTGGTTGCACCGGACCTGGCCGGTCACGGTCGTTCCGATCATCGCCCGGCGAGTGGCAGTTACAACATCTGGGACGACTTGCGTGATCTCGTGCTCATCGCGGATGCCTTGGGCTGGCAGCAATTTTCTGTTGTCGGGCATTCCCGTGGGGCGATGATTGCCATGTTACTGGCAGCTGCCATGCCGGATCGGGTATCGCATGCGATTTTCCTCGATGGTTTCTGGCCATTCCCGGAGCCGGCCGAAAAAGCACCGGAGCAATTGCGCCGGCATATTGTCGAGTTCAATCGTTCGCGTAATCCGGTACCTTCCTACGCTTCCCTGGAAGATGCGATCGTGGCACGGCAGTCGTACACGCGACTGCCAGCAGAGATCCTCCGGCCGATGGTGCTGCGTAACATGATCCAGCACGGTGCCCGCTGGGCATGGTCAACCGATGCGCGTTTGCGCTATGCCTCGGCTTTCAAGCTGACTGAGGCGCATAGCCATGCCTTTGCCGAAGCCATCCGTTGCCCGGGGCTGGCGTTGCTGGCCAGCAAGGGGATGGCGAAATACAGGGAAATGATCGAGGTCATTGGGTCACGACCCAACCTGCATGTGCAGGTGCAGCCCGGGGATCATCATTGGCATATGGAAACCCCGGCAGCGGTGGCCGGGGCAATCAGGGCTTTCCTGGCAAACCCGTCAGCTGTTGCGGATTAGGGCAAGGAATTCCTTGCGGGTGGTATCGTTCTTGCGGAACAGGCCCAGCATGGACGAGGTTTTCATCAGTGAGTTCTGCTTTTCCACGCCGCGCATCATCATGCACATGTGCTTGGCTTCGATGATCACGCCCACGCCGATGGCACCGGTCACTTCCTGGATAGTCTCAGCGATCTGGTGGGTCAGGGTTTCCTGGATCTGCAGGCGACGGGCATACATATCGACGATGCGGGCTACCTTGGACAGGCCCAATACCTTGCCCTGCGGGATATAGCCGACATGCGCCTTGCCAATGAAAGGCAGCATATGGTGCTCACAGAGGGAATACAGCTCGATATTGCTGACCACGATCATGTCGTTGTTTTCACTCGGGAACAGGGCGCCGTTGACCACGTCTGCCACGCTCTGCTTGTAACCGCGGGTCAGGAACTCAAACGCCTTGGCGGCACGATCCGGGGTATCGAGCAGGCCGGGGCGGGTCAGGTCTTCGCCCACGTGGAGGATGATTTTCTCGAAAGCGTCTTTCATGGGCTCGTTCCCTGTGTGTGGCAGGCGCCTGTGGTTGGCAGGAGCCCTTGTGTCGCACGCGATAGTAGCAGAGGATGCCGGACGCACCAAATGCCGATGAATGCCCCATAATACGCAAGGAAAATCCATACGGATCACAGGAGGCCCGTCGTGGCTGCACCGACCCTTCATCCCCGCACCATCGGCGAACTGCTGGATGAAACGCATGCGCGCATGCAAGCGGCTGGCCTGCATTTTGGCCACGGCAGTGATAACGCCTGGGATGAAAGCGTCTTCCTGGTGTTTTCGGCCGCCGGCTTGCCGCTGGATAGTACGGATGAGGTGCTGGCCAATCCCGTCGATGAAGCGCTGCTGGCGAAAGTGCGCGCTTGGCTGGCGCGTCGTATCGAGCAGCGCGAACCGTTACCGTACATCACCGGTGAAGCCTGGTTCTGCGGTTTGCCGTTTGAGGTGAATCCTGCCGTATTGATCCCGCGCTCGCCGATCGCTGAATTGATCGAATACGGTTTTGCACCGTGGCTGCAGCATGAGCCTGCTGCCATTCTCGACCTGTGTACGGGCAGCGGTTGCATCGGCATTGCCTGTGCCCATGCCTTTCCCGAGGCACAGGTCGACCTCGTGGACCTGTCACCGGAAGCCTTGGCCATCGCACAGCGCAATATCGACCGCTTTGGTTTGGGTGATCGCGTCAAGGCGTATCGGTCGGACCTGTTCAATGACTTGCCCGCCAAACACTACGACGTGATCGTCACCAATCCACCGTATGTGGATGCGGTGGATATGGCGTCATTACCACCAGAGTTCCATCATGAACCCCGGCTTGGGTTGGAAGCCGGGCAGGATGGTCTGGATCTGGTGCGGCGCATCCTGCGTGATGCCGCCGCGTATCTCACCACCGATGGCATCCTCGTCTGTGAAGTCGGCAATAGCCAGCCGGCGATGGAGGCCGCCTTCCCGGATTTGCCATTGGTCTGGGTAGAGTTCACGCATGGTGGTGAAGGGGTGTTTGTGATTAACGCCGAAGATTTGCGATGAGGGTCCATTCATGAAGCGACTGTTGTTGTTCCTGGTTGTGTACCTGCCACTATGGGCATTGGCTGATACAGCAACGGAAGCGCAGCAACGCCAGCAAGGTGCAGCGTTGTTGCTGCCATTCAAGACCGGTTTGAAAGCAGCGTTGCAGCGCGGCATGGCGGAAGGGCCTGATGCTGCGATTGCGGCATGCCGTACGGAAGCGCCTGCGATGAGTGCCGGTTTGTCTGTTCATGGTGTGCGTATGGGGCGTAGCAGCCTGAAGTTGCGCAACCCGGTGAATGCGCCTGAAGCCTGGATGCAATCGGTGCTGGCGGACTATGCACAATCAGCCGGAGACTGGCAGCCACGGTTATTGCCACGACCGGATGGGCGATTGGCGTATGTGGAACCGATTGTGCTGCAACCCATGTGCCTGGTGTGTCATGGTGAGTCCTTGCCAGTGGCTGTTTCCGCTACCCTGGCAAGACTGTACCCGCAAGACCAGGCCACCGGGTATGCGGTTGGTGATTTGCGCGGCATATTCTGGGTTGAGTTTGATGCCGCGATGATCAGCGGCGATCGCGAATAATCCTTGCCGGGTTGCCGGCTGCGATAGTGCCCGCTGCAATATCGTGGGTGACCACGCTGCCCATGCCAATAATGCAGCCATCGCCAATCGTCACGCCGTCGACAATGGACACATTCGCGCCAATCCACACATCGCTGCCGATACGTATCCCTTTGGACGTGACCGGCTGCTCGCGCACCAGCTTGCCGGCAGCGATGCCGTGATTGAAGGCAAACAGGGTGCAGTGGCAGGCGATGCGGGTGTTATCACCAATGGTGATGCCGGCTGAGCCGCCATCCATCGATACCGAATGGTTGATGCTGACGTGATTACCCAGGGTGATGGGCCCGTGCAGGAATGCACCGGCAGCCACCTGGCTGTGATCGCCGATGCGGATGGTGCGGCCCGGTTCAGCAAAAAGCGCCGCATCCGGGGCGATGAAGCAGTCCTTGCCGATCACCACCGTCTCCAGTGCCACCAGGCGTTGCTGGATGTCGCGCTGCCAGTCTTCGGCCCATGCCCGTTGTGCAGGTTTGAGGGTGGGGTAGAGCCAGGGCATCCAGGCCAGTCGCTGTTTGTGCTGTTCGCGGTAGTCGTTGTCGTTCATGGTGCGGGCGTAACTTGTTAGTATGGGACTATTGTAAAGGCAGGGGTTTTGCATGAAACAGGTATTTGGGGTGATGGCGATGTGCCTTGTGCTGGCAGCCTGTGCCGGCAAGGAGCGCATCATCATTGATGAGGCCCAATCGGACATGACGAACTACGAACAGGATCGTGCCGAATGCGAATCCTATGCCGATCAGGTGTCAGTCGCCGGGGATGCCGGCAAGGGTGCCGTTGTCGGCGCGGTAGTGGGCGGCCTGGTCGGGGCTGCGGTCGGCAACAGCCGTTCCGTACAGAAAGGTGCGGGTGCGGGAGCTGCCATTGGCGGGGCGCAGGGCGCCGGCAAAGGCGTGCAGGAGCGCCACCAGGTCATCAAGCAATGCCTGCGCAATCGTGGTTACCAGGTCCTGAATTGATAGCGGAGCGCACTGATCCCGCGTACAATATGGCTCGCAACCATTTGATTTAACCGAATTTTTGTTGGAAGGATGGGTAGCATGTCCGGCAACAGCATAGGCCAGTTATTCACGGTCACGACCTTTGGTGAAAGCCATGGGTTGGCCTTGGGCTGCATCATTGATGGCTGCCCACCGGGTATGGCGCTGACCGAAGACGACTTGCAAGCCGACCTGGACCGTCGCAAGCCAGGTACCTCGCGCTACACCACCCAGCGCCGTGAAGAGGATGTGGTGAAAATCCTTTCCGGTGTGTTTGAAGGCAAGACCACCGGCACACCGATTGGCTTGCTGATCGAGAACACGGACCAGCGCTCGAAGGATTACGGCAATATCAAGGACACCTTCCGGCCCAATCATGCCGACTACGCCTACACCCAGAAATTCGGCTTCCGCGATTACCGTGGTGGTGGCCGTTCGTCGGCACGTGAAACAGCGATGCGAGTGGCTGCCGGTGCAGTGGCGCGTAAATACCTGCGCGAACGTTATGGCGTGGAAGTGCGTGGCTACCTGAGCCAGCTCGGCCCGATCACGATCGATACCGTCGACTGGCATGAAGTGGGCAATAACCCGTTCTTCTGCCCGGATGCCAGCAAGGTAGCGGAGATGGAAGCCTACATGCAGGCCCTGAACAAGGACGGTGATTCCATCGGTGCGGTTATCACGGTGGTGGCACAACATGTACCCGTGGGTTTGGGTGAGCCGGTGTTTGATCGGCTTGATGCCGATCTGGCGCATGCGCTGATGAGCATTAATGCGGTGAAAGGCGTCGAGATCGGTGATGGCTTTGCCGTGGCGGCACAGAAAGGCAGCGAACATCGTGATGAAATGACGCCGCAGGGATTTCTCTCGAATCATGCCGGTGGCATTGTGGGCGGTATCAGCACGGGGCAGGACATTGTCGCCCGCATTGCGCTGAAGCCGACCTCCAGCATTCGTTTACCGGGCAAGAGCATCAACACGGCAGGTGAGGCGGTAGAAGTGGCCACGCATGGCCGCCATGATCCCTGTGTCGGCATTCGTGCCACGCCGATTGCTGAAGCAATGATGGCGATTGTATTGATGGATCATGTGTTGCGTCATCGGGGCCAGAATGCCGATGTGCAGTGCGCTACGCCGGTGATTCCTGCTTCACCTGACCGGGGTTAATCACCCATGCAACAGGTGCCTTACTGGCGGCTGTCCGGTTTCTATTTTTTCTATTTTGCGGTGCTTGGCGGCTTGGTGCCGTTCTGGAACCTGTACCTGAAGCATCTCGAATTCACTGCGCCGGAAATCGGTTTCCTTTCCGCCATCATCATGGCCACCAAAATCATCGCACCGAATATCTGGGGCTGGCTGGCGGACCATACCGGCCAGCGTTTGCGGATTATCCGTATCGGTGCCGTTTGCGGTGCACTGTGTTTTCTCGGGGTGTTCGTTAATCACTCCTTCGCCTGGTTTGCTGTGGTCATCGGTGCATACAGTTTTTTCTGGAACGCCATCCTGCCGCAGTATGAAGTGGTGACGCTCTCGCACCTTGAGGGTCGCTATCACCATTACAGCCTGATCCGCCTTTGGGGATCGGTGGGTTTTATTGCAGCGGTATTGTTGCTGGGTGCGATATTCCAGTATTTGCCGATTGATTATTTGCCGCACGCGCTGACCGTCATGCTGTTCGGGATCCTGCTGTGCAGCGTGATGCTGGACGGCCGCGAGAAACATCACCCGGACCGCAAGGCCGGTGGTTTCCTGGCGATAGCCAGGCAGCCTGTGGTGATCGTGTTTTTCCTGTGCTGCTTCCTGATGCAGGTGGGTCATGGGCCGTATTACGCCTTTTTCAGCATTTACCTGCAGGAACATGGCATCCAGCCGATGATGACCGGTGTACTGTGGGCGCTCGGTGTGGCTGCCGAAGTGGTGCTGTTCCTGTTCATGCATCGCATCCTGCAGCGATTCGGTATCGGCCATATCCTGATGGCCAGCCTGCTGTTGGCAGCATTGCGCTGGTTGATGATCGGCTTCTTTGTTGATAATTGGTGGATGCTATTGCTTGCACAATTGCTGCATGCCGCGACCTTTGGCAGTTTTCATGCCGCTGCGATCGAATACGTTCGCCAGCAATTTGATGGGGGTTACCAGGGGCAAGGTCAGGCGCTGTACAGTGCCATGAGTTTTGGTGCTGGTGGTGCTGTTGGGGCGGCGGCCAGTGGTCTGCTGTGGGACATCAATCCTGTCTGGGCTTTTGTGATGGCGTCAGTGGCTGCGACCGTTGCACTGGTGTTGGCGGGCATTTTCTTACGGGATACCCGGCCAGCATGAACTGGATACCTTTCCTCAAGCGTTACCGCACCTTGATTCTCGGCTTCGTGGCACTGGGCGTGTTTGTGCATGGTGCGATCAATGTGTTTGGCGTGGATCCGCGAGTCATGCTGGAAATCACCCTGGCTTGCGTGGCCATGGTGGTGGTGTTGGCGGTGCTGGGGTTTGCGGCAGGGTGGGTGTGGCAGAAGTTAAGGGGAAGGCATTAGGTTTTTGGTATTGCGTTTCCCGAGCTTGTCGACGCAAAAAAACCGGATATTGAGATCATATTTCCCCGGGGCCTCGCCGGCCCCGGACCCCGCATCGCGGCCCGGCGTTGCTGGTCACCGTTCACTGCATGAGCCTTCGAGCCGTCGGCTAAACAAACATCCTGTTTGATCGCCTCAATCGGCCGTCCATGGCCGATTGCCGGCTGGGCT
>SBFY01000019.1 GCA_006227085.1 Gammaproteobacteria bacterium
GACTGGATGCGCTCATTCTCGAGTCCGCCAGGAGCCTGTGCTGTGGCAAAGTAACGGGCTGACCGGTTGCCGAGAACCGTCGGACTCAAGCCATAGACGGTGTATGACCAATCGGCATGGTTTTCAAAAATGTCGGGTGTCCGCCAGGCTTCGGAGTAGACGGCGCGCAAGGTGTGGCCGGGGGCGATATGAACATTGACGGCAGCGCGTGGTGAAAACGTGTTGTCAGTACTTTCCTCGTCTTCATACAAGCCGCCGATATTGAAAACCCAGCGATCTGTCAGGCGATATTCTGCATGGGCAAATACCTGGATGCTGTCTTCAGCCACCTTGCCACCCAGATAGGTTTCCGAGTCCTGTTCGTCCCTGCGGACACTCATGCCGCTGACGATGCGTAACTGGTCTGACACTGTCCAGGTGTCTTGCAGTTCCATGTGCTGGCGGGTTTGGATGGTGTCCTGGTTGGCGAGGCCGCAACTGTCGGGTGCCGCAGGACCGCCCATGGCGGCATAGTCCATCAGGGTGGCGATGGCCAAGGCATCATCCTCGCTGCTGCCGCCACTGCCAAAGGGATTGATGCCATCCAGCAAGGCCTCGACATAATTGGTATTGCGCAGGTACAGGGCCGCCAGGTTGGTGCTGAACAGGATGGGCGGCAGGCAAGCCACCCATTCCTGCTCGATGCGCTCGCGGCGGTAATACCCCGTGGCTTTGAGGGTGTGGGCCTCCAGGATTTTTTCAGCGCTGGCAGAAACGAATTCCACCGTGCTGTCAAAATCTGGATAGGTCTGCATGGAAGGGTCAAACGCATCCTCGGTATAGGTGCCGGTTTTATAACCGGCGCGCAGGTCGATGGTCCAGCTGTCATCCGGCGTCAGCGTGAGTTGGCCATTGGTAAACCATTGGTCATTGCTGTCGCGCCGGTCGGTGAATCCATCGGCTTTATGATCGAAGCCATTATCGTGACGGCTGGCGAGGGTAACTCGCCAGTGGGCGAGTTCATGGCCACCGCTGTAGCGCAACTGGTAATCTTCCACGCCGCCATCACCTTGCCGGGTTTGCAGTGCCAGTCGTTCAGTGTCCTGGGGGTGACGGGTAATGATGTTGATCGTACCGAGAAAGGCATTCGCACCATATGTGGAAGCGTTGGGTCCGCGGGTGATCTCGATGCGTTCAATATCGTCCAGGCTGATCGGCAGGTCCATCCAGCTGACGTTGGCCAATCCCGTGGAATAGACCGAGCGACCGTCGACCAGTACTTGCATGCGACGGCTGTCAACGAAGTTGGTGCCATGGTAACTGACCACATAGTTATAACCGTCGCGGCTGCCAACGGACATGCCGGGTACAAAACGGAACAGCTCCGGCAGGTTGCGAATACCGCTGGCTCGGATGAACTCCCTATCCAGCACGGTCATGCTGGCGGGGGTGTCTGCCTGGCCTTGGCGCAGGCGGGTGGCCGTGAGGATATCGGGAATGCGCACGTCATCCAGCCCGGGCATGTCCGTGGCGTTGGCCGGGTTGGCGATGACGGCAGTGCTGGTGAGGGCCACCAGTGCGGGAATGTGTCGTAAAAGCATGCAGTACATCCCTGTTTTGGTTATTGTTAGCCTTGTTATCACACTATAGTCCATAATGTTTACTTGTGAATCCCATCACATTTTTTTGGTGGCCAGATCGCCTGCGGGAGGGGTGGTATGGGGAGTCCCTTTTTTGCGTATTTGAGCAAGTTGCGCTGGGTGATCCGCTGGGGCATGAAGCGTAATGTGGTGCAGGAAAATGTCATGGAGCATAGCTGGGAAGTGGCAACCATTGCCCATGCCCTGGCTTTGATCCGCAATCGGCTCTATGACGGCCAGGTGGATGCCAATGCGGTGGCGGCGGCGGCCCTCTATCACGATGTCAGCGAAGTGATTACCGGCGATTTGCCATCGCCGGTCAAATACCATTCCGATGCCATTCGCGATGCCTACAAATCCATAGAAGCAAAGGCCGAGCAGGAACTGGTGGCCTTGTTACCCGAGCCGCTGCAGGCATCGTTTTCGGCATACATGCTGGAGCATGCATTGCCGGCCGAACACCGGCAATTGATCAAGGCGGCCGATACTATCGCGGCTTACCTGAAATGCCAGGCAGAAATTGCGGCGGGTAATCATGAGTTTTCCAGTGCAGGCAAGGATATCGAGCGTCGTTTGCAAGCGTATGATGAGCTGCCAGAGGTGGCCTATTTCCTGAAGGAATTCTTGCCGGGGTATCGCCTCACCCTGGACGAATTGATGCTGCACAAGACGGATCGGGCATGAGCAAGAAAACGCTGTATTTGCATATCGGTACCAATAAAACCGGGACAACAGCCATCCAGGATTATCTCTTGCGACACCGGGAATCCCTGCAAGCTCATAGCATATTGTTTCCTCTCAGTGGCTGTACGCGGATGGGCAATCATTCGCCATTGGCGCGTGATTTACAGGAATCGTTGCTGCAAGGGCGGCCAGCTTATAAATGGGAAAACCTGCTCAAGGAAATTCGTGCCAGTCAGGCGTCTAGGATTGTTCTCAGTGGCGAAATGTTCTATGCCTTGAACAAAGATGGATTCCGGCGTCTGGTCTCCGATCTTAAGGCATGTTTTTCTGATATTTATGTGTTGTGTTATATCAGGCGTCAGGATGATTACCTGAGGGCGTGTTATACCCAAGGGGTCAAGATGGGAAGGATTGGTGAATCTTTCAGTGAGTATCGTGCAGGCATCATCCAGAGAAAGAAGCTGAAGGCTTACCGGTATGCGCGAAGCCTGAAAAAGTGGGCGAAGGCATTTGGTGAAGATCGTGTCATTGTGAGGCCTTTTGAGGCGGGGCAGTTTTACCGGAATGACGTGGTGGCAGATTTTTGCCATTACTCGCAAATGCCCGCGGCATTATGCCCGGAAACCCCATCCAAGCAATTAAACCCTTCGCCCAGCAGGAAAACCGTGCAGGCAATGCGCTTGGTGCGGGGGTGATTGCCAGCATTGGGGAGTGATCGGGAATCGCGGCGTTATGTAGCCTTATGTGTGGCGATCGCAACTCACTTGGGACGTCATTGGCATAGTGAGCCGTTTACGGGGTTTGGGCCTGGGGAAGCGCAGGCTTTTTACCGTTTGTTTGAAGGTGAGAATGCGCTGGTTGCAGAGCGCTACCTCCACAGGCCTGATGGAAGGCTCTTTTTTGACCAGCCAAGAGGTGGAAATGAAATCCTGGCGGCGGAGGTAGAATTGGATGAAGCGGAAATCCAGTACGTCAGGCAGTTGCTGGATGAAGGGCTGGAATATTTGGCTAAGTCAGTAGTGACAGGCAAACCGATCGCCATGATTTGGCCAGCGGTCCAATAAGCTGCGCGGAAAAGTGGAGCAGTAACGATCACGGCTGTGCGTAATCCAGGCTCCGTGTGGGTATGTTGCGGGGAGCAATTACTGGTGGGCAGTGATCACCTGGAGCCGATTAACCCAGCTGCTTTTTCAGGTAAGCCATTTCCGCAGTCACGCCAGTCTTGGCCTGATCGATAATGAATTGCTCGACTTTGCGCCCGACCATCGGGATGCGGGCCTTGCAGGTATAGTCAATAGTGTAAATGCAACCTTTTTTGCCGGGCTTGAGCGTGAATTCGGCATCAATGGTTACCGGTTGGCCCTGGACATCGATATGGTAATGGCCGCTGAAGCCATCATCCACGCGTTGCCATTCTTCGGTCATATGCATGGATTGCACCGGGTTGAACAGCTTGGCCAGGAAAGCGGGCAAATCCCGTTTGACTTCGCGTGACATCGTTACGGTAGCCGATTCATCGTCTTCTTCGACTTCGCAGTCGGCGCTCAGTTCACCCAGTGCGAGACTGCGATCCACCAGAAACTGCGGGTCGGTCATGAGGCTGTAAACCGTTTCCACATCATGACTGAATTCAAAACGATGACTCATTGGGCTTACCTCTGGATTATTGCGTAGTGAGTTGGGCGCGCAGGGTTTTCAGGTATTGCTGGGTTTTGGCCTGGTTGCCGGGCCCCATCCGCATCAATTGTTTTTGCGCTGCTGGCAGGTTTTCCAGTTCAGGGTCTGCATATTGGTACAGCACTTTGGGTTGCACCAGTTCAGCATCTGCCGGCATCAGTGGTGCTGCAGCCAGCATATCCAGTGCGGCGAGCATGCGCGGGTGGAATTGCGCACGCGGGTAGCCCAGGTCGACATAGGCTTGTTGCAGTAAAGGGTAGTAGCGCCAGTAGGTTTTCACTAATGCATCTTGTGGGATGGCTGTCAACGCATCGACATAAGGCGTGTAGCGCTGGAAAGTATTGGGATCCGCCCGCAAGGTGTCGCTACCTTGTACCGTGAATGTGCCGGAGGGTGCATTCAGGGGGTTATAGCGGGGAGCCAGTTTGCCGCGTGCCAGGTTGTCGACCAATACCACAAACTTGCGCAGCAGGGCTTCATTGCCCAGCAGGGCATCGAGGCCCGGCGTGGACATGGCCAGCAAACGCGAGCGGACTTCGCTGTCGCTGCTATCCAGTGCAGGCAAGGGTTCAGGAACAGGTTCTGGCACGATGACGGGAGCCGGTTCAGGCTCTTCGGTGTCGATCACTGGCGGAGGAGGTGTTCGCTCGACAGTACCCGCCTGCTCCACCGTCTCGATGGTTTCCTGGGGAGTCTGCCTGGACTGGTTCATGATCAGCATGAGTCCAGTAGCGATCACAATGGCTGCTGCCGCCAACAGGAAAAGCAGGTTACCGCGTCCGCTTTGGGGTGAGAGCCGGTTGTGCATGATTATTCCTTGCGCTCAGGCGCCTTGGTCAATCGGTGGGTTTGCGGATGGCGAGCCATGCGCGCTCATGGATGCGCCGGCCCAGGCGTGCACCGGTGTCCAGTAGCGTCATCTGCCAGCCATAACGATCTTTCATGGCGCGCCATGCGCGTTGTATGTCTTTGGGCTCAGTCAGGATAAAAGCTTCTGTATCTTGCCACGGGCCCAATAACTTGCCGGTTACCGTGCAACTGGCGATGCGTGCCCGGGAGCTGTTTTTCAGGCGCTTGATTTTCCCTGCATCACCGCTGGACACGGCATAGAGCCATTCGCCTTGGGGAGCAAACCAGATAGGGGTTTCAACCGCCTGGCCGTTTTTGCGGAAGGTGATGAGGTTCAGGTAACGGGCGTGTGCAAGGGGTGTCGTCATGGGCCTGGGTTGACTGCTGCCACAGGCCCAAAACGATACGCTGTGCGGTGCTTGTCCGCAAGGGGCTTACCAGCCCTCGACCTTATGGACTTGTTTCCAGATCGCTTTGGGCATCATGCGGCGCATGAAGGCGCCAATCCGGGCGCGGCTGGTCGGGAATACCTCGAATTGGCCTTTATCGAGGGCTGTTTCAATGGCATCCAGCACCGTTTGCGGGTTAATGGGGGCTCCCTCGGTGTCGATCATCTTGGGCCAGGCACTTTTGCCTTGCTCCAGCAGCGGGGTGGCCACCGCCGGTGGGCAGACACTGGCAAAACGGATGCCGCTACCAAGGTTTTCGTGGTACAGGGTTTCGTTATAGAAAACGACCGCTGCCTTGGAGGCGGAATAAGCGCCGGTCAACAGGGTAGGGATGAGGCCGGCGACCGAGGCGAAGCTGACAAAATCCCCTTTGCCGCGGGCTTTCATGGCGGGCAGGGTGGCATTGGCGATATTGACCAGGCCGCCCCAGTTGATGTCCATGATTTTCCGTTGCAGGCCCACATCCTGCTCGATCAGCTTGCCGAACGGCATGATGGCGGCGCAGTTGAACACGCGGTCGATCGGCCCCAGCTGGCTTTCGGCCTCTTTGACGGCCTGGCAAACCGCGGCGTAGTCAGTGATATCGACTTTCCAGGTACGGATATTGGGCTGGTTTTCAGCGGTCTTCGCCAGGCCGGCATCGCTGATGTCCAGGGCGGCTACCTTGGCGCCCTGCCCGGCAAAATTGCGGGCAGCCAATTGGCCCATGCCGCTGCCGGCGCCGGTGATCAGGATGACTTTTCCTGCGTTGGACATGATGTTCTCCTTATGCAAGTGCAAGCTGTGGCGGGGTGCCGGGCTTTGGAAGCCACTACGCTAGCCCATGAGCCGCGGTCGGGCAAGCCGATTTCCCAACCGCGCCAGCCTTGTCTATGATCAACAAGGCAGGACGCGAGAAGCCAACAGGCATCCGGATGGGCGATTCGACACACAAGGCGAAGCAAGGACAAACAACCTACCGGGTGTTCCTGGCGTGGTTGCTATGCGCGCTGGCGTGGCCTGTGCTGGCCGGCAATGGCGTTCTGTCCTTGTCCCCGGACCTGTACCGGGAGCAATTGGCACCCTACCTGTCGGAGCTGGAGGATCCGCAAGGGATCCTGACGATCCAGGACATCTTGCAGCGGGAACGTGATTTCCGGCCCGTGGCTGCGTATGTCGAGCATGGTTTCTCGCCGTCAATCTGGTGGTTTCGGTTTACGGTAAAAAATGTGTCGCCGGCAGAAATGCGGGCGGTGATCGAAACCAATGTGGGCTATTTTTATGATGTGCAGGCGTTCGGCGTCAAAGATGGTGAAGTGATTCGCCATGAGTATGCTGGATTGTCGAGACCATATACCAGCAGGCTCTTGCAGGAACCGCATATCAGCATGCCCTTGGTCGTACCTGCGCACGAATCCTATACCTGGTATATCCGTCTCGACAGCCGGGGTCATGTCATTTTCCCGGCAACGATCAGTAATTATGAAGGACATGTGAATCACCTGCTTCGTGATCGCATGTATGACAACCTGTTCTATGGGTTGGCGATAGGCATCATCCTGTACAACTTTTTCCTGTTTTTGACGACGCGCCAAAAAGCATTCGGCTTTTATGCCGTGCACCTGGTGTTCGCCATCATGACGCTATCATCATCGGATGAGGGAAGCCTTTTCGAATTCTGGCCGGCTTTTCTTGATGGCTACCAGTACCTGTCCATTTTCATATGGACACAGCTGGCCATGGTTTTCCTGCTCATGTTTACGACCGAATTCATGGGGCTTGAAAAAAATGCCCCGCGGTTGGCGGTGATCAACAAGGCCTTGGTTGGTTTTGGTTTTGCTTACATTCTCCTGATACCCATATTGCCGATAGGTTTTGTAACAGTTGCCAGCATGCTGTTATCACTGGCGATGGTGTTGCTGGCGATTGGTGAGAGCGCGTGGGCATGGACCCAAAGGGTCAGTAACGCAGCTTTGTACCTGGCGGCAAGCTTCATCCTGGTGTTCTTTGTGTTCCTGGTGATTATTTGCTCGCCTGTGTTCGGGGTTTTTAATAACACGACGCTTGCGCATTACGGGTTGAATATCGGGTTCTCCTTGCAAATGATCATTCTTTCTGTTGGCCTGGGTCGGCAAATTAATGAGTTGCGGGAAAAAGAAATTGAAACCAACACGGAATTGTTGAAGGCACGCTTAAAAGAAGTCTCTGCCCATATGGAGGTGAATGAAGCCAGGGCAGAAAGTGAAGCGAAAGGGCGATTCCTTGCCGCCATGAGTCACGAGATACGCACACCGATGAATGGCGTGTTGGGGATGACTGAATTGTTGTCAGGCACGCATCTCGACAAAGAACAAAAACGGTATGTCGAAGCTATTTTGGGTTCAGGGAAGGCGCTGCTGAATATCCTGAATGATGTTCTCGATTATTCCAAGATGGAAGCTGGCAAGATTGCGCTGGAATCCATCCCGTTCGATTTGCATCGCCTGGCGCATGATGCCATGGAGATTTTTTCTGCCCAGAAACGCAAGCAGGTTGAAGCGGTTTTGGATATCGACCCGGATGTTCCCGTGGTGGTTTGCGGCGATCCGACGCGCTTGCGGCAGGTGTTCATGAACCTGTTGAGCAATGCATTCAAGTTCACCGAAAGCGGCCAGGTTTCCTTGCGTATACGTGCGATGGAGCGCAATGAGCATTCGATCGATATGTGTGTGGTGGTGAGCGATACAGGCGTCGGGATTTCACCTGCCGGACAAAAACATTTGTTCCAGTCATTCACCCAGGCGGACTCCTCGACCACGCGCCGGTTTGGTGGCACCGGGTTGGGTCTGTCGATCAGCCGCACGCTGGTGGAATTGATGCAGGGCCAGATTGACCTGGCAAGCACCGAGGGTCAGGGCACGCGAGTGACCGTGCGGCTGAGGTTGGCCTTGCCGGACGAAGCCATGCTGGCAGGGCTGCGTGGTGACTCGCATGGGCAGGCCAGTGAAGCGATGCAGCCCCTGCCAGGCTTAAGCGTGTTGGTGGCCGAGGACAACCCGGTGAATTGCATGGTGGTGGAAGGCTTGTTGCGGCGCATTGGTGCCAACATGGTGGTAGTTCCCCATGGGCAGGCTGCGCTGGAAGCCTACCGCGAATCACCGACGGCATTTGATGTGGTGTTAATGGATTGTGAAATGCCGGTGATGGATGGCTATGCGGCAGTGGAAGCCATGCGCATCCTGGAAGAAGAAAATGGTTGGCGCCGGATGCCGGTGATTGCCTTGTCGGCACATCTTGGGCAGGAAGTCCCTGCCCATGCCGGCTTTGATGCGTTCCTGCAAAAACCGGTTAGCCTGAAGCAGCTGCATGCAGCGTTGCGCCCTTACTGGCAATCACACGCTCAACCCTGAACCAGCTTCGCTGCGCCGTGCACTTCCTGCAAATGATCGGAGGCGGGCACCAGGAACACTTCCTCGCAACCGGCGGCTTGCATATCAGCCAATGCATCGCTGACCGCTGATGGCGTATGACGCGTCATGCTATCGGCCATCATGCGGGCAAACCCGCTGTCCAGGACTTTCAGGTAATCAAAGACATAGTGCTGCAAGCGGGTCTGGCTATCCTCGGGGTGCAGGCAGTACCAGAAGCCGCCGACCTTGCGGGGTGGCGTGCTGCGGCCTGCTTTGTCCCAGGCTTCTTCGGCCATACGGAACAGGGTTTCGATTTCGGCGCGGTTACCGTTCATGGAGAAGGCATAAATGCCGTCCGCCCATTGCGCAACGCGCGCCATGCTCTTGGGTCCCATGACGCCAGCCAGGATCGGCGGGCCCCCGGCTTGTACGGGCATCGGCCCGACCGGGTCGGCACCTTCAAACGGCGGTTCCCCGGCCCAAATGCGGCGCATTTCGGCAATTTGCTCATCCATGCGTTGGTGGCGGCGGGCGAATGATGCGCCGACGGCTTGATAATCATGCTCGCGCCCCCCGACGCCGACGGTCACTTCAACGCGACCATTCGAGAGGACATCCAGGGTGGCAATTTCCTTGGCCGCCCAGACGGCAGAATGCATCGGCAGGACATACAGTGACGGCACGATCCTGACCCGTTCGGTCACAGCCGCGGCTGCCGCCAGCACATTGCGCATCTCCAGGGTGGGTCCGGTAATGCGTTCCCCGCAGGAAAGGCTTTGGAAGGGGCCGTTATCGATCGCCCGGCACCAGTCGAGAATGGTTTGCCGGTTCAGGCCGGGTTTCATGTAAGGCAGGCAGATGCCGAAGTCCATGGGTTCTTCCCTGTGTGTGCGATGGTGCTGTAGTGTACGCCGCCCTGTGTGAGCAGGACGTCCTCCGAATGGGGGAGACTGCCTGTTTATTGGTTATTGGCTGGGGCGGGTCTTCTGGTACTGCTCAATGCTGCGATCCAGCCGTTGGCGGTTAATCGGGGAGCGGTGGGTTTCGCTGCCGCCGGAGGCTGGTTCTACGGTTCGCAGGGTCGTTTCGGGCGCCGTCACTTGCGGTGTTTTTCCCTGCGGAGCTGCCTCGCCGGGATTCACGGCAGGTGGGCGATCACTGATGTGTAATTTGCCATTGGCATCACGCCATTGGTAAACCTTCCCGGCCAGGGCGCTTGTCGGGAAACAGCTGGCGCAAATCATCAGCAGGGTAATGAGTATTCGGGGTATCATGGGCGGCGCTTCCGGGGGGTGTCTCTCCAGTATAGGCCAGGATAGGCACCGACAAGCCGGATTGTGATCGTTGTCCGAAAGTGGTGAGACGGGGTTATAAAAACAGCCCCCCCCCTTTGGAATCGGTATAAGAAATGAGAAGCGCATCACAAAAGCGTTGCTATACTCAAACCAGAATCATCTAAAACACGGAAAGTTTAATAATGTTCCGGTTAGTTGTACTCGTCATTCTTGGCGCGGTAGGCGTCTTTCTGAGCGGTTACACCGCTTGGCGCCTGGCAGGCTCGGAATTCGAAAATATCCAGCTCGAGTTTACCGTCGACATTAATAAACGGGCGGCGGCGTTCGAGCGCGAGCTGGAACTGCAATACGAAACCCTCTACCGCTGGAAAAGCTTCATTGAAGCCTACGGCGATATCCCCCAGGCCCAGTTCGATGCCATCAGTGACGATGTGCTGCGGCGCCATGCTGGTATCACCACGGTCGCCTGGGCCCTCAGGGTGCCGCATTCCCAGCGTGCAGCGGTTGAACGGCAGCTCGGTGCCATCGGGGCGGCACCCGCCTTCCTGGAAGTGGATACTTCCGGCTTTAATTCCAAGGAGTTTTCCCGTGGCGGCGTCGGGATTTCCATCCAGGTGGCGGCTGAGCGGGATGAATACTTCCCATTGATGATGATTGCCCCGCAGGGCAGTCTCGGCCTGGTCTTGTCCCTGGATGTCAAAGGTGACCCGGTTCGCGTCAAGGATATTGCCAAGGCCCGGGCCAGTGGTGAGATCCAGGCGACCGAGCTGTTCCCTTCGCCATTTTCAGAGGCAAAGGAAACCATTTTTGCAGCATTTGTGCCTGTCTATAGCGGGAACCCCATCGTGCCAGCCGACCGGGTGGCGAATACCAAGGGTTTGATCATGGCCAGCTTCCAATTGAAAGCCGTGGTGGACAAATCCGGCCTGCTGCTGGGTTTGCCCCAAGGGGTGCGATTGGAGCTCCGGGATGACAGTGAAACCCTGGGCGGGGCTTTACGGCAGATCAACCTGGCCGGCAATGGCGGCCACAGTTGGCTGGATGAATATATCTATGAGCGGCCGTTGCGGGAAATGGCGGGGCGCCAATGGCGTTTGGTGGCCACACCATCGAGTGCCTATATCAATGCCCGTCGCAGCAGCCAGCCGATCTATGCGTTCATTTTCGGTTCTTCGATGACGTTGCTGACACTGGCGTATATCCGTTTGATGCAGGAGCGGACACGCGTGGTGGAAGAGTTGGTCGAGGAGCGTACCCGCGAATTGAATGAAGCCAACCGGCAGCTGGAGCGCATGACCCGTACCGATGGTCTCACCCGGGTGGCGAACCGCCGTTACTTTGATGAATACCTTGCCCAGGAATGGAAACGCGCCGAGCGCGCCAAGACACCGTTGGCGATCATCCTGATTGATATTGACCATTTCAAGAAATACAACGACCACTATGGCCATATTGAAGGCGATCACTGC
>SBFY01000186.1 GCA_006227085.1 Gammaproteobacteria bacterium
CAGGCAGCAGCCGGCTTCCAATGCCCGGTGGAATGGCTTGACCTGGAAATTCTCCTGCATCCAGCCGATAAAACCGCCCTCCCAGGCACCGAAACAGGTCACCAAGACTACGATGGCCACAGCCATCCACCCATTGGGCGCCAATCCCAAGGGTGAAAATGCATACACGGCAAACACCAGTGCCAGACCAACCATCAAACCAGCCAAGGCGCCGCGTTCGCCCATGCGGATCACATCGCGCTCTTGCACCCAATCGGCACTGAGCAAATGTCGCTCCTCGATACCGGCTTCATCGTGGCAGATCACGTGGATACGATGCTTGCCAATACCGGCCGCACGCAGGGCAAAACTGGCTTCCTCGGCGCCATCCAGGCTTCCCAACACATAAAACAGGCGTTTCATGGCGATTCCCTCCTTCCACACCGGACATTCATCCTGTTACAAGTATGGTTCGCTTTCTGTGATCCATTACTGCCTGTTCAGACTATTCGCCCATAAAAAAAGCCGGGGATATTCCCCGGCTTTCTATAGCGACTGATCCGTCACACCCGCATGAACTGGCCACCATCGACATTCATGATGTGACCGGTAATCCAGCTGGCTTCATCCGACAACAGGAACAGCACTGCATTGGCCATGTCTTCCGGCTTGCCCAGGCGCTTGATTGGCATCTGCTTGACCAACTCATCGGCATAATCACCTGCCGTGCTGCGCAAGGCCTGGGTATCGGTCGGGCCGGGAGCAATCGCATTGATGCGGATCTTGCGCCAACCCAGTTCATTCGCCAATGAACAGGTAATCCCATTGAGCGCCAGCTTCGCCACCCCATAAAAGCCCATGTTCATCCACGCAGCGGTTGAACTCTGGTTCACAATCGCGCCACCCTTGTTCATATTCGGCACCGCAGCACGGATCATCAACAAGGCGCCGTGCATGTTCACCGCCATGAACTTGTTCAGGTAGTTCATGTCGACATCCAGGTATCCCTTGATTTCCATGCCACCAAAAATCGCGGCGTTGTTGACCAGGTAATCAATCTTGCCAAATGCCCCAACGACTTTGGCCACGGCATCCTTGCAGGATTGCTCATCCGACACATCCGTTTTGGCAAAAATAGCCGTACCACCGGATGCATTGATTTCATCGGCAACACGCTGGCCCTGGCTCTCATTGATTTCAGAGACCGCCACTTTCATGCCCTTGGCGGCAAAGAATTTCGCATAGCCTTCACCAATGCCCTGACCGGCGCCGGTCACGATAATTACCTTGTCCTTGAAATCCGTCATTGCTGTTTCCTCTTGGGGGTTATGATCACGTCATCAAAATTCGGGTTTGATTTGTGGCCGGATCGGTCGCACTTCCATGAAATCCACCGCCACACCACGCGGATATGCAAAACAATGCGCCACAGCGGCACCGATATCATCCACGGTCATGCCGTCGAAGAACTCCGGTGAACGCTTGCGCCAATCTGCCGCTGCACGCTGCAATTTGGCAAAATCCCAGCCCGCAGCAAAATCGGTAGCAGCAAAACCGGGGCTGACACTGGTGACACCGATGCCATCGACCAACAACTCCTGGCGCAACTCAATCATCAGTCGTTCCACGGCAGCCTTGGTGGAAGCATAAATGCCCAAATGCGACATCTCGTCATCATGGCGGGCACTGGCCGAAGTAATCGTCACGATGCGCGGGTTATCGCTTTTCCGCAGCCACGGCAACACTGCTTGGCTGGCCCACAGCACACCACCCACGTTCACACCCCACATCAGGTTGAAGTCAGCCGCGCTGACTTCCGCCAAGGGATCCGGTCGGGCGATGCCGGCGTTATTGACCAATCCGTCAATGCGTCCGAAATGCGCCGCAATGGCATCGACGGCTTGCTTGACGGCTGCCGGATCTGCCACATCCGCAGCAGCCGCAAATGCGGCGCCTGCACCCAGGGCCTGCACCGCCTTATCGAGTGTTTTCTGGCTGCGCGAGATCAACCCTACCTTGGCGCCCTGCGCGATCAGTGCACGCGCAATCGCCAGGCCGAAGCCCTGCGAACCACCGGTCACCACGATGACTTTGTCATTCAGTGTGCTCATGCTTTCACCGCCACGGTTTTGGTTTCGAGGTATTCCTCAAAGCCTTCGACACCCATTTCACGACCCACACCACTTTGCTTGTAACCACCGAACGGTGCATCCGGGCCTAAAAAGTTACCACCATTCACGTTCACGGTACCGGTGCGCAGGCGATGCGCGACACGCAAGGCACGCTCATCGGACGCTGACCACACCATCGCCGACAAACCGAAAATGGAATCATTGGCGATACGAATGGCGTCTTCTTCATCCTCGTAAGGAATCACCACCAGCACCGGACCAAAAATTTCTTCCCGTGCAATGGTCATGTCATTGGTGACATCAGCAAACAGGGTCGGCTCAACGTAAAAACCTTTTTCCAATCCTGCCGGCACACCGCCACCCACCACCAGGCGGGCACCTTCTGCCTTGCCTTTTTCGATGTAGGCCAACACGCGCTCCTGCTGTTTTTTGTTGATCAGCGGACCCATGATCTGGTCTTTGGCCTGCGGGTTTCCTTGCGAGATAAACCCGAAGTATTGCTTGACCAGTTCCACACCTTCTTCGTAACAGGCTTTCGGCAACAGCAGGCGGGTGGCAATTGCACAACCTTGCCCGGCATGGAAACAGACCGCCAGGTTACTGAGCAGCGATGAACCCAGATCCGCATCATCCAGCACGATATTGGCTGACTTGCCGCCCAGTTCCAGGAAAACCTTTTTCACGGTGGCCGAAGCCAGTGCCATGATGTGGCGACCCACATTGGTCGAACCGGTAAAGGAAATGACGTCCACGCGCGGGTCGGTACACAACATCTCGCCGACTTCGGCCGGGTTACTGGCCGTCACCACATTGAACACGCCTGCCGGGATATCGGTGTGTTCCGCGACAACGCGCCCGATGATCGTTGCACACCACGGCGTATCCGGTGCCGGCTTCAGTACCACGGTGCAACCGGCTGCCAGCGCAGGGATAATCTTGGCCAGGTTGATTTGTACCGGGAAGTTCCATGGCGTGATGGCAGCGACAACGCCCGCTGCTTCTTTCCACACCAGGTGACGGCTCTTGGCGCCCATCACTTCATACTGGCCACTCTCGCGTTCCCACTGGAAGTTTTCCAGGTAGTTGATGGTCCAGTCGATCATTTCCAACGGGCCATCGCACTGCGGCCCTTCAACGATGCCGCGCGGTGCACCGACCTCGGCGATCACCTGGTCGCGCAACTCTTCACGCACTGCTTTCAGGCCGGCTTCCAGCTGGCGCAGGCATTTCACACGAAACGCATGATTGGTCGACCAGTCGGTCCCATCAAACGCACGCCGTGCGGCCGCGATGGCACGCTCCATATCTTCCGGACCCGCATCGGCCACCTGGCCAATTTCAGCCTCGGTCGCAGGGTTGATGTTCGGATACGTACGACCGGAGGCAGCCCAGCACAGCGCCCCGTCGATAAACATGCGTCCTTCGCCTTGTACGGCCATGGTGTGCTCCTTAGTAGGCATTGAAGAAAACTTTTTCAATCAGGGTCTGGTTGACCGTGGTAGCCGGCAACTCAATGCCGAGCTCAGCGGCCGATGCCAGTGCGGCTTGCAGGTCCTTGACGCCGAGTGCGGCAAAGCCGCCAAAAATGGCCTTGAAGTCGGCCTCGCTGCAGCCCTTGAACAAGGCATTGCGATTCTCGATGAACATCTGCATTTGCGGGGTAATCACGCCATTGGCCTGGCCGACCTCACCCAGCACAGCCAGCGACAAACCAGCGGCCTCGGCCAGTTTGCTGGCTTCGTGGATGGCAATGAACTCGGCATAGGTCACCAGGTTATTGCACAGCTTCAGTGCGATACCCGCACCCAGGTCGCCGGCATGGATCACCTTCTGCGCCGATGTCATGAACACCGGCCGGACTTTCTCGACCACGGCCGCATCACCACCGACCATGTAACACAGCGTACCGTTTTCGGCACCGCCTGCGCCGCCAGTAATAGGTGCGTCGATCACCACCACCCCTTTCCCACGGCCGGCCTCCGCCATGGCCAGCACCGTGGCCTGCGTGACCGTACTGTGGATGGCAATCACCGTCCCGGCCCGAGCCGTGGCCAGCAGGCCCTCATCACCCAGCATCACCGATTTCACATCGTTGTCATCACGCACGCAGATACCGATCACATCGGCGTCACGAGCCAG
>SBFY01000202.1 GCA_006227085.1 Gammaproteobacteria bacterium
CAGGCCAAGAAACTGCCGATGGTGGAAGACCTGCGCGATGAATCCGATCATGAACACCCGACCCGCCTGGTGATTGTGCCGCGTTCCAACCGTGTCGATACGGATGCGTTGATGGCGCATCTGTTTGCCACCACCGAGCTGGAGAAAAGCTATCGCGCCAACTTCAATGTGATCGGCCTGGATGGCCGCCCGGCGGTGAAAGACTTGCGTGAAATGCTGCGTGAATGGCTGGTGTATCGCCGTGAAACGGTGCGCCGTCGCCTGCAATACCGGCTCGACAAGATCCTCAAGCGCTTGCATATCCTTGATGGCTTGTTGGTGGCATTCCTGAATATTGATGAAGTGATTGCCATTATCCGCAGGGAAGATGAGCCCAAGCCGGTCTTGATGAAGCGCTTCAAGATCAGCGATGAACAGGCCGAAGCGATCCTCGAATTGAAGTTGCGTCACCTCGCCAAGTTGGAAGAAATGAAAATCCGTGGCGAGCAGGCGGAACTGGCCGAGGAACGCGATGCGCTGGAAAAAATCCTGTCTTCGGAAGCGCGCCTGACAACGCTGTTGAAGAAAGAACTAAAAACCATTGCCGATACCCATGGCGATGATCGCCGCTCACCGATTGTGAAGCGCGAAGAGTCCAAGGCCTTCAGCGAAGAAGAGTTGATGACGTCCGAGCCGATCACGGTGATCGTGTCGGAGAAAGGCTGGGTGCGTGCTGCCAAGGGTCATGACATCGATGTGTCAGGCCTCAGTTACAAATCCGGTGACAATTTCCTGTTTGCCGTGAAAGGCAAGAGTAACCAGCCACTGGTGGTGCTCGATTCGACGGGTCGCAGTTATTCGCTGCCATCGCACAACCTGCCATCGGCACGTGGCCATGGCGAACCCTTGACTGGGCGCATCAGTCCGCCATCGGGCGCGACCTTTGCCGGCGGCATGATGGGCAGTGATGACGATCGCTATGTGCTGGCGAGTGATGCCGGTTATGGCTTTGTGGTGAAGCTGGCGGATTTGCAGGCGAACAAGAAAGCGGGCAAGGCCGCATTGAATGTGCCGGATGGTGCGTTGGCGCTGCCGCCGGCGTCGGTCAATGACGATAGCGATTTATTGGTGGCGATCAGCAACGAGGGGCGTTTGCTGGCGTTTCCGGTCAGTGAGTTGCCGGCCTTGTCGCGCGGCAAGGGTAACAAGATCATCGGCATTCCGTCGGCGCGTTTGAAAACGCGTGAGGAATTTGTGGCAGCGATTGCGGTGATCAAGCCCGGTGAAACCTTGCTGGTGCATTCCGGCAAGCGTCATCTCGGTTTGAAGCTATCGGATCTCGAGCATTACCGCGGTGAGCGCGGCCGCCGTGGCAACAAGTTACCGCGGGGGTTCCAGAAGGTCGACCGTGTTGAGGTCCAGGCCTGAGGCCGGTTGCCAGCGCCAGGCGCGCACATGCCCCTGGTCGCTGTTGATCGGTAACACTGGCGTGCCGGGGTAGAGCGCGCGTACCGCATCGGCTGTACGCGGTTCCAGCAGGATATCGTCATCCTCACACAGCGAGGCCAGGTCGAGCAGGGTTTGCGCCTGTTGACCGGCATCCAGCCAGCGGTGTTCGGCCGTTGCCATTTCACTGCCATCCGGTTCACTCAGCAGGCAGGCTTGCAACCGCAAGGCCAGCAGGCCTTCTTTCTTGCGTTGCTGGTTCAGCGGCGGTAATTCCAGTGCCAGCCGGCGGGCGGCTTCCGCCGCTTCTTTCAGTGACGCAAAAATCAAGGCAAAGCGGCCAGAGCCCAGGGTCTGGATCGGGGTCAGCGCATTGCCCGGCAGCGTTTCCAGCAAGTCCAGGCTGTCGATGATGTGGCGGTTCAGCATCGGCGCGCTCAGGCTGTTGTGCAGGCTGGCGTAATTGGTGATGGCAATGCACAGCAGGGTTTGTGGCTGGGATGTGTCCAGCCAGGTTGGCCATTGCAGGCCGGTTTCCGGCTCGGGCGGAATCACGACGGGTGGGGGTGGCAGGGTTTGCAAGGATTGCCAGCCCTGCCAGCACATGCGGACCAGCCCGCCCAATCCACCCGCCAGTACCAGCATGCCGAACCAGGGCCATGGTGCGCGATCCGGATCGGTGTGGATTTCCAGCGTGCCGAGCAGCTGCTGTTCAAAACTGATGGGCCGGCGTTGTGACAGGGTGTCGCTATCGCTCGTGTTGCCGGCTGCGGCAATCGGCGCGCCGGAGGGTTGGTTGATGCGGATACCGGTCACGGCATGGTTGCTGACCAGCTGGTCGAGGGTGCGCTGGATGGCCAGGTTGTCCTGGCCCAGCAGCATCGGTTGCAAGGTGGCCGTCAACTGGCTGGCGAGGACTTCCAGGTAGTCCGCACTTTGGCGCACTTGCTGGCGGTGGTGTTGCCAGACCAGCAGCAGGCTGCCCACCAGTACGATGGCGGTGAACAGCGAAAGTTTTTGCCAGCCTTGCAGCCACTGGTCCCGGGATACCGACATGAATGTTATTGTCCGTGCGACGGTACCGGCATTATGCCACAGGCGTTACAATGCCCATCCTGTTGTTTGGCACAGCACGAGGGGCCAGCCTTTGAGAACGGTGGTGTTGATGACGGTGACCGGCCCGGACCAGCCCGGTATTACCGCCTTGATGACCGGCGAGTTGTCCCAGCATGCCGTCAATGTGCTGGACATTGGCCAAGCGGTTATCCATGACACCCTGTCACTGGGCATGTTGGTGGAAATTCCTTCGCACCTGGATACGCAATCGATTGAAGCCGCCTTGCTGGCACGCGCAGCAGACAAAGGCTTGGTGGTGCGCTTTACCCCGATCAGTGAAGACAGTTACGAGCACTGGGTGGCCGCGCAGGGAAAGCCGCGTCACATCGTGACTTTGCTGGCACGCAAGATCACCGCCTACCAGATTTCACGCTTGACCGACGTGGTGGCGCGCTATCACTTGAATATCGACAAGATCACGCGCCTGTCCGGACGTATTCCTTTGGGGGCCTTGCCGGAAGGCAGTAAGGCCTGCGTCGAGTTTTCCGTGCGTGGCCATGTGGAAGATGCCGGCCCGATGCGCCGTGATTTCATGGAGCTGGCCAGCGAGCTGGATGTGGATATTGCCTACCAGGAAGACACGGTGTTCCGTCGCCATCGTCGCTTGGTCGTGTTTGATATGGACTCCACATTGATCGAAGCAGAAGTGATTGATGAACTCGCCAAGGTGCATGGTGTGGGCGAGCAAGTGGCTGCCATCACCGAACGGGCGATGCGCGGCGAACTCGATTTCAAGGCCAGTTTTGCTGAACGGGTGGCATTGCTGGCCGGTTTGCCGGAGAGCGCCTTGGCTGAAGTGGCATCGCGCCTTCGTCTCACGGAAGGCGCTGAGCGACTGATCGCATCGGTGCGGCGCCTCGGTTATCGCACAGCGATCCTGTCCGGAGGGTTTACCTATTTCGGCAAGCGCCTGCAGCAACAGCTCGGGATTGATTATGTGCACGCCAATGAGCTGGAAATCGTCGATGGCAAGGTCACTGGCCGTGTTGTTGGCACGGTCGTCGATGGCCAGCGCAAGGCGCAGTTGTTGCAACAGATAGCCCGCGAAGAAGGCATTGTGCTGGAACAGGTTATTGCAGTCGGTGATGGCGCTAACGACTTGCCGATGCTGTCGATTGCGGGCTTGGGGATTGCGTTCCGTGCCAAGCCGCTGGTGAAGCAGTCAGCGAAACATGCCATTTCCACGTTGGGCCTGGATGGTATTTTGTATTTGATGGGCCTGAGTGATCGCGATACCCAGTAATGCGCAGGCAATGGATGTGCGGGTAATCGCCCGGCAATAAAAAAGGCAGCCCAGGCTGCCTTTTTTGTTCGCATTGATCCGCTTATGCGATTTCGCTGAACTCGTAATTCATCTCAGGCTGCGGTGCTTGCAGGTAATTGCCTTGGATGAAATTCGCGCTGGCCTGCCACAGGATGGCGAGCATGGAAGCGTTTTCCACGTTCGGCACCACGACCTTGCGTTTGGCATTGTTCACTACCGTGATGATGTCCTTGAGCGGTTGTGGATCGCCGCTGCCGTCCTGGATGGCCATGGAGAATTTCGGGCTCAGTTTCACGTAATCCACAGCCAAGTGCTTTAGGGTTGTTGAAGGGTCGTTCGCCCCGCCACCGAAGTGTGTGATGCCCAGGCAGCAGCCAATACCCTTGATGCGCTCGGCGAAGGTTTTGCCCTGGTTGATGTTGCGGGCAAAGTCTTCTTCCGCGATCTGGAAGACCATCGCATTCGGCGGGATGTCGCCAGCCTGCATCGCCACTTTCAGCCACGGCGTCAGGCTGTCGTCGGCCATGGCGAATGCGGTCAGGTTGATGGCGAGGCGCGTGTCATTGCCTTTCGCACGTTGCTCGGACAAATGCTTGATGCCTTCGAGGATCACCCAACGATCGAGTTTGCTGGCCAGTTTGGCATCCAGCTGGTCCATGAACTTGGCTGGCGGAATGACCTCACCGTCCGGGTTGAGCATGCGCACATACGCTTCGTAATGGTCGCCGACATCACCCTTGATGCTGAGCAGGGGCTGGAACAGCAAGCGCATGTTGCCCTGGTCAAGTGCTTCGGCCAGATCCGGTTCTTCTTCCAATACCTTGCCGGTAGCGGCGGCGGTGGCTTTCTTGGTGGTGCGCGAGAACACATTGGCACCATTGCCAGCGCCATCGGGTTTCTTGCTGCGTAACTCCTCAACCGCTTGGCGACACTGGTCCAGCAGCTCCACCGGGTCGCGCGGTGACTTGGCATTGAGCACAGCGATGCCAATGCTGACGGTGTATTGCAGCGTCTGGCCACTCACTTCGCACATGTGTTCATTGACCATCTTGCACAATTCGTTGGCGAAGGCCTCAGCGGTATCAGCATCGGTATGAGGCATCATCATCGCCAGCATGTTGTCGCCAAAACGGGACAGGTAGTGACGCTTGTCGGCCTTGGTTTTGGCCAGTTTGGCCAGGTCAGCCATCACACCATCCGCGCCGGTAAAACCAAACCGCGTGGTGAGTTGGTCAAACAGGTCGACACAGATCAGCAATACATGATCGATGGTAGTGACATTGGCGGCCTGCACCAGTGCGGCACCCAGGTGATCCAGGAAAAACTGGCGATTGATCAGGCCAGTGACCGGGTCATTCATGCTGAGGCCGCCGCCAGCACTGCCGCTTTCGCCAATCTGGATGCTGATTTGCTTGCACACCTCGCCATCGAGCGTGGCGTTGGCAATGGTCATTGCGACCAAGACATCACTATCGTCCTGGGTGCACAAATTGATGCCGATTTCGCTCGGTTTGGCGCCCAGGCTTTTCAGGAAAGCCTTGAATTTGTCCTGGTCCTGTTCGGCAATGAGGTCGATCACTGGCTGGCAATCAAGGTCATCCGGTGATTCATAACCCAGCAGCCTGGCGAATGCGTCATTGGCCTGCAGGATCATGCCATCGGCAAAAAAGGCAGTGCCTTCTTCTTCTGTACCGCTTGCTGCAGCGGTCGTGCCTGACGGGGCGCCGCCACGACGGACGTGCGCCAATGCTTTCAGCAGGACTTCACGGGGGCGAGCAGGGTCAGCCGTGGCAATGGCGCCGGCTTCCAACGCCTCAATAATGGTGTTGTCACTGTTGGCGGGCATGCAGGCAATCCAGGGCAAGCTGCCCAGGCCTTCGCCGATCTTGTCCAGTGGCAATTCGCCGGCCAATGGCAGGGCAATGGCGATGGCAAACGGGCCTTCTTTCAAGGCCAGCCCGATCTCTTCATCCCGCTCGATATGGGTGATGCTGGCGTTGTGGCCGGCTTCGCGGAATGCATCCCCGAGGGCAGAAGCCTCCGCATCGGAGCCGCCAATGACCAACGCCTTGAATGATTCAGCCGTCATACTACATAACACCTTGAAAAATAACGATTTTTATTGTTCTAATGGCACAAGGATTTTATTCTACAAGGATTTCCACAAAGAGTCGAAACCTTCCTCCTGGCCGGGAGCCGCATCAGTGCTGGCCTTGAGGCGCTGGGCAGCGCTGCCAATGGCGTCAAAACTGAACCGGCACCAGGCGCCGGTGCCATCCATCTTTTTGACCAGCCGGACGTACATCTGCTCGCCTTTTTGCTGCAAAACGACTTTCTGGCGGCTACGGAAACCGATGCGTGGTGTCAGCAGGCTGGCCGGGATACCGACGGTGTCGATTTCAGGCACCAGTAACACCCGCAGGAACTCACCTTCATCGCCAGTCTTGCGGATAGCCCGTCCGCCCCACGGTTGCGCGCCCGAACTCAGCACTTCCACGCCGAACTGGGTCTGGGTGGCATCCGGCTTGACCCAGCGGATCACGGCAACGAACCAGTGCTCATGATCCCCATCGCGCACCCCGATCAACTCGCCGGCTTTCAGCAAGTTGGGTGGATCGCCTTCATGCCAGACCAGACCGTAGCCGCCGGGGCTGGCATTGAATGTGTTCAAGGTGTGCGTCTGGAAGCGCTCGCTTTCCTTGCTGGCGCGTGCCTGCTGTGCGGCACTTTCGGTGGCCTTGTCGATGGTTTTGAGCTTGTTGGCGGCCTCGTCTGAGAAGTCCATCTTGAATGGACTGTCCCACATATCCGAGCTGCTGGTTTTCGGTTGTTTGTCTTTCAGGAAACGGTTTTTCTCCGTTTCATCAAACAGTGCGCCAGATTGGGCGATGCCTACCAGGTCTTCAAAACTTTGGCCGCCCGACAGGAAATAGTGCAGGGCCGATAACCCGAAGCAGACCTGGAGGGGCTGGGAGGCATCCTCACGGATAAAGCTGCGCTCGGATAGCGGCCCCCAGGCGGTGACCAGGTGCAGCAACAGGTTATCTGCCACGGCAACACCATTGACCTGCAGCGATTCGATCTCGTCGTTGTTGGCAGCATTCTGCAAATGCGTGAGCAGTGCTGTTGTGTTGAGTGCAAATTGCGGCGGGAATGATTCGTCACAGTACTTGCGGTACACCGGGGCAGCATCGCCAGTCGGCTGGATCACCAATCCTTCGGTGTTGGCGGTATAGGGCTCGAGTTTCGCCAGTGCACACCAATCCGCGAGCGCTTGTGCAATGTCGCGCAAGTCATGCTGGCGCAATTGGTTGACGCGTGCGCTGCCCAGCAATAATGCGCGGACATAAGCCTGGCGGATGCTGAGTGCTGTGCTGCTGGGGTTGCTGTTGTCCTCGATTGCCGCATCGGCCTGGTTTTCCTGCAGCGCAAACAGGTATAGCTGGTGCAGTGAATGCCAGAGTCCTGCCGGGACAGGCTGGAACAGCATGTAGCTGCGCAACAGCACTTGCGAGAATTCGGTGATGGCACGGTGCAGGGGTGTGGCGAGATCAATGGCTTTGCCGCGGAAGCTGAGTTTTAATCCGCGCCCTTGTGCGGCGACGATAGCGTATCCGGTCGCCAGTTCATTCTGCAGCACTTGTGCGAGCTGGGAGATGTTGCGGGTGCGTGCCGGCATGACCAGCGGCTGGTTCAGGAAATGTTTCGCCAGTCCTTTGCAGGCCTGGTAAACCCGCGGGCGCAGTTGTTCCAGCAACGCCAGGCGCACATCCGGGCCGAGTTTGGTGTGATTGAGTTCAGTCACGGCCTGGTACAGCAGGCGGGAGGTTTCACCGAGGTTGGCAACGGGTAAATGGCTGATCCATTCCTCAAACGCTGCCGGGTCGGCTTTGCAGAAGCTCAGGGCATCCCGGTCTTGCTTGGGGATGCGTAATGCAATGGTGGCTTGCTCTGCCATGTGGGTACCTTCCTCGCACTTGGCAGCAATGCTGCCAACTCCTTGTTTTTATGGAAAAGCTCGTTGCAATCTAGCACAAAGCCGGGTTTTGGCGAACTCAGGACGGATCCTGTAATCGCCCGATGGACTGGCCCATGCGCAGGCTGTCGCCGGCTTTCAGGGTGTCCAGCCAGTTCACGGCATGGTGTTCGAACAACACGATGGCGGTGGAACCCAGGTAGAAACGCCCCATTTCGCCAGCGCGTGGCAGCACCATGGGCGGCATGTCCGGCGTGACGCGGAAGTGGGTCACTTCCATGTCACGGTGTGGCGGCGTGACCGGGCCATTCCAGACCGTTTCGATACCGGCCACGATCATCGCGCCGACCATGATCACGGCCATCTTTCCAGCCGGTGTTTCAAACAGGCAGACCAGGCGCTCGTTGCGGGCAAACAGGTTGGGCACACGTGCAGCGGTGGCGTCATTAACTGAAAACAGCCGGCCCGGGATATAAATGGTGCGCAGCAGGGTACCGGACAGCGGCATGTGTACGCGGTGATAGTCACGCGGGGACAGGTACACGGTGGCAAAACTGCCATTGTGGAAGGCTTTTGCCAATGCCGGGTCGCCACCGAGCAGTCGCTCGACGGTGTAGTAATCGCCCTTGGCCTGCAGTACCAGGTTCTCTTCTATGTGACCGATCTGGCTCAGGGTGCCATCGGCTGGACACAGGATGCTGGCCGGATCCATATCGGGTTCGCGGGCATCCGGTTTCAGCGCACGGGTGAAGAAGGCGTTGAAATGACGATAGGCACTGAGGTCGGGTTCCTGCGCTTCACTCATGTTGACCTTGAAGTGCCATGCAAACACACGGATCAGGGCGTTTTTCAATGGCGGCCATTCACTGCGTGCAAACCATCCCACCAGGCGGGAGAGCAAGTGATGCGGCAGGATGTATTGCAGCGCAACAAACACGGTATTGAAGAAGGACTTCACGGTTTCTCCCCGTTATGGATCGGTGTGTCTTCGCGATTGCCCCATTCCCCCCAGGAACCGTCGTAGGCAACGATATCCAGGCCGAGCAGGTAACCGGCCAGCCAGGTCAGGCCGGAACGGTGATGGGTTTGGCAATGGGTGATGATGCGGGTGTGATCGGTGAAACCGCGGCTGGCCAGCAATTCGCGCAGGCGGTTTGGTGGCAGCAGGCGCAGGTCGCGTGAGCGATCCATCAGGTCGGTCCATTCCAGGTGGATGGCACCGGGAATATGGCCGCCGCGTTTTGAAAAGGCTTTCTCGCCGGTGTACTCGGCGTGGGAACGGGCATCCCAGATGCGCACGCCGGGGTCGTCCAGTCGCTGCAGCAGTTGTTCGGTGCTGATGCGGTAGTCCTCGCCAATGCGTGCCTGGTACTGCGATGGCCGGGGCGGGGCGTTGCCCTGTTCAACGGGCAGGCCGGCGGCTTGCCAGGCAATGATGCCGCCGTCGAGACAGGACCAGTGCGCATGGCCGAGCACGGCCAGCGTCCACAGCAGGCGTCCGGCCCAGCCGCTGCCTTCATCGTCATACGCCACCACGTGGGTGTCCGGCGTCAGGCCGATGGCCGAGAACAGGGCTGACAGCTGTGCTGCATCAGGCAGCCGGCCGGGTGCCGGTGGTTGCCCGTGCTGCAGGGCTTTCGGGGTGATGTGCACGGCGCCCGGAATGTGCGCTTGCTGGAAGGCTTCATCGCTGACCACGCCAACCACGAGCAGCCCGGGCGTGCCCAGTGCGGCCTGCAGGGCGGCTGGTTCGATCAGGCGGGGGAGGGGGTGCGTAGTCATGCTCAGGCCCGTGTCGCGTTGGGCTGGCTATTCTAGGGGAAGCCGTGCGCGCTGTCAGTGCAACTTATCCGTCCAGCGATGCCAGTAACAGGCGGTAGCTTTCCAGTCGTTCCGGCAGGATCTCGCCCTTGCCTGCGGCTTCAAGGATGGCGCAGCCCGGTTCCACCGTATGGCTGCAATCGCGGAAACGGCACTGGCCAAGCCATGGTTGGAATTCGATGAAGCCGGCCAGCAATTGTTCGCGGCTGATGTGGCTCACGCTGAATTCGCGAATGCCGGGTGAGTCAATCAGCTCGCCGCCTTCCGGCAGGTGGTAGAGCTCGGTCATGCTGGTGGTGTGGCGGCCCTTGTCGGCGGCTTCCGACAAGGCACCGATGCGAGCCGCCTCATTGCCCAGCAGGGCATTGACCAGGGAGGACTTGCCGACACCGGATTGGCCCGTGATCACGGCGGTATGGCCGCGCAGGGCCAGGCGCAAGGCATCGAGTCCGTAGCCGTTACGGCTGGATACCGTGAGGGTTTCATAGCCGAGGCTGGTGTAGCGCTGCAGTAAGGCCGGTACCGGGCTGTCGTGACTGAGCAGGTCATGCTTGTTCAGCAACAGCAGCGGGGTAATGCCCGCGGTTTCGGCCACCACCAGGTAGCGGTCAATCAGGTTGGCAAAGGGTTCGGGATGCGGTGCGATCACAATCACCATGCGATCGATATTGGCCGCCATCGGGCGAAGCAGGCCACGACTGTCCGGCCGTTCCAGCAGGCTGTCGCGTGCAAGATCGGCCGTGACCACACCTTGTTCCAGGCCGGGACGCCAGGTGACCCGATCGCCACACACCAGGTGATCGAGATGGGTGCGCAGGTGGCAGCGCTGCCGCTGGCCGGCATGCGAGCCATCACGGCCCTCGACAATCACCTGTGCGCCAAAACGGGCGGCAATGACGCCGTGCTGCTCGTCGCCCAAGTTGGTGCCGGATAGCGTTTCAGCGGCTGATTCCGCCTCGTTGTGACGTGAACGCTCGCGCTGTTGTTGTACGCGCCGGCGTTGCTGGTCACTGAGTGTGCGGCGGCTCATGGCAGCAGGCGTGCTCTGTTACACTGTGGGCCAGACAACGGGATGGTGGCAGCAGTTCGCATGAAAAATGATTACAACCTGATCTGGATTGACCTGGAAATGACCGGCCTCGATACCGAGAACGATGTCATCATCGAAATCGCCACCATTGTAACGGATGCACAGCTCAATATTCTGGCCGAAGGGCCGGTGCTGGCCATCCACCAGAGCGATGCCGTGTTGGCCGGTATGGATGAATGGAATACCCGCCAGCATGGCCAGTCCGGTTTGACCGAGCGTGTCCGCAAGAGCACCACCACGGCCCGCGAGGCCGAGCGCCTGACGCTGGCGTTCCTGCAGGACTACATCGATCCACGCAAGTCACCGATGTGCGGTAACAGTATTTGCCAGGATCGTCGATTCCTGGCCAAGCACATGCCGGATCTGGAAGCGTACTTCCATTACCGCAACCTCGACGTGTCTACCTTGAAGGAGCTGGCACGACGCTGGCATCCGGAACTGTTGAAGGGATTTGCCAAGAAAGCCACGCATCTGGCGCTGGATGACATCCGTGAGTCGATTGATGAGCTCAAGTATTACCGTGAGCAGTTCATCAAGTTGCCAGTGGACTCCTGACGTTATTGGAGCAACAAAAAAGCCGGGGTATGCCCCGGCTTTTTTGTTAGCGAGCGATGATCAGAATTCAACACTCAC
>SBFY01000077.1 GCA_006227085.1 Gammaproteobacteria bacterium
TAAAGGGGTCGGAGGGATTAAATTTTGACCACTCCAGCCTCTGACAACCCAGCTATAAGGTTTGATATCCATTGAAACGATTTACCGGCATCCTCCTGATCGTTTGCGGCAGCATTGTGATGCTGTGGACCTTGCTGTGGCTGTTTTCGTATTTCCATGCGCACGGCATCAGCGCAGAAGCCTTAAGCGCCATTTTTGGCCATGAACTGCTGTTCTGGTCACCCGTTGGGCTGTTTTTCATCCCCGGTTTCCTGTTGATCCAACACGGCCGTCGCCTGCTTGACCGGGAACAGGCTTCCGTATTTGCCATCGGGGAAGTCACCATCCTGTTTGCGATCATCGGCATCATTTTGGCGCTCATGCTGCCGATGGATAATTTCAGTTTCACGGCAGCCAGCATTGTCACTGAGGGCATTGAAGCCGCCGCTCCGGCCAAGGCCGCTGTCGAAAGCCACCACGCCGCGCACGGCACCCTACCCGCCTCTGGGGTTGCACTGGCAGCGATGCCGGCGATCGAGACCGGTAGCCATGTGCGCTCCATCGCCATTGGCGAAGGCGGTCGCGTGGTGATTACCTACGATACCCGGGACATCCACTGGGGCTGGCACTGGTGGCATTACCTGCTGTTCCGGCAACCGAATGACCTGACCGGCCTCACCCTGGTACTGGTACCCTCGGTTGCAAATGGCGCCGTGACATGGGACGAGTGTGCTGAAGGCAGCGTGCCGTTGCGCAATCGTCACTACAGGTGTTCTCACCATCAATGAAAACCGCAAAACAAATCCTCTCCAGCCACCTCAGTGAATTTGGCAAGCTTTCACACCAATTGCTTGCACCGATGATCGGTCAAATCATTACGCGAGTTGATCCTCCCTACCAGATCGAAATACAGCTTTTCTGGGATGACCACCCGGGTGGCACTATTCGAATAGTGGGTTGCATCGATAATGGCAGCTTGGTCCAATCCATAAAGCCAACCACCGAATCATTGCTCATTGAATCGCCTGGGAATACGCAATGAATAGACAACTCCCTGTCGGCTCACGGGTTATCATCGACGGAAAGCACAACGGCATTATTGTGGCCAACCTTAACATCGGGATATTTTCTGAAAGCTACCCCGAAGAACAATGGTCATACCTGGCAGAAGGATTATTGATCGATACCGATTTCGCTGGTCTCGTCCACTATGACAACACCGCCTTGCAGCTCGAATCCATTGTTTTGGCACCGTAATCGGGTATTTTCCCGGCAGGGATAATGATCACTCACCAATCCTTGAGCCCTGTCATACCCCTTGCCTGCCCGCTGCGTATAATGGGGTAAGCCGCTTGCCACAGGGATCCCGCATGAAAAAAACCCTTATCGCCCTTTCACTGGCCGCTGTCGCTGCCGTGGCCTTGTGGTGGTTCAGCCGCGACAAGCCGGTCACCGTGCATGTGCAAACCGCTGAACGCGGCACCGTGGAGGCCATCGTCGCCAATACCCGCACCGGCACCATCAAGGCCTGCCAGCGTTCGCGCCTGTCGATGCCAATTGGCGGCGTGGTGGACCAATTGCTGGTCAACGAAGGTGACCGTGTGGAGGCCGGCCAGGTATTGCTGACCCTGTGGAACAAGGATCGCACTGCCCATCACGAGCGTGCCAAGGCGGCGGCGCAATCGGCCGCCCATGCCCACCAGCAGAGTTGCTTGAGTGCTGACCAGGCCAGCCGCGAGTACAAGCGCATCAAGGCGCTGCATGAACGCAAGCTGACCTCGCAGGAAAGCCTGGAAGCGGCTGAAACCCTGATGCAGACCAGCCGGCTGGCTTGCGAAGCCACCAAGGACCAGGCCGACATGGCCAAGGCCGAGCTGGTGTTGAGCGAAAGCCAGTTGGAGCAAACCATCCTGCGCGCACCGTTTGCCGGCGTGATCGGCGAGATCAATGGTGAGATCGGCGAATACATCACCCCTTCCCCGCCCGGTGTGGCCACCCCGCCTGCGGTGGATTTGATCGACAGCAGCTGCCTGTATGTGACAGCCCCCATTGACGAGATTGATGCCGCCCGCCTGCAACAGGGCCAGCCTGCGCGCATCACGCTGGATGCCTTCGGTGACCGCGTGTTCACCGGCAAGCTGACGCGCATTGCACCGTATGTGCTGGAAATCGAAAAACAGGCGCGTACGGTCGATGTGGACGTGCACTTTGATGCCCTGCCGGAAGATGCCGCGTTGCTGGTCGGCTACAGTGCCGATGTGGAAGTCATCCTTGAATCGCGTGATGGCGTGTTGCGCATCCCGTCGGTTGCCGTGTTCGACAGCAACCATGTATTGCGCGTGAATAATGATCGGTTGCAAAAGCACACTGTGCGCACCGGTCTGGCGAACTGGCATTACACCGAAGTGCTGGAAGGCCTTGCCGAAGGCGACCGTGTGGTGACCTCGCTCGGCCAGCAAGGTGTGGAAGACGGTGCACTCATCGAGGCGGTTGAAGACACGCCATGATCCGGCTGGAACACATCTGCCGCCGCTTCCTTGTCGGTGATCAAGTCGTCACCGGGCTGGATGATGTCTCGCTCGATATTCACCCCGGTGAATACCTATCGGTGATGGGGCCTTCCGGTTCCGGCAAATCCACCTTGCTGAATATCCTGGGCCTGCTCGACCCGCCGGACAGCGGTAAATACTTCCTCAATGACAAGGACACCAGTGCGCTCAGCGATACCGAACTGGCTGCACTGAGGCAACAATCCATTGGTTTTATTTTCCAGGCGTATCATTTGATCCCGCGATTGACGGCGCGCGAGAACATCGAATTACCACTGGTGCTGGGCGGTGTGCCCGCCGCAGAACGCAAGGCACGCAGCTCGCGCGTCATTGAACAGCTCGGGCTGACCGACCGCGCCCATCACCTGCCCAACCAGCTCTCGGGTGGCCAGCGCCAGCGCGTGGCGATTGGCCGCGCCATCATCACCGAACCAGTCCTGCTGCTGGCCGATGAACCGACCGGCAACCTCGACAGCCATTCCGGCCAGGAAGTGATGCAACTGCTGGAAGCCCTGCACCACGATGGCCTGACGCTGCTGGTGGTCACCCACGATGTTGCACTCGGCCAACGCGCACACCGCCGTTTGCGCATGCTTGATGGTGCCATCAGCGAGGATATCCGGGACAGCAACCCACAGGGCGATCATGCGCACGCATGATTACATCATTTTCGCCGGCAAAAGCCTGCTGAAGCAGCGCTTTCGTTCCTTCATGTTGCTAGCGGCTATCGCGATCGGCGTGACGGCTGTCACCGTGCTGACAGCGATTGGTGAAGGTGCCAAACGCTATGTCGAAAACGAATTCTCGTTTCTCGGCAAGGATGTGGTGATCGTGCTGCCCGGCCGCAAGGAAACCACTGGCGGCCTGCCACCCTTGACCGGCAGCACGGCCCGCGACCTGACACTGGAAGATGCCGAACAATTGCGGGTGCATGTGCACGGTGTTGAGGATGTGGCGCCCTTGGTGATCGGTGCTGCCAATATCCGCAACGGCAACCTTGGCCGTGACAGCATGGTGATTGGCACCAATCACGCCTTTTTCACGATTCGCCAATTGGTTGTGGCACAAGGCCAGCCCTTGCCTGCTGGTGACATCAAACACCCTGCCCCTTATGCGGTGATCGGCGGCACCTTGCGACAAGCCCTGTTTGGCAACCGGCCGGTGATTGGTGAACGCATCCAGGTGGGTGATCGCCGCTTTGTCATCATTGGTGAGCTGCAAGGTAAAGGCGATGCTTCCGGCATGGATTTGAGTGAAGTGCTGATGGTGCCGGTGGCCAGCGCGCAAAGCCTGTTCAACATCAACGGCTTGTTCCGCATCATTATCCAGGTGCGCCCCAACACTGACCGCAAACAAGTGGAAGCGGAAGTGATGCGCATCATGACCGAGCGCCATCATGGCAAGCCCGATATCACACTGGTGACGCCCGATGCGATGCTGGCGACCCTCGGCGATATCCTCAATGTGCTCACCTTGGGCGTAGCGGCGATTGCCGGCATCAGCTTGCTGGTCGCCGGCATCCTGGTGATGAATGTCATGCTGATCAATGTGCGGCAACGCACGCAGGAAATCGGCTTATTAAAAGCACTGGGTGCTTCTTCGCGTGCGATACAAGGGGTCTTCCTGACCGAAGCATTACTGACCGCAGCCAGCGGTGCCGTGATCGGCTATGGCAGCGGCGCGGCATTGATCGAGTTGGC